>NZ_JARWCR020000001.1:0-396900 GCF_029846695.2 Bradyrhizobium nivariense | reverse complement strand
CTGGCGTGATCCAGAACCATCCGAACCGCTCGGGTCCGGACCTCGGGTGAAAACTTGTTCGTCGTCTTGCTCGTCATGGCTCCATTCTCTCAGGAGTTGGAGCCTCCGGCAAACCCGGGGCGGTTCAAGGTTCATAAATCTTCGCGTTCCAGAATTAACGTGCAGCGCCGACGTCAAGCTTAACAAGGGAGTTAAGTTGCCGGCGATCGGGAGCCTTCTAGTGTGCTTACAAACCGTGGCACCATCCGATGTGGCGAAATTTTCCTTACCGTACTAACGGGCTCGGCCAAATCATTCTGGCTGTGCTCACTCCAGACGAGACTTTCGAATTTGAGTGGTTAGCCAATCAGATTCACAGAACTCCTGCTGACGAAATGCGCTTTCGGTCCTTGGCTATGGAGTGCGGTGTGGCAGAAGCCGGCGCAGGCGCAACTCACGTTGCCGGCAGAGATCAGGGCTTAGAGAAGTCCACTGCCGCAAAAACGGGGTCGGTAAGACATCAGGTATCGATCGCCCTTGCTGCCGTGGCTAACACTTTCTGATATTTCTTCAGTTGTGCAGATATGCGCGCAGAAACTCTCGCCGAAATTCCCATGGGATGATCCCTCACTGAAAACAACCATCTGAAAGTGGGCATGATTCCGCTTCCTGATTGCTCGCGCAAGGGTGTAGGGGGTGTTTCCGTGCAACTACGGTACGCGGGGACGCTAGGTTACCTTCGCCTTTAGTCCAATCTCGACCAGGCGGCGGACGGCTTCGGAACGAGTTGGCTTATCGGGCTGCTGTGCCGCCATCCGAACACCCCTTTGCTTTGGTCTATCGATTTGGGCCTGGTCTCGAACCGCGCCAATTCGGCCTTAGCGCCAGACAGAGCTTCCGGGATGCGTGCTAGTTCGGAGTTGGGACCGCCTCAGGCGACCGCTCAGCGATCAAACGACGCGCGTCCGCACTTTGGCGCGCCCGCTCCCGTTCGATCTTCCTGGCGGCCCTCGTGACGCCGGGACGGCGGGCCCGATGCCAGGCCTCATAGGCGGCGCGCTGTTCTGGCGTCATCTTCGCCATGCGCTCAGCGCGTTGCTTGGCATACCTTTGTTGCTGCCGAACCTTGCGGTTGAACCGCGCCACGCCGGCGGGTGTCGAGGCGTCCGGATACTGAACGACGTGCCAGGCCTTCCCCGCCGGAGTGAGACCGCCGTGATGCCGACAGCGCTTACGTCCGCTCATCGCAGGCTGCGTGCAAAGCTCGCCATTGCGGCGCTTGGCCCGACACCGTGGCCGCGCCCGAAAGCGCTTGTGGTTCGTCTGGGCATTGCGGCGCGCGTGCTCTCGGCCAGCCCGCGATTTGGCCCAGCGCGTCAGGCCCTCAGTGCGCCCCCGTTTAGCCAATGTACCGCTCCAGACAGCTAGCGCTACGAGGTATGCCGCCCTCTCCGATCAGGGCTTGAATGCCGTGAAACACCGCAAAGCGGCCATCTGACAGGATCTCGACGCGGTCCCGCGGCTGGTTGCGCTCTGTCAGCGGACCGAAGTCGACGCGGCAATATTTGATCAGCTCAGAGACCCGGCACAGATAGCCGGCCTTCGGGAAATTTCCAATCCTCACGGGGGTGATGCCAACGTGCTTCACGACGGCCTGTTGGATGAGCGCAGCGTGGCTTCAGCGGCCTGCCCCGCGAGAATCGTTTCGCGCGGGCCCGGTCCAGCTCCTTGGCGAGCGCTTTGCAATCGCCGCCGCTCAGGGGCGTCGGGTGATGCTTCGGTGCCATGGCAGCATCCAGTTTCCCAAACGCCAGCGACTACTCGAACGCAGGCCAGCAGCCGTCTTCCTCGTGACGCCCGGTTCGTTGGGTGCAGGTGTTGTCCAGCAGCCGCTGTCCGACATCTCGCCAGAGCGCCTCCGAACCATAGAGGCGAGTGGCATCTACCTTCTGGATCTCGACAACCCTGGCGCAGCGACGGCACCCGACCCTTAAAATGTGCTGAGACATTTGGCTCAGCCGCATCGCTCGTGCTGAGGGGCCAGGCCGAGGTTCGGCGCGCGGGTCGTCCAGTAGCGATTGCCAGTATTCCGGCGGCAGCTCATCGTCCGGAGCCAATCCCGGCTGCGGCGGCACCTTTCGTCCAACGACAGCGGCCATTTTTTCAATCTGCTTTAGGGTCGGCATGCGCCAACTCGCGGGTCGATCGGTCATACCTCAAATAGAACATAAGAAGAACAAAAGAGTCGAGGCCCGTCCTAAAAAATATCCTCTTGTGGGCTCGTCAACGCTGTCGGAACCAAGGTCTCGCGTTCGTCTTGAGTCCCAGCCGCCTTACTTCGGAGTACTGCGTACCATGGCCCCCCGCGCTAATTGGAAAGGCTTCCTTCGTCTTTCGCTCGTCACCTGTCCGGTAGCGCTCTACCCGGCGACTTCGGAGTCGGAAAAGGTTTCGTTCAATCAACTCAACCGAAAGACGGGCCACCGGATCAAATACGCCAAGGTGGACGCAGATACCGGTGACGAGGTAGCCAACGAGGACATCGTCAAAGGCTACAAGGTTGATACGGACACCTTCATCGAGGTCACAAAAGAAGAGCTCGAGAACGTCGCGCTTGAATCGACCCGGACCATCGAGATCGACGAGTTCGTCGACCGAACCGAAATAGACCCGCGATACCTTATCCGTCCCTACTATCTGCGACCTGATGGCAAGGTGGGCCACGATGCCTTCGCGGTAATCCGTGAAACAATCCGCGAGATGAACAAGGTCGCGATCGGGCGCGTGGTGCTGACCAACCGTGAGCACATCATCGCGCTGGAACCACTCGACAAGGGCCTGATGGGGACGCTGCTGCGCTACCCCTACGAGGTCCGCGATCCGGCCGAATATTTCGACGAAATCCAGGACGTCAAAGTCACGAAGGATATGCTCGATCTCGCCCGGCATATCGTCGAGCAGAAGGCCGGCAACTTCGAACCCGATAAGTTTGAGGACCAGTACGAAACCGCCTTGGTCGATCTCAGAAGCGGGCCGGCAAGCCGATCGTGCCGAAAGACCGGCCGAAAGGCGAGAACGTCGTCGATCTGATGGAAGCGCTCCGCCGAAGTGTCGGCGGTGCTGCGGCCGAGACCAAGTCTCCCAAGAAGCCGGCAAGGAAGGCGAAAAAGGCGGGGGCTGGCCAGAAGGAAATGCTGATGCCGATCGCCGGCAAGAAGCCCGCCAAGGAGACCGCCGCGAAGAAGCCGGCAGCAGGGACGCGGCGAAAGTCGGCCTGACGCCGAAGCAGGAGATCCGCATGGATATCAACGAAACCTCCGCGATGACCGAAGCGTCCGGGCTGACGAAGGGTCCAGGCTGTGTGAAAACCCCGTCGATGCTATGATTCCTTGCTGAATCGGCGGGGGAAGTGATGCGGGGTTTCGTTCAAGGGGCGGATCGCCAGCAGACGACGCTGTTGCCGGAATGCCTCGATGATTGGGTCGACGAGAGCAATTCTATTCGCGCGGTCGATGTGTTCGTGGAACTAATTGGGCGCGGCGCTCACCCTCCCGCTAGGCGGCCAAGCATGACTGCGTACCGAGTGTCCAACCGACGGCCAGTCATTCATCAAAAGTCTCGTCACCGGTGGCGGAACGTCAGTCCGCCTTGTCGAGAGCTGCCGCGACTGCCTTCAACCGTTCGCGCAACCAGCGATGTCCGGTATCGGTTGTGTGCCGCGGATGCCAGTACATCGTCTCATGGATGTCGGGTAGATCAAATGGCGGTTCGAGCGTTTTGATATGCGTAGTTTGGGCGAGACGCCTTGCCGCTCGCTCAAGTATGAGGCTGACCAGTTGCGTCCCCTGTAGCAGGAACGGAACGAGTAGGAAGCTCTCGACCGTGACGTCGATACGTCGCTTAACGCCGATTCCCGCAAGATGCTGGTCAGCCAAGTTCAGCTGGCGATCGGTCCCGATGCCGTAGACCAGATGGGGCAGTTCCAAGAACTGCTTTTGAGTCATGGCTTTCTTCCTAACATGAGGATTTTTCGCGTCTACGGCGCAAAGCCACCGGTCCGTCATTAGTGGGCTCGAGGGAAATGCGGTTTCGCCAAAAAGTTCGCTCGGTTCGATGATCATATCCACCTGGTCGGCCTGGACGAGGCGTGCGGCGTCCCGGGAGCGCGGCAAAAGATGCACCGTAACGTTCGGCGCTTCGACTGCGATGGTCCGGACAAAGTGGGTCAGCAGCACAAGGCCGGCATAGTCAGATGCGCTGATAGAGAATGTTCTCGTGTCGACCTTCGGATCAAACGCCGGTCGCTGGAGCAAGGTTTGTTCGATCCGTCCCAGGGTTTCTCGAATGGGTACGATCAGATCGTTCGCGTTCCGCGTGAGAGCGAGTTCGCGACCGACGCGAACGAGAAGTGGATCATGAAAGACCTCCCTGAGACGGGAGAGTGCCGCGCTCATCGCGGATTGACTGAGACCTATACGTCGCCCGGCGCGGCTGACGTTCCGTTCACTAAGCAGCGCGTCCAGCACGACGAGCAAATTCAGATCGATGTTACGAAGATTCACCTCGATGCTCCTCTTCGGCTGCGGCGCTCGCCATAGACTAGCGAGAGAACGCATCGGGCCGCAATCGATATCGGTCAGCAATGCTGGATCGGTGCGGCCTCTCGCGGCTCATGCATCCACCGGATCGATACTTGGAATCCCAAATATCGATTAGACGCGGCGAGAGGTCGAACGTACCGTTTTGATCGAGGAAGCGGCCGGCGATCTTCCGGCGACAACAAACAGACCGTGGGATGAGAAATGATCAAGTCAGCGGCAGCGCCGTCGACCCATGACGAACTTCGTTCGGATATCCATCCGACAGTTTGGGATGTCAATGGCGGTCCGGATGCGGAGTCATTCAGGGCCGCAATGCGGCGGGTTATCGGCGGCGTCACCGTCATAACGACACGGCACGATGGTCGGCCCTGGGGCCTGACGGTTAGCGCCTTTACCCCGGTCTGCATGGATCCTCCGACGATCCTGATCTGCGTTAACAGCCGGACGGTAACCGCTTCGGATATTTCGCGCGATAGCCGCTTCGCCGTTAACCTGCTCAGTCAGACCCAGCTTCACCTGTCCAAACTCTGCTCCCGCGCCGGCGAAGACAAATTTCTCGACGGTCACGTCCTTCCGCAATCTTCTCTGCCGGAGCGCGTAACCATGCCTGTCCTTCGCGACTCAATACTAACCTTCGACTGCACGGCGAGCGACGTCCGGCGTGTCGGCAGCCACCTTGTCGTTATAGCCGCCATCGAGGGGGTGCTGGCATCCCAAAGTCACCGCCCACTTCTTTACGGAGAGGGACGCTACCTTCGGGGCGTCGCACTTGACGATGCTTCGATCTGCCAGGGAGCCGGCGCATGAGGATCGCGGGCATCGCCGGCAACCTATACGATGCGTACAACCAGCACGACCCGGTTTCAGTCGCACAGCTCTATGCTGCGGACGGAACGCACGAAGACATCGCGCAGGGCCGCCCGAAGACCGGCCCCGACGAGATTGCTGCGGGACTTGGCAAGTTCTTCGGCTGGTTTCCCGACGCGATTTGGGAGCCCCAAACGGAAATTCTCGGCGCGGATGGGCGCCAGGCTGTGACCTATCTTTTGACGGCCACCCTGCAGACTCAAATGGGCCCTGTGGCCCCGCGCGGCCAGAAAATTGCGCTGCGCGGCGTGCACATCTTAGAACTGTGCAATGGCCTGATCAGTCGCAGCGAAGATTACTGGGACGCGGCCTCGTTCCAACGTCAACTTAACAATGGCTGAAGGGAAGCATGACAATGAGAACGGGTAAGCAATATTTGGAGTCGTTGCGGGACGGAAGGAAGATCTATGTCGGCGGAGAGCTGATCGAAGACGTTACCGCTCATCCGATGACAAAGGGATATGCGACCGCGATCGCGGGATACTACGATCTTCATCTCGATCCGAAGAACCAGGAGATTGCGACGTTCGTCGACAAGGACGGCAGCCGTCAGTCAATGCACTGGTTTCTGCCGCGGAACAAGGAGGACGTGATCCGCCGCCGGAAATACACGGATTTCCTGTGCCGGCACTTCAAGGGCGGCATCTTCACGCGGCCGCCGGCGGGAATGAACGTGGTTATGTTCACCCAGGTCGACGACCAAAAGCCTTGGGCAGAAGGATCCCGCTTCAAGGGCGAGCATCGCGACCTGTCCGGCAATATTCAGCGCCAATGGGATGAGGTCACCACCCAGGATCTTGCCATCTCGCCGATGTTCCTCGACGTGCAATTCGATCGCGGGCGCGACAACGCGATGGCTGAAACGCCGATGCTGAAGATCCTCGAGGAACGGGAAGACGGCATTTTAGTTCGGGGCTGGAAGGCGATCGGCACATCGGTCCCGTTCGTAAATCACCTCTTGATAGGCAATCTCTGGCGACCGGGGCAGATCCCAGAACAGACCATCTACGCGCTGGTTCCCATCGCAACCAAGGGCATTTCGGTCGTCGCACGTAAGTCCAATGCCGAACCGGACGCCGATCCGTACGATCGTCCTCTTGCCACCATCGGGGACGAGCTCGACGCGATGGTATACTTCGACGATGTGCTCATTCCTTGGTCTCAGGTGCAGCACGTCGGAAATCCGGATCACGCCAAATGGTACCCGCAGCGCCAGTTCGATTGGGTTCATCTCGAAACCCAGATCCGGCACTGCGTGCATGCCGAGCTGATGGTCGGCCTTGCATTGCTTCTGACGCAATCGCTCGGTACCAGTTCCGGCCCTGTCGTGCAGGCGCAGCTCGCTGAGCTCATCCGTTTCCGGGAGACATGTCGCGCGTTCATGATCGCGGCAGAAGAAACCGGCTTCGCGACCCCCGGCGGCTTGTTCAAGCCGAACAACATCTACATCGATTTTGGGCGGGCCTACTATCTCGAGAATCAGCACAAGATGGTGAACATGTTGATCGACTTCTGCGGTCGAGGCGTGGTCATTCAACCAACTAAGAAGGAGTTGGACCATCCCTATATCGGTCCAAAGCTCGCAGAGGCGCTGCGCGGCGCAGAAATCAGCGCCGTGGACCGGATCAGGATCTTCCGTCAGATCAGCGAGCGCTTCCTGACCGAGTGGGGCAACCGCCACGAGATGTTCGAGAAGTTCAACGGCACGCCGCTTTACCCGATCAATCTGCTCACGATGCAGCGGACGGAATACCAGGTCGACGGGCCCCTCACCGAACTGGCGCGGCAGGTTCTCGGTTTCGGAGATACGGCCGAACTCGGAAGACGGGCTGCGGAGGCCGAGAAGGCGTCGCACTACGCCAGCGTTCGATATCAGCCGAACTATGCTCGGGCTCAGGATGTCCACGATGGTTACATCGGAGACGACGTTGAACCGGAAAAGCGCAAGAAAGTTGTCGCGAACTGAAGCTTGGCCTCGGGATGGTTGCGTCCCGAGGCCTTATTCTTTGGGGGCAGGGCGCGAGCAAGGTGCGGAAACGTTACCGCGATGCGCGTCATTTTCGGTTCGGTCACGCGCGGCTCGCGATCGGCCATATCGCTGACAGAAACGCGACAGCCCGGCATTCCGTCAGTAAGCTGGGCAGCAGGCGCGACTGCCAGCCGTTCGTTCTTCCATCCGCATTCAACCGTTTCGAAATATGCCGGCGCAGTCGCTCCATGCGCGTGACCCGGGCACCGCGGCTCAAACCAACGGGAAGAATGTTCCGCTTCCCACAGCGAAGCGCTAGCTGCTCATCACCATCGAACAAGAAATGATTATACGTCAATCCGGCGGGCGAGCTGCATCGAGCAGAAAGATGGACAGGCAATATACGCCCGCCCAGATGTCATCGATCCGTGGCTTCCCTGAAAGTGCCTCCCAACAGCGGCAGAGTTACTACGCCTCGCGTTAGCTGAGCATCGTATCTCGCGGCAACCGCGAACCGGGGCTGATGGCCACGCGAGCTCTAGATCTGTTTTGCGCGTGCGACGGCCGCTTGATTGGGCGGCGGCACTTACGTTCGCGAGCGGCACTGCGCGGAATGAGATCGCAAGTCTATCCCAGGCAACGATGGTTTTTATCGGCGGGATCAGCCGCGCAGCGCTCATTCGGGCGGGCATGCGAGCTTCCTCGACGGCTACTTCTTCAACAGTATCCCTCTCGTTCGCGCCATTCGCCTCACTGATCCTGCGTGACGGCCCAGCTCGGCTGCAATCTTCGATACGCCAGCACCCGTCCGTTCCAGCTTGAACAGTTGCTGGACCTCTCGCTCGGCCCATTGCTTTGGCTTCGGTGCTTTCATGGTGCTGCGCTCAAAACTCGCCGACCACTTAACCAGAGCGCCTAGTTGCCAACACTTGGGAAATTTACGGGGGTGGTTGCCACCACAAGGCTTAGCGGTACGGCGGCTTTAGCGCGCGCGAGAGATGGGCATGTGCTTTAGTATTGTTCAGTCGTGCGCAGGGTTGGAGCTGGAGATCCTAGCACGCCATCGCTCTTCAAACGTGTCAGACCCCTTTTTCAATGCCAACGTTTGTGCATCGAAAGGATTGCCGGGCTTGTTAGCAATGACGATACCTGTAGCTTCTCCGCGAGAACCGAGTTCGGGACGCTGCTCTATAGGCCATTCGAGCAATGCTTTCGACAGCAAGGGTTTGCCCGCGTACCAGCATTTTCGTCCATCGATGAAACGATAGGACCACCATTGCCCTTGCGGATTTGGCGGCATTGCGGCGCTGCATTGTTGCATGGCATGCAGGCTGGTCATTTCGAGCGATGAGAGCGCAACAATGCCAACGGTCAAAGAAAACGCTTGAAGCGGTTTGCTCATGGGCGCGCTCAATTGCCGTGTTGCTGCAATCGACTTACAGCAACGATCAAGGCAGGCCGTTCGAGAACTTCCACCAAGTGTTCAAGGATACGCGCATTGTCCTTGGGGTGGGGCTGAAGGAATTCTTCCAATATGAGTTGCGCGTCGCTGATCGCTTCCAAGGCTAACTGCTGATCAGTCATCACTACTTACTCATCAATAAGTTGCGCTAAGAAAGCCAGCGAAGGGAGAGATCAAGTCAGCTTTGAGGAATATCCCCGCTATTCTTTTCACTTTTTATTTCAGAAACTCGCGCCCCGTGACGCGGTGTCGTCTCGGTCAATGTACGCAAATACTCCCGCGCTCTGAATTCCACTAGGGTTTTCGGCAATCGTGCCTCCTCGAAACCCTGCCCACTTCTAGGCTGCTTTAAGGGGAAAAGTGGTCAACCCAAAGGCCGCTTGAAAATTGCGGTGAGTTGATGCAGCGCTGCGTAAGCGAAAGCCCCGCCTGGGGGGAGCGGGGCTTTCTGATGGGGGGAAGCTTAGGGGCGCTTCAAATGTAAAACGCGCCATCGCGGAAAAGGTTCAAAGCCCTAAGAAGCGAGCCACGCCAATACCGCGATGATCGGGATGATTGCCAAACCGAAAAGCACCAAGGGTGCAGGTTCATTGCCGGTCCGGTCGCTCATGCATGGCTCCTTAAGAAAAGCCTCACAGCAGCGGCGGCGCCACGGGGCTTTCAGTGGCGGCAGGGGGATGCCGACACCCAGACCGGCAATTCCGACTTGTCGGCCTTGTTCCTAATGGGTCGCTGGGTCACGGGCTTAACGCCGGGTGCCTGTCTATTCGGAGAGCCCGGTATCGCGACCCAGCCCATCGGGTGGGTTGGGGCTGTCCGAACAGCGCCTCGGCGGGGCATCATGTTCTCGGTCTTGAGCTGCTCTCGGTATTCCCGGGCGGCCTTCAGAAAAGTCTCGCGAAGTTCGTCGTCTGCCGTCTGGGCGGCGAGGGCTTCGGCGCAGTCGGCCTGGTGCTCGAGCGATTCTCTCGTCATGCGCCCTTCTTCTTCTTTTTCTTCTTCAGGACTTTCGCCTGGGCTCTAAAACCCGCAGCCAGAGCCTTCATCTGTCGAGAGACGAATTCGTCCGCCGTCTCCTGAGCGGCCTTCTCGGCAACACGAGCCTGCTGTTTAAATGTTTTCGCCGGCTTCATCGGCCCATAACTCTCCCCAAAAAGTCCAGTTCCTGAAGAATCCGGCTTGAGTTACGACCCGATCCCTTGCAACCGACTTTTGCAACAAATCGGCCCATAGCCGACCTGCCGTGCGCATCCGGTCGAGGACCGCTTGTGGACCCGGACCGGACCTCGCGCGGCTGGCTGGCCTACTCGAGATTCTGTGGCAGAGGTCAAAGCCAGCCGGTCCCAATGTGTTAGTTTGAGGCGAGTGATAGGTTGTCTCTGGGCTTTGCGGAGGCATCGGACATGAAGCGGCGCGACTTCATAACGGCACTCGGCGGCGCTGCGGTATGGCCGCAGGCGGCTCAAGCGCAGCAATCTAAAAAGATTTACCGAATTGGATATCTGACGGCTAATTTGAGCAGCTATCCTTGGGTAAACGGCTTCGTTCGCGAATTAAGTGATCGCGGCTATTCGGGGGGCAACAATCTCACCATCGAATGGCGGGAGGCAAAAGGACATTCGGAACTTCTGCCCGAGATGGCTGCCGATCTCGTCCGGCAGAATGTGGACGTGATCGTGGCTGTGGGAAATTACCCCGGACTTTTGGTGCGGAAGATTACTGCGACAATTCCCATTGTCGTGCTCTCGAGCCGCGGCGGCGTTGAAACCAAATTATACTCGTCTCTTTCACATCCCGGCGGGAACCTTACGGGTATCGACAATCTCTCGCCTGATCGCGATGTCAAACGTGTCGAGTTCTTGAAAGAAATTGTTCCAAAACTCTCGCGGTTGGCAGTTCTTTACAATCCGCTTCCCTCTTACGCCAGCAATCATCTCAACAGTATTTCTTCGGCATTTGAAAAATTGGGAATTGAAGCGCAGCCGTTTGAAGTTCGTTCACCGCCGGAATTTGAGGTCGCGTTTGCTTCAATCCTGCGCAAAACGCAGGATACGATGATTGATGCGATGACTACTGTCACCGATCCGATGTTCGTCTTTGATCGCAAGAGGATTGTCGACTTCGGAATAGAAAACAAAATTCCGAACGCCCATGAATATCGAGAATGGGTGCAGATCGGCGGACTGCTTGCCTATGGTCCGACAATTGTTGGAATATGGCGCCGGGGCGCATATTTCGTCGAGAAGATCCTCAACGGGGCAAAGCCAAGTGATTTGCCCGTCGAAGGGCCGAGCGAATTCCATCTTGCGATCAACCTCAAAGCTGCCAAAGAAATGGGCCTATCTGTTCCTCAGCATTTGGTCGCGAGGGCTGACGAGTTGATTAAAGCGGACGTACGCTAAGCGCTCAGCGATGTCCGCTAATGACCACCCGTTGCAGACCTCCGGGTTGAAGACCGGTAGCATTCCGATGTTTGCGAAGGTCAGGGCGCTCGGCATCGATATCCCTGCGACGCTGCTCGGCCGCGCCAACTTGACTGGCAGCACTCGACCTATGAGTAGATGGCCTACCCGAGCTCTGAGTGACACTCCGGGCACGCATCCCCGATCGAGTCCAGCACGTCACAGACCTCGGCAACCGCCTCAGCGGCACAACGAACGCCGCACAATGATCCGCACGGACTCGAACCTGGGAACGGACAGTGTGAGCGACTGGTCCTAACCAATCAGAGCTTGCCAAGAGCATACTAGTAAACTCGACGCTGGGGCCGGTAGCACCAACCCTAGGCAATGGACCCAGCATCTGCCTCGCACGATGCGACTCGGTCGCGCAGCGGTGAGTTTTGGGGCGGGGCGTCTCGAAGGATGCGCCGCAAGGACGCCACCCGCCAGGTTCACGCTGCCGTGCTGCGCGGACTCTCCGCTGTTTCCTTGTCCGTCTCCTTGTCGCGAGACAGCCATGCTGGAAAGCGAAGCAGGCGTTCGTTGCCGTCTTTCGGCAGCTCGATGGGAGCTTCATTGGACGAACTCGGGAGGTCCAGCGCTACGTGGCCGACTCGCACCGCATCCGCGCGCTGATCCAGTTCGCGCAGCAGGGGATCGAGCACACTGTCGATTTCGGTCGCCACCGACACCAGGAAACTATTAAGCTCGCGAGCCTCGGGCACAACTGCAGCAGCCGACTCGATCGCCTTGGAGAGACCATCGACGACGGGTGCAAACGCGCCGGCGGCTTGCCTGATTCGGGATTTTATCGCTTCGATTTCGCCCAAAACGCGATCACGCTCCCGCCTGGTCTTCTCCTCCGAAAGGCGGGCTTCAATTTCGGCGATCTGGGCCGTCAGGGTCGTGGCTTCGGATGCGAGTGCATCGCGTCTTCCGCGCGCGCGATCAAGATCGCGGCTGAGATTGTCCACTAAATCGTCCTTTCCGAACATGGCTTTGCTCCGTAGGACAGCCGTTTTGGTCTGCAGGACGGCCTTGGCGCGAACCGCCAGCCGGTCGAGCGACCGAAAGGCTGGATCGGCCGAAACAGGCATCAACTTCGGTCGCGTCACATGGGCCGACATGGTGATCCCCCACCCGTCCACATTAGCCGACCGCATGGTTAACAAGTGGTTAATGTCAACAGATAATACACCGGGCACCATGCCGGCGACGCCGCCTTCGTCTCCTCGCTGCCATCCATTTCCGCTATAATCGCCGCGGTAGCGTCACCCGGAGGCGCATCCCGTGGAGCACGCACCGAAACCCGAGCCCAAATACCTCGTCATCTGCTGTGACGGCACCGGCAATGAGAGCTCCGAAAACATCTCCAACGTCCTGAAGCTCTATCGCTGCCAGCGCAAGACGGACAGGACGTCGCCGCGGCTGATGGTGTCTTGCGATCCCGGGTCGGCACGGTGACGGCACTCGTAAACCGCGCCGCTCGCGCGTTAACCGTCCATTAACCAACGCGGCCTAGCCTGCGGTAATCGTCCAGCCATCATTAGCTCGAAATGCCTTCCCGGTTCGCTCCAGGAGAAGCGCCGATGTGCGTTGAGTTGTTGACGTACGCCGATCTGGGTGACCGCCTCGATGTCTCCCGAGAGGCCGCGCGTTCGCTTGCGAGACGCCGCCGGTTGCCGCGCTCGCGGTCGGAGGACGGCAAGGCCCTGGTGAGCGTTGATGTCTCCGAGCTCCGGTACACACCCGCCCACGACGCGGCCGCCGGGCAGACCCGATCGATGCCTCCCTGGCACAGATCGAAGCAGTCAAGATCGAGGCATTCAAGGGCGGAGGTCGCGCGGCTCGAGGCCGTCGCAACCGCCTACAGGGCAATGTTCGAGCGCGAGCGCGCCGACCGCCTCGCCGTCGAGCTGACGCAGGCGGCCGCCGAGACGACGGCCGCCAATGCGTGGGCGGCACTACTGGAAGACGAAGTGGCGGTTCTGCGGAACGGTCGCCACGCCGGCGGCGCGATCGCGGGACAAGCCGCGCGTCGATTGGGACGTCTGGTCGCTGCGATCGTGGAAGCAGACCGCGCGACTCGCAGGTAGCACTCGATCCTCATCTCCATCCCCGGCTTGCCGGAGCAATCACGAGGGAAAAATGACTGGCACCACTGATATCCACGAAATGAAGGCCCGCATCGTCGTGTTTGGGGTCGGCGGCGCCGGCGGCAATGCGGTCAACAACATGATCACGGCCGGGCTGCAAGGGGTCGAGTTCGTGGTCGCCAATACCGACGCGCAGGCGCTGGCCATGTCGAAGGCGAGACGCCTCATCCAGCTCGGCACAAAGGTGACCGCAGGCCTCGGCGCCGGCTCGCAGCCGGAATTGGGACGCGCCGCAGCCGAAGAGGCGATCGATACGATCCGCGATCAATTGACTGGCGCACACATGGTGTTCGTGACGGCCGGCATGGGCGGCGGCACCGGCACCGGGGCTGCCCCCATCGTCGCCAGGATCGCGCGCGAGCTCGGCATTCTCACGATCGGCGTGGTCACCAAGCCATTCTACTTCGAGGGAAAGCGCCGCATGCGCTTTGCCGAAGCTGGCATCGAGGAGTTGCTGAAGACGGTCGACACCCTGCTGATCATCCCGAACCAGAACCTGTTCCGGGTGGCCAGCGAGAAGACCACGTTCGCCGGTGCCTTTGCCCTTGCCGACCAGGTGCTTTATTCCGGCGTGGCCTGCATCAGCGACCTCATCGTCAAGGAAGGCCTGATCAATCTCGATTTTGCCGACGTCCTCTCCGTCATGAAGGAGAAGGGCAAGGCCATGATGGGACGGGGTGAGGCCTCCGGCGAGAAGCGCGTGCTTGCCGCTGCTGTGGCCGCGATTTCCAATCCATTGATCGAGAATCCCTCGATCAAGCGCGCCAGTGGCCTCATCATCTCCATCACCGGCGGCAAGGATCTCATGCTGTACGAAGTCGACGAAGCTGCGACCCGCATTCGCGACGAGGCCGACCCGGACGCCAACATCATCGTCGGCGCGTCGTTTGACGATAGCCTCGACGGTATCGTCCGCGTCTCGGTGGTAGCGACCGGAATCGATAATCTCGACCCGGCGTCTCAGGCGCAACCGGTGGAAACCGCCATCGCCCAGCTCGCGGGCAGGCTGCGCAACGACGGCCGCCGCATCGCCGATCGCATCGAGCGCAGTGCACCCCTTCCGGAAGTGGAAAGCCCGCCGCTCCGCTCCGAAGCGCGACAGCCCGTGGGGCAACCGGCAAGGGCGGCTCCGGAATATGCGCGCCACGCGGCCGACCGGCCGCTCGATCCTTACGGCCGCACCGCTGCGCGCAATGCGCCCGATGAGGCTATTCTCGATATCCCGGCCTTCCTGCGCCGCGCCGCCAACTGAACGGTCGCAGGAGGGGAGTTACGATCGTCATCCCGGGGCGCGACGAAGTTGCGAGCCCAGGATCCATTGTGAACAGGCGTTCAAGATTGACCCCTTCGCCGCTTGCTGGATCAATGCTTTAGCTCGCCGATCGCGTCGGGACCCCACGCCGATTTACACGGTGGGCCAAGTTCCGGGCTTTCTACCGCGATGTTCATCCGAAACCGTCATGGCGGCACCTGCTCGTGCGCGCCGATCCGACTGGCGAGTTTTCGCCGGACAATTGCCTCTGGCAGGTTGGAAGACGGTATCGGCGGCGATCGACCGCTCGATGACCGAGGACAGGGCGTTACTGCTCGCTTCATCAAGTCGTTGACGCCGCAGCGGTAAAGGCCCTTTCGAGGGAGGCCGGAAGGCATGATCCAGATCAACGCTGCCGCTCGAGTGCCGCCCAAGGAATTCGCGCAGTAAGTACCCCGCCGCCGTTTACTGTCCGGTGATCCGGAGCATGTCACCAATGAAACGCTGTCTCGTTGCTTTCGCAATCGCCGCCAGCCTGTTCGCACCAGTTGCGCACGCCAACGATGTCTTGGAAGCCAAGTTGCGGGCCTACGTTCCGGTCTTCTCCCTCGCCAGAGTATGTGACATCACGATCAATGACGCCACCTCGGGTGACCACCGCGCCATGCTTGAAGCGGTGAAATCTGAGCCGAACGCTGAGAAACTCGCCTACCGCCTCCATTACGAAACGCAGACGGCCTACATCAAGGCCCGCGACGGAGGTCAACGGGTCGCCTTCTGCAAAGACTTCATCGCAGCCAACAGCCAATACGCCAAGGCGCGCGTCACTGCCGTGGTCGAGGACCACATGAGCCACGTCAGCACTAATGTGCAGAAAGCGATTGCCTACAACGTCTGTGGAGCGAACACCTCCGCCAAGCTGTCCAAGGCCGACTGGAAGCCGTACGCGCTTACCAAGAAGATGCTTGAGATCGAGCATAAGCTGGCCAAGGAAAACGCCGAGACGAACGGCTGGAACGTCGCCGAGGAAACGACGGCGGTCACGGAACAGTTCTGCGCGGCGGTAAAAACCCGATGAGCATCGCCGCCGCCAAAGTCCGAGCCCCGCTGATGCATCTTTGCGCGGCTTTGACACGATGCCTCCAGCCCGAGCCTGAAGGCGTGCGGCACCGCCTCATGGCGTCGGCTCCGCAGCGCATGGAGGTCCGACGTAGCAGCAACAACCGCGATCACCGAGCGGAAAGCCGCCACCAATGACTCCATTGACTCGATATTCTCAGATATGCTGTGCCTCTAACAGCGTCTCTCGGCCTATCATGACGGAGCCACGCCGCGCCCTATAAGCGCTTGTCATTGCGATAGACATCATACATTTCGCCCCCGCCTGATCATATTGAAGTAAGCACGAAATATTTTTCGGTTGTCTCAATGGACGAGCTTAGTGTCTCGAACGGGCGTGCAGTTTGCAAATCTGCGACGACCGCGACTTTCCTTCACCGCGTTCCGGATGGGGAACGAACTGATGCAAGCCCGCCGTCGCCAAATTGGGCGCGCGAGACGGCCGCTTCCGACCACTACTACGGTCCGCGTGCTCACTTCTATGCACATGATCGAGGCTGGCATTCATGGATGGTATGATCGCGATGGCGATCGCACGGTAGTGATTAGGCGTCACTCTTACCCCGCCTGGGACGACTAGTCGTATCCATTCGGCGTAGGCCGCAGGGTTACCGCTTGAGCAGTCCAGGGTTCTCTTTGTAGAACCTGATCAGCTCGATGAGGTTTTCGATTCCGAAGTCGGTGAACGTCTGGACGCCGTCTTCTCCGACGCCATAGACCCAGATGACGCTGTCCTCGATCTCCATTTCGTTGGCGATGTCCCACAGCCAATCTTCGTCTTCGCCGAGGTCCTTGGCGACCTGGGTGATGGTGGTGACGTGATGGACCTTGTCGACGTGAGTGGTCATGCCGCTCGAGCGGAGATCGCTGATTCTGGCGTCCAATTCCAAGGCAGAAGTTCGTCCAGCCGATGAGCCGGATGGGCGGCGATCCGGGCGAGGATATCCGTAAGCCAGGCCTGCGGGTCGATGCCGTTCATTTTCGCCGAGACGATGAGGCTGTACATGGCTGCGGCGCGCCGCCCTCCGCGATCAGATCCGCAGAACAGCCAGGACTTCCGTCCAAGAGCGATGCCTCGCAAGCCCCGTTCGGCGGCATTGTTGGAGAGACACACGCGTCCATCTTCCAGGAACAGCGTGAAGCTCGCCCATCGCTTCAGGATGTAGTTGAACGCCTTGGCCAGGTCGTGACCGCGAGACAGTTTGGCGAGCTGTTCGCGCATGTAGACCTGAAGGTCCTCGACCAGAGGCCGGCTCAGCGTCTGTCGCACCTCCAGACGCCCTTCGGGGCTCCTGCCATTGATGGAGCGTTCGATCTCGAACAGCGCGTCGATCCGCCGCACGACCTCGATCGCGATCGGAGAGAGCGGGATTTCCTTTTTTCCAGCGCCTTTGCGCCGCGCATTCTCTTCGATGTCAGCCATGGCAAAGAACGAGCGCCTTCCATGCGACCAGCAGGCAGCTTCCCGGATCGGTCCGGGCTGGCGCCCGGCCAGATAGAGCTGATTGTACCCGTCATAGGCGTCGGCCTGCAGGATGCCGGCGTACCGGGCCAAATGCCCCTGGGGATGCTCACCCTTGCGGTCGCGGGAGTAGTAGAACATCGCTGCCGGCGGGCCCGCGCCGCCAAACGGCCGATCGTCGCGGACGTAGATCCAGCACCGCCCCGTGTCGGTCTTGCCCTTGGCCAGCACCGGGACGGTCGTATCATCGGCATGAAGCCGCTCGGCCGCCATCACATGGGCTTCCACCAGGCGCAGCAGGGGATCCAGCGACGCACAGACCGCCCCAACGGCATCCGCCATGGTCGACAGTGCGATCGGCACGCCTTCCAGAGCGTAGCGTTCGGCCTGGCGGTTTAGCGGCTGATGCTGACCGAACTTCTCGAACATGATCATGGCCAACAGGCTCGGGCCAGCCCATCCCCGGGCGATCGCATGGAACGGTGCCGGCGCCTGGCTGATCTTCTCACAGTCGCGGCAGGAGAACTTCTCCCGGACCGTCTCGATCACCTTCCACTGGCGCGGCACCACTTCCAGTGTCCGGGTCACGTCTTCGCCGAGCTTCCGCAGACGATTGCTACCACAGCACTCGCAAGCCGTCGGCGGGTCGATCACCACTCGTTCGCGCGGTAAATGCTCAGGGAACGTCTGGCGTTCGCCGCGCTTGCGCGTAAATCCACGCACCGTCGTCGTCTTCGCCACGGCGTGCTCTGCCGCCAGCTCGTCTTCAGTGGCGTCACTTTCCAACTCTTCGAACGTCAAGGCCAACTGCTCGATCAGGCGCGACGAACGCTCCGACCGCTGGCCGTAGATCTGATGCTTCAGCTTGGCGATCTGCAGCTTCTGCTGAGCAATCAGCGCTTCGTCTTCCGATGCTTTCGCGCGGGCGACCGCGAGTTCAGCCGCGATCTCCACCCCCCTCGCGCGCTCCATCGCCAACGCCTCCCTCAGAGCGGTAACGTCATCCGGAACAGCGTCGCGATCGGCATCCATGCGACGCAATGAATCACAAATTGAACGCGCTGGGACTCCCCAAAATACAAATCTGCGGGATTTTGTGCTCAGCCTGCGCTCTGCGGGCGCCAGCTCAGTTGCGGATTACGCCAGTCGATCCCCTCCAGCATGTAAGCCATCTGCGCCGCAGAGATCGATATTGCGCCGTCCGACGCCGAAGGCCAGATGAACTTGCCTCGGTCCAGGCGCTTGGCATAGAGCGACATGCCCAACCCATCATGCCAAAGAATCTTGACCAGGTCGCCGCTGCGGCCCCGGAAGATGTAGAGATCGCCAGCATGAGGATCGCGCTTCAGGCTTTCCTGAACTGTGAGAGCCAAGCTTCGCATGCCGCGACGCATATCGGTGTGGCCAGTGGCAATCCAGACCCTGACGCCGTTCGGAATCGGGATCATCGTCGTCGCAAGAGCTCAAGAACCTGCTGCAGCGCCTCAACATCCACGTCACGGTCAACGCGAACACGGCAGCCGCCCCCGAGCTCGATCTCAATGATTCCAGCCCTTGCACGCTGCGCAGGCGGGGAAGACGCCAGTTGTGGTGCGCCGCTCGAGATCGGAGCCGCTACAGGTGCGATCTCGACGGGAACAAGAGCAGGCGCAGCATCTCCGCCCAGTCGCCCCTGGCGCGCTTGTCGACGCCAGGTGAACAGCAGGCTATGAGCCACCCCGTGCCGGCGTGCAACCCCGCAGACCGTTTCCCCAGGCTGCAAGGTCTCTTCGACAAGGCGAACCTTCTCGTCGTAACTCCATCGCCGCCGACGCTCGGCGCCCAACACATTGACCTGCATTCCCGACGTGACCTTAAAGCTAGACTTAAGGTCAAATCCTCGGGCCGACTCTCAAACTACACAAGGCGGTCGCCGCCGGAGGGATACGAACATACAGCAATAAAGGTGGTCAACCAGAAGCGAAGTTCACTGTTTTTGTTGAACTTTTCGGTTGCTACTTACGTTCGGGACGCAGGGCTCGCGGGTTGCGCGTGCGATTTACACTGCACGTGTAACCTATTGATCTATATAGGCTCATTGAATGATCATTTTACAGCTAAGTACCTGTCTCTGTTCGTAGAAATTTTACAGCTAAGTACCTGTCTCTGTTCGTAGAACATGAGACTCTTAATCAGCGGGTCCCAGGTTCGAGCCCTGGTGCGCCCACCAAAGGAAAATCTTATTTTCCAAGACCTTCGCTGGAGAGGTGCCGAGAACAAAGCAGGTCTCGTGCGACGTTTTTGTTTGGGCGGACACGGCCAGATTGCTGTTCGGCTTTTCCCTTGTTTCTATATCTTCACCCATTCGATACAGCGCGCAGATCCAATGGGACAGGTCGATTACGTGCTCGTCGTAGAATAGGATATTGGAGCGGACAAAACGGACAATCTGTTCTGCCCCTGGCAGCACTCGCCGAAAAATAGTCGATCAGTTCCGCAGCCTGGGTGCCTTGCCTGAAACGCCGCTGTTCCTCGAAGTCGACGGAAGGGACCATATGGATGAACTGGTGATCGGCGTATAGTGTCATCACTATACCGGGCTTGAGGTCGGCCTGCCTCAAGGCGCCTTCCATCGCGCGACGCGCACCGTCGCCGTCCTCGGGTCCCGACGTGATGTGGTAGGCATCAGCAGTCGTGCCATAGCCGGCGATTTCGGCGATCGGCTGGGCGCCGCGGCGGAGTGCGTCGTCCTGAACGGGCCGCGCGCAAGCGCGACCATACCAGTTCGCTGCCGCAACCCAGCGGCGATACCAATCCCAATCCTGTAGCGACAGCGCGACGCATTGAGACCACCTCTTTGAGTTGTCCACGAACCGCGTCGTTCGGCTCGATCGAAAGCTCGCGTTCGAACTGCAATGGAGTCATTGCCGGATCAGCGCAACGTGACAAGCGCCCGACCGGACCACAGTTCTGCAAACGGAGCTGATTGTCACGGCTGGGTTTTCCTGTGCGAATTCGGCTAGGCGGCCATTCGCAACAGATCGACAATGTCGGCTTCGCTTTTAAAAGGCCGCGGATTGGCCTGGACGAAGCGATGATTGATCGCAATCTTGCTGATCTGATCGAACTTGTCTTCGCCGATGCCGACATCAGCGAGGCGGCCTGGTAGTCCAAGTCTATTGGTGAACTCTGCAAAGGCTGCTGCTGCTTCCATACCCGGTCCGCCAAGAGCCGTCGCCAACCGATTCTGCGCATCCTCGGTGAATGGCTTGTTGTAGCGAAGAAGGCTCGGCATGATGACAGGTGTGCAGTAGTAGTGAGGAACGCCGAAGGTCCCTCCAAGCACATGGCCGATGCCGTGACTGGCTCCCATCGGGACCCGCGCCTGGAGGCCGAAAGCGGCGAGCCACGCGCCGTATTGAGACAGTCGACGCGCCTCCAGGTCATCAGGTTGCTGCAAGGTCCGGAGCATTCCCTCGCGCAGGGTGCGGATGCCGGCCAGGACCACCTCGTCGGCGAGCGGGGTGCCGGCAGGTGAGCACAATGCTTCGATGCCGTGATCCATTGAGCGCGTTCCCGATCCCATCCAGAGCTTGGAAGGCGTATGAACGGTGAGGGCAGGGTCGAGAATGATCGCCACCGGCATCATGCGGGGATGGAAGAAGATCTGCTTCAGCCTGCTGCGTTCATCCGTGACGAGCGCTGCTGCATTGTATTCGCCGCCATTCAGTGTGGACGGGACCGCGATCTGTCGGACCTTGGGCGCCCGGAACGGCGAGGCGGTTACGCCTGGGCCCATGGGAAACGGATCGAAACCCGCTTCGTCGCGGATATCATGCTCGATCGCCATGATAACGATCTTCGCAAGGTCGATCGCCGAGCCTCCGCCGACCGCCACGATCAGATCGGCTCCTGCGTCGTTGGCTTGACGGGCCACCTCGGCAGCTTGCTTGCGCGTGGTGTGCTCTGCAATCCCGTCGAAGGTCGCGACATGCCTGCCGGCGAGTGTGCGCCGGATCTTCTCGATCTCATCGGTCTTGGTGTTCAGGGTTCGGCTAACGATCAGGAAGACGCGCTTGGCGTCCATTCGCACCGCTTCATCATTCACGGCGTCAGAGGCGGCTTTGCCGTAAACGACGCGATCGATTGCCGGAAAATTGTGTATCCCTGCTTTGCGCATTGCGGTCCTTACACTAAGTTCAAAAACAGAAGTGACTATAGGGTCGATGGTCGGAAGGTACAGCGAACCAACTGCGACTTGCAAGACCGGATCGTTGGCCTTGTTTAGACAGACCCTATCGCGCATGGGACCGGCCAACAACGGTCTAATCGCTTGACGAGTTCAAAAAAAGAACTGTAATCTGCAAGACAAGATGGCCGAACGCAACGGCCGCGACGTGCCGGATTTACGGCTCGACCCGTTCAGTGCGATGCCTCTTCGCAAGGGCGCGCGACGAGCCGCCACCGGCGCAACAAAACAAAGCCGCACACCTGGAAAAGGGTGCACGTTTGGGAGGACGAGCGATGCTGGTGAGATGGAAGATCGTCGCGGCTCTGGCTCTATTCCTGAGCGGCCCCGCATTCGCCGCCGACGAGCCGGGAGTCTCTGCCGCCGAGATCAAGATCGGCGGGGTTTTTCCTTTCAGCGGACCGGCGTCATCGATCGGTCTCGTGGGCAAGGGGCTCATGGCCTACATTCAGGCCTTGAATGACCGCGGCGGCGTCAACGGACGCAAGATCAACTACATCGCCTATGACGACGGATACAGTCCCCCCAAGGCGGTGGAGCACGTCCGCAAGCTCGTCGAAAGCGACGAAGTGTCGTTCATGTTCGGCCAGCTCGGCACGCCCGGCATTTCGGCCACTGCAAAATACCTGAAGGCCAAGGGGGTACCGAGTGTCGCTATCGTCAGTGGCTCGTCCAAATTCACCGATGTCGCCAATTACCCGCTGATCACCACGGGTCTTGTCAGCTACGACACCGAAGGAAGAATCTACGCCAAATACCTGACGAGAACGCTGCCGAACGCCAAGTATGCCATCCTCTATCAGAACGACGATCTCGGCAAAGATTACCTCGGTGCCTTCAAGGCGTTTCTCGGCAAGGATTTCGACCGCAAGGTCGTCAGTGCTTCCTACGAGGTCACCGAACCGACGATTGATTCGCAGATTACCAATCTGAAGAGCTCGGGTGCCGAGGCCCTGGTGATCGCCGGGACGCCGAAGTTCGCGGCACAGGCCATCCGGCAAGCTTCGGTGATCGGCTGGAAGGCGACCGTGATCATCAATTTCCCGTCCGGATCGGTCGGAGGCACGCTCGCACCGGCCGGCCTCGACAAATCGGTCGGCGTGATGGTCGGGACGACCAACAAGGATATTCTGGATGAGACATGGAAGGATGACCCGGGCATGCAGGCCTACCGGGCATTTTTCGACAAGTATCTGTCGGGCGCCGATATCACCAACGGCAGCTATCTGACCGGTTATCAGCAAGGCGTCCTGCTCGAGCAGATCCTCAAGCAATGCGGTGATGATCTGTCGCGGAAGAATATTCTGGCGCAGGCGAAGAACCTGAAGGACGTCGTCGTTCCGACTGTGCTGCCCGGGATCAAGGTCAACACCAGCGAGACCGAGAACATGACCTGGACGCAGATGCGGCTGCAGCGCTGGACCGGCACCACGTGGCAAGCCTTCGGAGAAGTCCTGGACGCCAGGTCCGAGTGACTCTGGCGCAGCCCGCCCGTTCTATCCATCCGCGGTAATTCAGGAGATCGTTTCCGATGTCGACGAAGCCATTGACGTTTGCGCCAAGGGAGCTCTCTGTCGAGCGCCGGACCGACGGCACGCTTGTATTGAGGTCGCCCCTCGAATTGGGGCCATGCGACTGGCGCGTCACCGATTTTCTGCCGCGCTGGGCAAGCGCGGCTCCGGACAGAATATTCCTCGCGCAACGCAATGCCAAAGGGGGATGGGACGAGATCACCTATGGCGAAGCATGGTCGCAAGTCCAGGCGGTCGGCCAGAGCCTGATCGACATGGGCGCAAAGCTGGCTGACCGGCTGGCCGTGCTTTCGGGCAACTCCATCGAGAACGCGGTGATCTCCTTTGCGGCGATGTCGATAGGCGTCATTCTGGCGCCGATATCGCCGAACTACACGCTGATGCCCGGCGGCCTTGCGCGCCTCAAGGACATCGCACAGGTGCTGCGTCCGAACTTCGTTTTCGTTCAGAGTGGACGCGACTTTTCCGCGGCTCGCTCCGTTCCCGAGTTGGGAGACTCTGCCTGGATCAGCGTCGATGGCGCGCCGGACACGACGCCTTTCCGCGTCCTGACGGATCGAACGGAGTGGAAAGGATTTACGCAAGCATCGAGCGCGGTCCCCACTGACGCCGTTGCGAAAATTCTCTTCACGTCCGGTTCAACCGGGCTGCCAAAGGGCGTGCTGAACACGCACCGCATGATGGCGAGCTCCCTGCAAATGGGGAGCCTGCTCGTGTCGCCTCCGGAGGCGCCGGTCCAGGTCGAGTGGCTGCCGTGGCACCATACGATGGGCAGCAACGTCATTCTTCACGGCATTCTCAAGAACGGCGGGACGCTCTACATCGATGACGGCCGGCCGCTGCCTCAGCTCTTTCACAAATCGGTGGCGAACCTCAAGGAGATCTCGCCGACGGCGATGTTCAACGTGCCCGCCGGTTATAACCTGTTGTGTGACGCCATCGAGAACGACGCCGCCCTCGGCGCGAGCATCTTCAAACGGCTGGATCGATTGAGCTACGCGGGCGCTGCCATTTCGCAAGGCACGCTCGAAAGACTCTATCGGCTGACATCGTCGATCACGGGCCAGCGGATTCCGGTGATGTCGGGCTATGGGACGACGGAGACGGCGCCGACAATCAGCACGACGCATTGGGCAACGGATCGGCCGGGCGAGATTGGTCTTCCCGCGCCGGGCGTGCAGCTGAAACTGATCCCTGTTTCCGACACGTACGAGGCCAGGGTGAAGGGGCCCAACGTCACCCCCGGTTACCTCGGCAGGGCCGATCTCACCGAGAAGGCCTTCGACGAGGAGGGGTTCTATCGCATCGGCGACACCGTGTCGTTTATCGATCCCGAGAAGCCGGAGCTCGGTCTGCGTTTCACGGGCAGAATTTCCGAGAACTTCAAGCTCGCGAACGGCACCTGGGTTGCGATCGGAGCGATGCGTGCCGCCATCCTGGCCGCAACGCGCGGCGTACTGCTTGACATTGTCGTTGCGGGAGAAAACCGTGAAGCCTGCGCGCTGCTATGCTGGCTGAACCCGACCGAGGCGGCGCGGATTTCGAACGCGCCGGCTGCTGATTTGACCTGCGATCCCCGAGTGATCGAATTCCTGAGGCATCGTTTGCGGGACTACAATGAGGCTGTTGGAAGCAGCGAAAAGATCTGCTCATTCACCCTGCTGAAGGATCCGCCCTCATTGGCCGCGGGAGAAATCACCGACAAGGCCTATGTCAATCAACGTGCTGTGCTCAAACACCGCGCTGATCAAGCGGACCGTCTCCACTGCAACGAACCCGACGCAGCCGTGATTCGAGTCTGAGGATGCGCTCAGTGCGTGATGTCGGTGGCCGGCTCAAGCGGCGCTGCGGCGCGCCTTTGCCTTCGGCTTGTCAGGGGCCGCGATCGTCAGCGGGCTTTGGGCGCCTGGGCCTGGATGGGTATGAACCTCCTTGGCCAGAAGCGGCTCGACGCATTCAGAACACACCATGACCGGGTCGAAGTCCTTTCCGCATTTGCGGTGCTGGTGCAGCAACGGCCGGCCGCGCTCGTCGACCATGTGCGTGTCGCCCCAATGCACGAGCGCCATCATGATCGGATAAAGATCGAGGCCCTTCTGGGTCAGGATATATTCGTGACGCTTGGGCGCCTCCTGGTAGGGAATGCGGCGCAGGATGCCCTGCCGAACCAGCTTCTTCAGCCGTTCGGCGAGGAGATGACGGGTAATTCCGAGCGCCGACTGGAATCCTTCGAAGCGGCGCGTGCGCAGAAAGCATTCGCGCAGAATCAGAAGGGTCCAGCGGTCCCCGATCACGCCGATGGTTCGAGCCATCGAACACGGCTCTTCCTCGAGTTCCTTCCACTTCATCCCGTACTCTCCAGTCGTCCCGGCATGACCCGCCTCGAATCGTCGCTGAGGCCGTCGCATTTCCTTTGCATTCTAGATAGGTACTGAATTCCAAACAATACCCGATATAACAGCAAAACCAGCATAAAGCCGACCAAGTTTGACAGTTCAATTTTAGAACTGTAGGGTTAATCAGGCAAGGCACGCGATTGGATCGCCGCTCTCTGATCATCCAATGCGCTCTACGGGAGAAAGCGCTCATGACCCCCAAGGTTGAATTCCAGTTCGATTTCGGCAGCCCGAATGCCTATCTGGCGGAAGTCGCCATTCCCGGGATCGAGCGGCGGACCGGCGCGAAATTCGAGTACGTCCCGGTCCTGCTCGGCGGGATCTACAAGGCCACAGGCAACATGTCGCCGTTCGACTCGCTTCGCGGGATCAAGAACAAGCCGGAATACCAGGCGCTCGAGACCGAGCGGTTTATCCGGCGCCACAACATCACGAAATTTCGCCAGAACTCATTCTTTCCGGTCAACACCTTGATGCTGATGCGCGGCGCCGTCGCGGCCCAGTTCGAGGGCGTGTTCGAACCCTATTTCCGCGCCGCCTATCATCATATGTGGGAAGAGCCCAAGAAGATGGACGATCCCGAAGTGTTCCGGAGCGCATTTGCTTCCTCGGGGATCGACATCGACAGGCTGGTTGCGCGCGCTCAGCAGGATGACGTCAAGAAAAAGCTGATCGACTTGACCAATGACGCCGTCGCCCGCGGTGCCTTCGGTTCGCCGACATTCTTCGTCGGCAAGGAGATGTTTTTCGGTAAGGATCAACTCCGGGACGTCGAGGAATCGATCGTCGAACAGACCCGGCAGTCCGTTTCCAAGACCGGCTAGTTACCGACTTGCCGTCCGGGCGATTGTGACGAGAGGGGCAGCGGGAAGAGTTTACCTCAGCCCGTTGGCAGAAAAAATCCAGGGAGAGTGAAATGGCTGGTCCGCTTGGCGGCGTTCGTGTCCTCGATCTGACCGGCGTGGTGTCGGGCCCGTTTGCGACCATGTTTCTGGCAGATCAGGGCGCCGACGTGCTCAAGATCGAGCCGATCGGCGGCGATATCACCCGTCGCAGCCGGGCCACCATCGACAAGGACGGCGAGTTCTCCGCGCTGTTCATCTCGTCAAACCGCGGCAAGCGTTCGCTCTCGATCGACGTCAAGAGCCCAGCCGGGCGCGAGGTGCTGGCCAAACTGGTCGCGCGGGCCGATGTCCTGGTGCAGAACTTCCGGCCCGGCACCATGGAGCGCCTCGGCCTCGGCGTCGAAGAGCTGCGCCGGCGTCATCCGCGCCTGATCTATGTTTCGATCAGCGGCGTCGGCGAGACCGGACCCTATGTGAAGAAGCGCGTCTACGATCCGATCATTCAGGGCCTGTCGGGCTTTGCCGATATCCAGTCGCAGCCGGTCACCAATCGCCCGCAGATGATCCGCACCATCGTGTGCGACAAGACCACCGCCGTGTTCACCGCGCAGGCAGTGGCGGCCGCGCTTTATGCGCGTGAGAAGACCGGGCAGGGGGATCATATCCAGGTCGCGATGCTGGATGCCATGATCTCCTATCTCTGGCCGGAAGGCATGATGCAGTACACCGTGGTCGGAGCCGAGGCTGCCGCCGCCGATCCCAATGACCGGCCGGATCTCGTGTTCAAGACCAGCGACGGCTACATCACGGCCGGCACCATCTCCGATTCCGAATGGCAGGGCTTCTGCTGCGCGTCCGGCGATCCCGAGCTTGCCAACGATCCCAGGTTCGCGACTCCCTCGGCGCGTTCGGTCAATGCGACGGCGCGCATCAACAAGATGGCGGAGTATATCGGCCAGCACACGACCGCCGAATGGCTGGAGCGTCTGGACGCTGCGGATGTGCCTTGCGCGCCGATCCTGCGGCGCGGCGAGATCATCCACAATGAGCAGGTCGTGGCGCGCGGGATCATCGCGGAGTTCGATCAGCCGAAGGTCGGCCGGGTGCGGCAGCCCAAGCCCGCGGCCCGTTTCGAGGTCAACCAGGCAGCGATCGGCGGACCGGCTCCTCGCGTCGGCGAGCACTCGCGCGAGGTGCTGCGCGAACTGGGTTACGATGATCGCGCGATCGACGACATGGTGGCCGCGCGCACGTTGCGCGTGCCCGTGTAGGCTGAAGCGCTTCGCAAGATCGGCGATCGGCTCTCAAGCCCTGGCAGGCATCGGTGTAATCGGTGCTGCCGGAACATTCGCCGCAACCGCACGCTGGTAAGCCTCCCGGCTTCGCATACGCTCGAGATAGGGCTGGGCATTGTCGCAAATGCCGACGCCGTAGGCGACCGCCCAGTCCAGGCACGTCGTCAGCAGGATATCGGCGCTGCTGAAGTGCTCGCCCATGATGAAATGCCGGCCGTCGGCCAGCGCGACCTCGACGTGGCGCAGCTGCGCCCGAAAATATTCCGCGGCTTGAGCAACGACCTCCGGTGCAACGCCGTAAATCGGGCCGAGCGCATCGGCGCTGTGACGGCGCATCACATACAGGCTGGTCGAGTCGAGCTCCGTGACGATAAAGAAGCACCATTCCAGCCACGCGGCATAGTCGCGGGTGGATTCCGGAATCAATGCACGCTCAGGCGTGGAGTACATGCGCGACAAATATGCGACGATCGCCGCACTTTCGCCGATGCGGAAGTCGCCGTCCTGCAGCAGTGGAATCTTCTGGCGCGGATTGAGCCTGGTGTATTCGGCGGTCTTGGTCTCGCCGGTCCGCGGGCCGATCGGTTTGGTCGTGTAAACCAGGTCCAGCTCGTGCATCGCCCAGTGTGGTCGAACGGTGCGGCTTGTCCCGACGCCCCACAAAGTGAGATCTGGATTGTCGCTCATGTCACCATTTCTCTGCAGCAGGGCGAAGATCGAGTTCATGGGTCCAGCCGTCGCGGCTTTGCTGATGGGCGAACCAATAGGCTTCGGCAATCGAGGAGGTCTTGGTCAGGCTGTCGGGAGGTATCTCGCTGGCCTCGATCCCCTTGGCCGCCTTCATGCGCTGATGAATGGCTTCGCTATCGACGCCGGCGTCGATGATGAGATGGACGACATGAATGTTCTTGGGTCCGAGCTCGCGCGCCATGGCCTGGGCCAGCGCGCGGAGACCGAATTTTGCCGATGAGAACGCGGCGAACCCCTTGCTGCCGCGGATGCTTGCGGTCGCACCGGTAAAAAAGATGGTGCCGCGCCCGCGCGGCAGCATGACGCGCGTGGCTTCGCGCCCGACCAGGAAGCCGGCGTAGCAGGCCAGCTCCCAGGCCTTGAAGAACAGCTTCTCCGTGGTCTCCAGCAGGGGCTTGTTGACGTTCGAACCGGCATTGAAAAGGCAGACCTCGATCGGGCCAATGTCGCGCTCGACGTCCGCGAACAGCTTCTGGACGTCGGCTTCCTGACGGGCATCGATGCTGAAGGCGTGGATGCCGAGGCCTTTCGCCCTGAGCTCATCGACGAGCGCCTGGGATTTGGCCGCATCGCGTCTACAGATGCAAACAGTGTAGCCGCCGCCGGCAAACCGCCGCGCAACGGCAGCGCCGATGGCATCACCCGCGCCGACCAGCATCGCGACTCCGCGACTTTCTCCCATGTTCGTCTCTCCCATAAGTTCTTATTTGATACGCTATCGGTATCGGCTGAAAGTCGCGTTGTAAACGAGTTCTCGCGGGTCTTTGAATATGGCAGTGAAGTTGCCACTTCGGGATCCGACAGTGCCGCTAAAATAGCGATTGACGAGTTCTAAAAAAGAACGCATGTTTCGCGGTGAAGCGCAGTTTTGAAAAGCGCCGATGTTCTGCAGGTGGGAGGCGATTGGTCGTGGCGAAGCAGTCGCAAGCGCTCGGTTTCGATGAGACTGACGGCCGCGTAAATTGCGGTCCACGTTCCAGGACCGACAGAACAGCTTCGCACACAGCGAGCCTAACCCAACCGGGAGAAGACTCTTGAAGAAAAGAAATGCAACCGTCGCCGTGATCGGCGCGGGCGATTTCATCGGCGGCGAGATCGCCAAGAAATTTGCCTCCGAGGGCTTTACCGTCTTCGCCGGCCGGCGCAACGGCGACAAGCTGGCGCCGCTGGTCAAGGAGATCGAGGCCGCCGGCGGCGAGATCCACGGTCGCTCGCTCGACGCGCGCAAAGAGGAGGAGATCATCTCCTTCCTGAACGACGCCGACAAGCACGCGCCTTTGGATGTCTGCATCTTCAACATTGGTGCGAACGTCAACTTCCCGATCCTCGACACGACCGAGCGCGTTTTCCGCAAGGTCTGGGAGATGGCCTGCTACTCCGGCTTCCTTGCCGGGCGCGAGGCGGCCCGGCTGATGCTGCCGCGCGGGCAAGGCAACATTTTTTTCACCGGCGCGACAGCTTCCTTGCGCGGCGGTAGCGGCTATGCCGCCTTTGCCAGCGCCAAATTCGGACTGCGCGCTGTGGCGCAGGCGATGGCGCGTGAGCTCGGCCCGAAGAATATCCACGTCGCCCACCTCATTATCGATTCCGGCGTCGACACCGAGTGGGTTCGGCAGCGGCGCCTGGAGGCGCTGGGCCCCAACGCACTCGATGATCCCGATCTGCTGATGCCGCCGGCCTCGGTAGCGACGTCCTATTGGCAGCTTTATCAGCAGCCGAAGAGCGCCTGGACCTTCGAGCTGGAAATCCGCCCCTTCGGTGAGAAGTGGTAGGACGCGCACGATGGAACTCGCACTGTCTCCCGAAGACGCGGCCTTCCGTGATGAGGTGCGCGCTTTCATCGCCGAAAACTATCCGAAGGAAATGCGGGTCCCCAATCCGGAGACCGACCTGACCAAAGAGCAATCGCTGCTCTGGCACCGCATTCTCTACAAGAAGGGCTGGATCGCGCCGCTCTGGCCCAAGGAATATGGCGGCCCCGGCTGGTCGATCACCAGACGCTTCATCTTCGAGCAGGAGGCAAGCCGGGCCGGGACGCTGCCGCCGTTGGCGTTTAGCGTCACCATGGTGGGGCCCGTCATCTACACCTTCGGTAACGACGCGCAAAAGCAGAAGTTCTTGCCGCGGATTCTTGCGGGTGAGGATTGGTGGTGCCAGGGCTATTCCGAGCCGGGCTCGGGCTCGGACCTCGCCACGGTCCGGACCAAGGCCGTGCGCGACGGCGACCACTACATCGTCAACGGTCACAAGACCTGGACGACGTTGGCGCAACACGCCGACTGGATCTTCTGCCTGGTGCGTACCGATCCCTCGGCCAAGCCTCAGGCCGGCATCTCGTTCCTCCTGATCGACATGAAATCGCCCGGCGTCACGGTGCGTCCGATCATCACGATCGACGGATCGCACGAGGTCAATGACGTCTTCCTTGAGGATGTCCGCGTCCCCGTCGAGAACCTGATCGGCGAGGAGAACAAGGGCTGGACCTATGCCAAATTCCTGCTGGGCAACGAGCGCACCAGCATGGCCGGAATCGGCCGGTCGACCCGCTACCTCGACCGGTTGAAGAAGATCGTGAAGGCGGAGATCCCCGCGGATGATCCGGCGCATCTCGAATTTTGCAAGGAAATCGGGCGAATCGAGCTCGACGTGCTTGCGCTCGAAGCCACCGAGTTGCGGGTCATTGCCCAGATGGCGCGCGGCATCGATCCGGGTCCTGCGGCCTCGCTGTTCAAGATCCGCGGCACCGAGATCTTCCAGGGCATTACCGAGCTGACGCATCGCGCCATCGGCAATTACGGACTGGCGCTTCGCGAGCAAACTTTGAGCGCAAACCAGTTCATGCCGGGTCCCGATTACGGCCACACCGCGTCGGAAAAGTACCTGAACGCGCGCAAGCTCAGCATCTACGGCGGATCGAACGAGATCCAGCGCAACATCATCGCCAAAGCGGTGCTCGGTCTCTAGCAACAGCGCAACAAGAGGATCGGATGGATATCCAGTTCACGGAAGAGCAGGAACTGTTGCGCTCCAGCGTACAGCGTATGCTACGCGACCAGTACAGCTTCGAGGCACGCCGCAAGATTGTCGCCAGCGAAGACGGCTGGAGCCGCAGGCAGTGGGGCGCCTTTGCGGAGCTCGGCCTGCTTGCCGCGCCGTTCTCCGAGGAGAGCGGCGGGCTCGGTGGCGGCCCGCTCTCCACCATGATCGTTGCTCAGGAGTTCGGCCGCCACCTTGTCGTGGAACCGTACGTCGAAACGGTCGTGCTGGCCGGCGGCTTGATCGAGCATGCAGGGTCCAAAGAGCAGAAGCAGGCCTTGATTCCCGATATCATCGCCGGACAGAAGATCTGGGCGCTGGCATGGACCGAAAAAGGCGCGCGCTTCGATCTTACCAATGTCGCGACCGCGGCGCGGCGCGACGGCAAGGACTACATGCTCAGTGGTGAGAAGACCGCCGTCATCGCGGCGCCTTGGGCGGACTATCTTATCGTCTCCGCCCGCACCAAGGGCCAGCGCGACGATCGCGCCGGCGTCAGCCTGTTCGTCGTCGATGCCCGGGCGGCCAATCTGGATCTGCGCAGCTTCAAGACCATCGACGGCCGCCGCGCCGCGGAAATCACCTTCCGCGACGTTCGCGGCGAGTTGCTCGGCAGCGAGGGCGAGGGCGTCGCCCTGCTGGAAGCCTGCCGTGACAGGGCCATCGGCGCGCTCTGCGCCGAGGCGGTCGGCACGATGGCCGAACTGAACTCCGCGACGCTGGAATACTCCAAGGCCCGAAAGCAGTTCGGCGTCACCATCGGCAGCTTCCAGGTGTTGCAGCACCGGATGGTCGACATGTTCATCGCCCATCAGGAGGCGCTTTCCCTGATGCAGCATCTCAATCTCAGCCTCGGCGCCGGCGAGAGCGGTATTTCGCGCCTCGCCTCCGGCGCCAAGTCGAAGGTCGGGTATGCCGGCAAGTTTATCGCCGACCAGGCGGTGCAACTCCACGGCGGCATGGGTATGACCGACGAATTGAACGTCGGTCATTACTTCAAGCGAATCTCCTCCATCAACATCCAGTTCGGCGATCCCGCTCACCATCTGCTGCTTTATGTGCAGCTCGACGCGGCTGCGTAACAAAAGAGGCCAGCATGACGACAGAGGCAGTTATCGTTTCCACCGCCCGTACCGGTGTCGGCAAGGCCTATCGGGGCGCGCTGAACAGCACCGATGGGCCGACCATGGCTGGCCATGTGATGGCCGAAGCGGTCAGGCGCTCGGGCATTGATCCGGGCGAGGTCGAAGACGTGGTGATGGGTTGCGCGATGCAGCAGGGCACCATGGTGATGAACGTCGCACGCAAGGGGGCGATTCGTGCCGGCCTGCCGGTCACCGTTGCCGGCACCACGATCGATCGGCAGTGCGCCTCCGGCCTGCAGGCGATCGCGGTCGCGGCACGCTCGATCATGCTGGATGGCGTTGAGATCGCGATTGGAGGCGGCATCGAATCGATCAGCCTGGTGCAGAACGAGCACATGAACAGGTTCCATGCCGTTGACGACGAGCTGATGGCGATGAAGCCTGAGATGTACATGTCGATGCTCGACACCGCCGAGATCGTTGCTGAGCGCTACAAGATCGGCCGCGACCGGCAGGATGAATACAGCCTTGAATGTCAGCGCCGCATCGGCGCCGCGGTGCAGGCCGGTCGCTTCAATGACGAGATCGTGCCGATCACCACCAGGATGGCCGTCGTCAACAAGGACACCAAGGAGGTCACTTATCAGCAAGTGACGCTGTCGAAGGATGAAGGTCCGCGCCCCGAAACGACGGCGGAAGGACTGGCGAAAATCAAGCCGGTGTTCGAAGGCAAGACCATTACGGCCGGCAATGCCAGCCAGCTCTCCGACGGCGCATCGGCCTGCGTGATCATGAGCGACAAGATCGCCGCGAAGAAAGGCCTGAAGCCGCTCGGCATCTTTCGTGGCTTCGTCGCCGCCGGCGTCGAGCCGGACGAAATGGGCATCGGTCCGGTCGCTGCAATCCCGCGCCTTCTCAAGCGGCACGGTCTGAAGATCGATGACATCGATCTCTGGGAGCTGAATGAAGCCTATGCCGTCCAGGTGATCTACTGCCGCGACAAGCTCGGCATCGACCCGGACAAGCTGAACGTCAATGGCGGCTCGATCGCGATCGGCCATCCCTATGGCATGACGGGCAGCCGGCTTGCGGGGCATATCCTGATCGAGGGACGGCGGCGCAAGGCGAAGTATGGCGTGGTGACCATGTGCATCGGCGGTGGCATGGGCGCGGCGGGCCTGTTTGAAATCGTCAACTGATCGGAAAGCGGAGAAGCGCACGTGAAGACAGCAATCACTGAACTGTTCGGCATCCAGCGTCCGATCATCCAGGGCGGCATGCATTATGTCGGCTTTGCCGAGCTGGCAGCCGCGGTGTCGAACGCTGGCGGTCTCGGCATCATCACCGGCCTCACCCAGCGGACGCCGGAATTGCTGGCGAAGGAAATTGCGCGCTGCCGTGACATGACCGACAAGCCGTTCGGTGTAAACTTGACCTTCCTGCCGAGCTTCACCGCGCCGCCCTATCCGGAATATATCGCAGCCATCAAGGAAGGCGGCGTCAAGGCGGTGGAGACCGCCGGCCGCAGCCCGGAGGCGTACATGCCCGCGCTGAAGGCGGCCGGCATCAAGGTGATCCACAAATGCACCTCGGTGCGGCATTCGCTGAAAGCGGAGAGAATCGGTTGCGATGCCGTCAGCGTCGATGGCTTCGAATGCGGTGGCCATCCCGGCGAGGACGATATCCCGAACATGATCCTGCTGCCGCGCGCGGCGGATGAACTGAAGATTCCGTTCGTGGCCTCGGGCGGCATGGCGGATGCGCGGAGCCTCGTTGCGGCACTGTCGATGGGCGCGGCCGGAATGAATATGGGCACCCGCTTTATCGCGACCAAGGAAGCCCCCGTCCATGCCAACGTGAAGCAGGCGCTGGTCGAAGCCACCGAGCTCGACACCGTGCTGGTGATGCGTGCGCTGCGCAACACCGAGCGCGTGCTGAAGAACAAGGGCGTCGATCAGCTGCTTGAAGTCGAGCGCGAAAAGGGGGCGAGCCTCAAGATCGAGGACATCCATGAGCAGGTGGCGGGTGTCTACCCCAGAGTAATGGTCGATGGCGAGATGGACGCCGGCGCCTGGAGCTGCGGCATGGTGGTCGGATTGATCAACGATATCCCGACAGTGAAGGAGCTGGTCGACCGCATCATGGCGGAAGCCGAGCAGATCATCCGGCGGCGGTTGACCGGATTCCTTGACGGCGCTGCGGCGAATGCGACCGCGCGCGCCGTTGCTTGACGAACAACGTTAGGAATAATCGCTTGGAGCGCGAGAGCGGCAGTCACTCGTCGCTTTCTCCGCCTGTCCTAGTAAACAATCGGCCAGCTAGCGATCTGCGCGGTGAACGCCCCGGAACCTGCAGTACCAAGCTGAGCAGTTGCTTCACCTCGCGTACGTCTATCCTCGCCTCCGAGGGCGTTCGAGGTTGCGGAGGCTGATGTAGGCGACGCTGTTGCCAGCGCCGGACCGTTGGAAAGTCTGGCAGAATTAATCGTTCGCAATTGATCGTGCGGCCATTGCCGTGGGCCAGATAAGGGAGGGTCTGACATTCAATTTGAGGCCAATCGCGGCCGAGAAGTTCGGTCACTTCGCCATCGAATTCGTCCATCGCTGATGCGACAAGCTCTACTGCCATGTTGAGACTCTGTCGTCGATGTCCTTGCCCCATGCATTGTTGACCTCATTGATTGAACGGCCCTGTTCCGGATCCGAACTGGCCGAACGCTTCGACCGTTCCATCGGCCACCGGTTTGCTCGGGCTGTTCGACCGGCGTTCCTGCAACGAATGCAATTGTCTCGCCCAGGCTTTAAAGCATCGGCTCGAACTGGCAGTGCACGAGCATCTCGGAGACCGAGGCGTTGTTCGGCAGCATGAGTGCGGTTTCCACAAGGCCGGCGATGTCGCCAGGCTGGCTCATCTCGTGGCGGGGAATTTCGTCGTCGTTCAGCGTCATGTCGGTCGCAACGTAGCCCGGGCAGATCACCGTCGCCCGAATGCCGGCCGCGCGACCTTCCCGGCGAATGCCGTGGGTGAGTGCAACCACGGCGAACTTGGTCAAGGCATAGCCGACGTTGCTTCCCACGCGCTTTCCGGAGAGGGACCCTAGATTGATAACCCGGCCGTGACCGCAGACGGCCAAATGAGGGAGGGAGGCTCTGATGAGGCGCAGGGGACCCTTGACGTTCACGCGCCACATTTCATCCAGCTCGTTCTCACCCTCGTCGGAGACACGGACCTTCGGATTGATGCCGGCGGTGTTGACGATGGCGTCGACGCCGCCCCATCGTGCGACCGTCGCGTTGACCCACGCGGCCGGGCTCTTGGCGTCTTCGGCATCATAACGGTGCGTCATGAGTCTCTCGCTTTCCGCGAGCCGGCTCGGGTCGCGAAGCCCCGCCGATACGCGGAAGCCCGACGCCAGGAGCCGGTCGACGACGGCGCGTCCAATGCCGCGCGAAGCCCCGGAGACCAAGACGATCCGATTGCCGACTTCCAACATCCGAGTCCGTCTCCCACGGGTGAGCCAAGAGTATCACGAAATGTAAGGGGACACGCGTGACGGCGAGTAAGAGAAATTCACTCTGCCGGCATTGGGCGTGCTTATGGCTCGCGAGCCTGCTACTTCGGCCGGGATATTGGATGTCCTTATGAGGGCAGAACAAATCCGCTCTATGCGCGCTTCGGCCTCCGCACGTAACTTTCCGCCGCTTTGGCTGACTGCAAGAGAGCCTTGCGGATGGGATTTTCGGACTACCGAACGGCGTTGGTGACGGGCGCGTCCTCAGGTATTGGGGCTGCGACGGTTCGGCGCCTCCGCGCCGAGGGGATCGAGGTTCACGCATTGGCGCGCGATGTTCGCCGGCTGGCCAGCCTGTCGGACGAGACCGGATGCCACGCATGCGCCGTCGATATGAACGATCTCGACGGCTTGAGGCGGCTGGCGAGCTCGACGGAATTCGACATTCTCGTCAACAATGCCGGTCGGTCGCGGCGCGGCAATATCCTGGAGATGGCGCCTGATGATGTCGACACCCTGGTCGACGTCAATCTGCGTGCAGTCCTGCACCTGACGCGGCTGATCGCACCAGGCATGGCGAGGCGCAACCGCGGCCACGTGGTCAATATCTCGTCGATCGCCGGCCACTATGCCTTCGGCGAGAACGCCACGACATTCAATTCGTCCGTGGCCTATCACGCGACGAAGGCGGGGATTCATTCGCTGTCGCAGCAGTTGCGCGTCGATCTCTACGGCACCCGCGTTCGCGTCACCGAGCTATCACCTGGGCGTGTCGCGACCAGCATCTTCCAGAACCAGAATGCCGCCGACAATCCGGATGCCCGCTTCGTCGGGACGTTCGAGACGCTCCAGTCCGAGGACATCGCGGATGCCATTGCGTTCGCGGTGGGATCGCCGGCGCGGATGAACGTCGCGACGATTGAGGTCGTACCCACGTTTCAGGTCGTCGGCGAACTGCGATTTGCGAGCCGATCCGAGGCCGCACGTTTGAAAGAGATGAGAAGTGGAGCCGACAATGCCTGAACTCGCAAACCGCCTCAAGACAGTGAAAGTATCGGCCTCGGCGGCGATGACGGACAAGGCGCGCGAGCTCCGGGACGCGGGCGTCAAGATCGTGGGCCTGTCGTCCGGCGAGCCCGATTTTCCGACGCCGCCGCATGCGATCGAGGCCGCACATCGGGCGGCCCTTGCCGGCGATACCAAATATCCGGCGCAGCCGGGGACCGTCGCGCTGCGGACCGCTGTCCAGCGCAAGTTCAAGCGCGAGAACAATCTCGACTACGCTCTCGACGAGATCCTGATCGCCAATGGCGGCAAGCAGATCATCTTCAACGCTCTGTTTGCTACCTGCAATCCGGGCGACGAGGTGGTCATTCCGGCACCGGGCTGGATCACCTATGCGGACATCGTTCTTCTGGCGGAGGCGACGCCCATCACGGTCCCTTGCCCGGAGAACAACCAGTTCAAGCTTCGTCCGGCGGACCTGGATGCGGCGATCACGCCCCGGACGAAGTGGTTGATCCTGAATTTTCCCAACAATCCGACTGGCGCTGCCTGTACGCGCGAGGAGATGCGCGCGATCGCCGACGTCATGCTGAAGCACCCCGACGTCTGGATTCTCACCGACGACATCTATGAACATCTCACTTATGACGGTTTCGAGTTCTGCACCATCGCGGAGGTCGAGCCGCAGTTGAAGAATCGCGTCGTAACCGTGAACGGCGCGTCCAAGGCCTACGCCATGACGGGCTGGCGGGTCGGCTATTGCGGCGGCCCCAAGGACCTGATCGCCGCGATGAACAATGTCCACGGTCAGGCGACCGGCGGAATCTGCACAGTGAGCCAGGCAGCGGCCGTCGCGGTCCTGGACGGACCGCAGGACTACCTGAAGGAGCGCGCTGACATTTATCGCGACCGGCGCGATCTGGTGGTCAAGCTCCTCAATCAAGTTCCCGGCATCACCTGCCACAAGCCGCAAGGGGCTTTCTACGTGTTTCCCAACATCGCTGGCTGCATCGGCAAGTCCACGAAGGGCGGGCGACGGCTGGAATCCGATGCCGACTTCATCTCGGCGCTGCTGGAAGAGCAGCATGTCGCGGCGGTGCCCGGCGGCGCCTACGGCATGAGCCCGTACTTTCGCATTTCCTACGCAACCGATACCGAATCACTCAAGGAAGGCTGCCGGCGCATCGCGAGCTTCTGCGAAAGCCTGCGCTGACCGGGCGCGCCGATATGTCAGGGGGCTTGGCCTTCGGCGGAGAACGAAAGATGCAACCAGCGGCATTCGTCGACCAAGATCGGAGCAGTATGCCGAACCAACTGTCATAATCCTTCTTAATGCCCCTAAACGAAGATGTTCTTGGTCCTGTAGGATATCGACGCATAAGCTTTGTGCAAAGAGGGGTACTGCCTTGGTATCGCGCAGTCGAGGACGGCCAGCGATGACCACCAGCGACGATGCGGTGGCGGTTTTAAGTATTCAAGCTCCACCGGCAACCCGGCGGGCGTCGCCGTGGCGTCTGGCCCTCCCGGTCGGGCTTCTCGCCGTCCCGATGCTGGCATTCCTGACGTACTTCTTCTTCTATCCGGCGCTGGGGCTGCTGCTTTCGAGCATCCAGACACAGGACAGCCGCGGCATCATCGGCCGTCCGTTCACTCTTGCGCACTACGCCCGTCTGATCAACGTCGAGCTCTACGCACGCGTGCTCTGGACGACGCTACGGATCAGCATCATCACCTCCGCGCTCGCGACGGTGCTCGCCTATCCGGTTGCGCTGGTGATGGTCAAGAGCCGTCCGATGGTCACGCGCATCATCACCTTGATCGTCATCGCGCCCCTCATCGTCAGCGTGGTCGTTCGTGGGTACGGCTGGCAGCTCGTGCTCCAGAACGGTCCGAAGGGAATGCTGAACTGGATCCTGATGACGCTGCATATCGTCGATGCCCCGATATCGGTCCTCTACACCGAGGTAGCCGTCGTCATCGGGTCGCTGCACGTGTTCTTCCCAATGATGGTTCTGCCGCTGGCCTCGGCGCTCAGCAAGATCGATCCCAACCTCGAAGATGCAGCCCGGATGTTAGGCGCGCCATGGTGGAAGGTGTTCCTCCGCGTGACGCTGCCGTTGAGCATGCCCGGCTTCGTGGCGGGATTTACCCTGGTATTCTCGCTTACCGCCGGCTCCTTCGTCATTCCCGCGATCCTGGGCGGCGCTTCGGCGATCATGCTCGGCAATCTGATCGAGCAGCAGATCTTCGTCGTCTACGACTGGCCGTTCGGCGCCGCCATTGCCGCCGTTCTCGTCGGCCTGGTCCTCGCAGTGAACGGCGTCTCGATGTGGCTTCTGGAAGGACGGCGTCTCAGGAGGCCCGACTGATGGACGAGCGGTTTTCCGGCTTCGGCGCCTTCATCCTCTACACCATCACCGCCGGCATGATGCTGTTCATCCTGGCGCCGCTGCTCCTCGTCATGGCGGTGTCGGTTTCCGATTCCTATTTCGTGACGTTCCCGCCGCAGGGCTTCACGCTGAAATGGTATGCCAAGGTTCTCCAGGACAGAGACTTCCTGGAGGCGATGAGGCTGAGCATTCTGCTCGCGCTCGGCACGACGGCGGGCTCGCTCCTGTTCGGCGTGCCCGCGGCCTTTGCGCTGGTCCGTGGCAAGTTCTTTGGACTGGCAGCGATCAAGGGGTTCTTGCTGTCGCCGCTGATTTTCCCGGCGCTGGTCACGGGCCTGGCGCTGCTTCAGGTCCTGACCAAGCTCGGCTCGCAGGATGCGCGGCTCAACCTCCTGATCGGGCACGTAGTCGTGACGTCGCCCTATGTCATCCGCACCGTCGTCACCAGCCTCCAGCTCGTGGATGAGAATCTGGAGGATGCCGCGCGCACTCTCGGCGCAAACCGGCTGAGGACCTTCTGGCGCGTGACGTTGCCGCAGATCGCCTCGGGCGTCGCCGCCGGCGGACTGTTCGCCTTCATGGTGTCCTTTGACAACTACCCGGTCACGATGTGGCTGGCGAACTCGGAATACTCACCCGTGCCGCTCGTCCTGATGCGGCAACTGGTCAACGTCTTTGATCCTTCCGTGCCGGCGATGTCGACGATCATCATCCTCATGGCGATGGTCGGCGTGCTGCTGCTGGAGAAACTGGTCGGCCTTCGCCGCGCGCTGGCCGCTTGATGTGCATTGGTAGATGGAGATTGGACTCATGAAGCTGACACGTAGGACTCTCATTCAAGCCGGTGCATCTGCGATTGCCTTCCCGACGATCATCAGTCGGGCGTCGGCGCAGGACGTCAAGCAGCTGCATGTCGGCGTCTACAATTCCGCGCTCGGCAAGCTCATCCAGAAAGAGGTCATTCCCAAGTTCGAGGCCGAGTTCAAGTGCCGCGTCTTCACGATCGAAGGCGCGACGCTGTCGAACATCGCCGCCCTCCGTGCCACCCGCGATACGCCGCGCTTCAGCATGATGATGATGGACGATGTCGGCATCCCCCAGGCCAAGCAGGAAGGGCTGATCGACAAGCTCGACACGAGCAAGATCCCGAATCTTGCGAAGGTCTATCCGCGCTATCTGTTCGAGGAGGATTATGGCGTCGGCTTCTCGATCTCCAGTGCGGCCATGTTCATCAATCCGCAGGTGACAAAGCCGCTCGAGAGCTACGAGCAGATCTTCGACGCCAAGTATCGCAAGCAGATCCTGCTGAATACGCCCAAGAACACGCAGAGCGTGCTGATGCTCATCGTGGCGACGGCGCTCGCGACGGGCAAGCCGCTGAAGGAAGCGCAATACCTTGTCGATAGCGGCTGGGACAAGCTCGCAACCCTCAAGCCCAACGTCCTGACGATCTACGACAGCGAGGCGCAGGTGCTCCAGGTGGCCCAGGGTCAGGCGACGATCGGCGGCATCGAATATTCGAAGGCGATCTATCCGCACACGGCCAAGGGCATGCCGCTCGACATGACGTTCCCCAAGGAAGGCGCGTTCACCGGCATCAACAGCATGACGCTGGTCAAGAATGCGCCTGAACCGGAGCTTGCTTGTGCGCTGATCAACCGCATTCTGGAGCCCTCGGTCGCCAAGATGCTGTCCGAGCAGACGCTCAGCGCGCCCTCGGTGGGCGGGATCGACTTCAAGCCGAAGACGGCCAAGTTCCTGGCCTATCCCGACACCAAGGCAACCGATCTCGGGCTGTTCACGCCGGACTGGAAGTTCATCGTTCCGCGCCGCGGTCCGTGGCTGGAGCGCTATAATCAGGTGTTCACGAGCTAAGGCAGGTTGCCATGAGGTCTTCCGAAGTCAGGCTTGACCGCCTCAGTAAGGAATATAACCGCACCATTGCGGTCAACGACGTCTCGCTCACGATCGAACCGGGCCACATGGTGGCGCTGCTCGGTCCGAGCGGATGCGGCAAGACAACGTGCTTGCGCATGATCGCCGGGCTGATCCGCCCGACATCCGGCGACGTGTTCGTCAACGACAAGAGGATGACCGACGTTCCGGTGCATCGCCGCAATGTCGGGATGTTGTTCCAGAACTACGCGCTGTTTCCTCATATGACCGTTGAGGAGAACATCGCATTCGGCCTCGAGATGCGCGGGATATCCAAGGCCGATGCTGCAAGGAAGGTGGGCGAAGCGCTCAGTCTCGTCCAACTCTCCAGCTTCGGGAAGCGTTATCCGGCGCAGCTCTCCGGCGGCCAGCAACAGCGCGTCGCGCTGGGGCGCGCCCTGGTGATCGAGCCGGCCATGCTGCTACTCGACGAGCCGCTCGGGGCGCTGGACAAGGGGCTTCGCGAGAGCATGCAGGTCGAGCTGCGCGCGCTTCAGCGCAGGCTCGGCCTGACCACCATCATGGTGACCCACGACCAGGATGAAGCTCTCACCATGGCGGACAAGATCGTGGTGATGCGTGACGGCAAGCTCGAGCAGGTCGGCTCGGCGACAGAAATCTACCAGCGCCCGACCTCGAAATTCGTCGCGCAGTTCATCGGCGCGTCAAATCTGTTTGAGGGCCCCATCGAGCAGCGAAACGGGAACGGAGCGGTCATTCGTGTATCGCCCGAATTGAGCCTTCAGGTCGATCAGATACCGCAATCCGTCAGCGACGTGATGGTCTCGATCAGGCCCGAAGCGATCCTCGTCGAGCGCGTTGGCCAGAGTCCGACGGAGCAACGTGCCAATAGCGTGATGGCGCGTGTCGACCAGGCGATCTATCGCGGATTTGTCAGTCACTACTACCTCAAGACGCCGAGCGGTGGGCAGATCATCGTATTCGAGCAGAATCAATCGCAGCAAGCGGGGCTTCGATACGCCGTGGGCGAGGAGGTTGTCGCGCGGTGGGAGTCGCCCAGCAATCACGTCATTGCCCGTCACTGAAGCTCGGGACGAGTGCGGCGCCTCGCGGGCAATCGACATCCCTTATACCCGCAGACGAACATCGTCTTGGATCGGCTTCGGCTGCCTGGCTAGACTTGACGGTGGCAGCGCCGCGGGCGTTGCACCAGCGAGGCCCTTTTGTCGATTAATCAGTCCAGCGCTCCCTTTGTCGGCGCGATCGAGAAAAGCCCGAAGATCAGCCTGATCGGCACGCTCGCGATGCTGGTCGAGGCGCCGGGTGACTTTGACCTGGTTCAGCAGGGGCGAATCTGGGCCCTTGCGGATGCGGTTTCCACCTGGCCCAACGTCCAGGAGGCCGTCATTGGCGTCACCAACGTGATGCTCCTGTTCGAGCAGCCGCCTGCGGATATCGGCATGCTCAGCGCTTCGATCGTCGAACTATGGCATCGTGTGCGCAGCCGCAAGGCCGACGGCAAGGTGATCGAAATTCCCGTGGTCTATGGCGGGGAGCTCGGCTTCGATTTGCCGGCGGTCGCAAGCCGTGCCGGACTGTCCGAGCGCGACGTCATCAGGATCCACAGCGAAGGCGACTACACCGTCTGCGCCGTCGCGAGCTCGCCGGGGTTCGGCTACCTCCATGGCCTTGATCCGCGCATCCACATGCCGCGCAAATCGGTGCCGTCGATCAACATGCGCGCAGGCTCGGTGACCATCGGCGGGATGCAGACCGGCGTCGCGGTGCTGACAAGTCCGAATGGATGGAACGCGATCGGATGGGCCTCGGTCGCGATGTTCGACCCACGGTCTGAACAGCCTTCGCTCATGCTTCCGGGCGACCGTGTCAGATTCAGGATCGATCGGATCGAGCTGTGATCGAGATACTGACCAGCTCTGCCTTCAACACGATCCAGGATCTTGGGCGCCACGGCGCGCGCCGTTTCGGCGTGAGCGCCTCCGGCGCCATGGATCCCGTCGCGCTCGCGGCCGGCAATGCGCTGCTCGGCAATGTTGACGGTGCGGCCGGCATCGAGATCCAGACCTTTCCGTTCCGCCTGCGCTTTTCGGCCGACACCGCATTTGCGCTCACCGGCGCCGATCACGAATCCACGCTGGCGGGATCAACCGTCCGGCCGTGGTGGTGCACGCGGGCGAAGGCGGGCGACATTCTCGCGGTCACCGCGCCGCGGCGTGGCGCGCGGGTCTACGCCACGTTCGGCGGCGGCATCGATGTTCCGCGTGTGCTGGGCTCGCGCAGCACGCATCTCCGTGCCGGGTTCGGTGGGCTCGAGGGGCGTACCTTGCAGGCCGGCGACGTCGTGCCGATCGGGAGTTCGCTGTGTAAAAGCGACGGCCGCTTCGATTTTGGCGTCGAGCCGCCCGATCTGTCGATCAATAGCCGTGGTCCATCGAAGGAGCGCGTGCTGCCGGTGCGCGTCATGCGGGCCGGCGAATATGACCTGTTTTCGGAAGCGATGCAGGCCGCATTCTGGTCCACGACCTGGAAGATCAGCGCCCGGAGCGACCGGGGCGGCTACCGTCTCACTGGCGGCAAGCTGGCATTGGACGCACCGGTCGAGATGCGCTCGCATGGTGTGGTGGCTGGCGTCGTGCAGGTGCCGCCGGCCGGCGAGCCGATCATCCAGATGAGCGACGCCAATACGGCGGGCGGCTATCCGAAGATGGCCGCCGTGATTCAGGCCGACCTCTGGCGTCTCGGCCAGGCGGCGCCGGGATCGTTCATTGCCTTCAGCGAGGTGAGCTACCAGGACGCGGTCGCGGCCATGGCTCCTGTCAATGACTACCTCGCGAAGCTGCGAGCAACCGCGGATCTCTATCGCGCGCTTTGAGTGGACGTCAACAATAACAAGAGCAGGGTACGAGCATGAAAATCGGCATCAATTCGGATATGGGTGAAGGCTTCGGCAATTATCGTATCTGCGACGACGAGGCGCTGATGGGCATCATCTCGTCCGCGAACGTGGCGTGCGGCTTCCACGCCGGCGATCCCATCATCATGGATCGCATGGTGCGCCTGGCGAAGCAAAAGGGGGTCGAGGTCGGTGCCCATCCGGGCCTGCCCGATCTGCTCGGGTTTGGCCGCCGCGTCATCCAGATGGATGCCGCTGAGCTCGAGAAGCACATGGTCTATCAGATCGGCGCCTTGCAGGCGATCGCAGCCAATGCCGGCCACCGCGTGACCCATGTCAGCTTCCACGCAGCGATGGGCAACATGGTCAATGCCGACCCTGATATGGCCGATATCGTCGCCCGTGCGATTGCGACCATCAATCGCGATTTCATCGTGTTCTCGCAGCCGGACGCCGAGATCGTGCGCGCCGCGCGCAAGGTCGGCCTGCGCATCCTCACTCTGTTCCTCGCTGACCGCGCCTATGACGAGAATGGCCATCTGGTGTCCCGCAAGCTTCCTAACTCCGTCATCACCTCGACGGAAGCCGTGGCAGAGCGAGTCAATCGCTTCCTTGATAGTGGCACCGTGCAGACGATCGAGGGCAAGTCGATCAAGGTCGAGGCGCGCTCGATCCTAATCCATAGCGACACGCCCGGATCGGTCAACCTTGCCGGCACGGTGCGCCGTGTGATCGAGCAGGGCGGCGGCGAAGTCACGCCCGCAACTGTCCTGCTCAATTGATCGGGCTGCTCTCGGAGAGCGGGCGGATGCGCACAATCGGTGTGCCGTAGCCGACCGTTGCGCCAGGCTCCGCGATCACGGCATCGACGGTCCCGGCGGCCGGTGCCACAATGGGCGCATACAGCAGGCCGATCTTGGCGAGGCCGACGATCGCACCGGCCTGGATGTGCTGGCCTGGTGCGACGAACGGCTTGTCCCGCCAGGGATGGGCCGCGAGGAAATGCCCTGCGACGTCGGCTTTGGCGATGACGGAATGGTCAGCAGCGGGGGCGACAAGCGTCGGTGACGCAGCCATTCGCGGGCCCGTGTCGACGACGAGCTTCAAGGACTGGCCGGGCTCCTCGATTTCGATCGCGTCGACGCCGGACCGTTCGAGGATTTGCGCCAGACGCGCGATATCGGTCAGCTCTATCGGCATGTTCTGATCTCCTCGATAAGGCGCACATTGGTTCTGAGCCGCTCGAGATACGCTGACATCTCGGCCTCGGCTGCTAGTGCATCGGCGTAAGCAGTTTGCTCGAACCGCAGCTTGCCGCCGAGCCTCGCCTGCCCGACGCGCCACAAATCGGCGCGGATCACGGTCGCGATCTTCGGATAGCCGCCGGACGTCTGCGCGTCGCGCATCTGGATGATCGGCTGTCCGTTCGGCGGAATCTGGATGACGCCCGGAACAATGCCGTGCGAGCGTTTCTCAATCGGTGCCTTCGGCTTCACGGGGGGACCTTGCAGGCGGTAGCCGTAACGGTTGCTCTGCGGCGTGATCTTCCAGCTGCCGGACCAGAACAGCGCCTGCGTGGCGGCGTCGAACCGGTCATATTCGCCGGCGATCACGGCCCTGACGATGGTTTCGTCCGCGGCAGCGTTCGGCCGCGCGAGCGTGATTTCGGCCGGCTCGACCCCGAACTCGCCGATAGCGGCCGTGGACGCGGCACAGGGCAGGATATCGCCGGGCTGGAGCGGCCGTCCGTGAAGGCCGCCGAACTCGCCGCGAAACTGCGTGCTGCGCGAGCCCAGCACCGCAGGCACGTCGATGCCGCCGCCGACGGCGAGATAGCTTCGTGCGCCGCGGGGTAGCGCCCTGATGGTCAGAACATCTCCGGCACGGGCGTGCGAACGCCACCATGGCGGGATCACGCGTCCTGCGATCTCGGCCTCGACATCGCCGCCCGTGAGCGCAAAGGCCATGTCCCGGTCGAAACGAAGCTTGAACGGCAGCATCGGGATTTCGATGCCGGCAGCGTTCTCGTCGTTGCCGAGAAGGATGTTGCCGGCGCGCAGGGCGACGTCGTCCATCGCACCCGAAGTGCCGACCCCGAAGCGATACTGGTCGAAGCGGCCGAGATCCTGGACGCTGGCGGGCCCCGTGACTGACAGGATCTCGATCACCGGATCACCCGTTCGATCTCGAAGCGGATGGTATCGCCCGGTGCGAGCGCGGCCGGTGTCGGCCAGGACGGATCGAAGAACGCCCAATTCGTGTGTCCGATGGCGTGCCAGCCGCTCGGCCCGGGCGAAGCGGAGACACCGGTCTGCGATCCGCCGATCGACACCGAGCCGCCCGCGGAGCGTTGCAGCGGCGTCTGCCGCCGCGGCATGGTGATGCGCGGGTCCATGCCGCCGAGATAGCAATAGCCGGGATGGCTGCCGAGCGCGAACACCGTGTAGAGCGGGGCGGCATGGATCGAGACCAGGTCGTCGACGGATAGGCCGCAATGGTGGGCGACGGACTGAAGCTGCGATCCGATCTCGCCGCCATAGGTGACGGGCAGCCAGATCTCGCGGCCGCCGATAGCAAGGCCTTCCGCCGCGTCCCAGCCATCGTTGAGAGCGGCGATCAAGGTCTCCAGTTCGCGCGGAGGTGTCTGGAAGGTCAGCATCAAATTGGTAATGCCGGGAATGGCCTCGCGAATTCCTGGCCATTTCGACGCGGTGGCAGCCAGCGACCAGATGCGACGCTGGTGCGGCAGGTCGAATGCGCCAGGCGCCTCGAACAGGAGGGCTGATGTTCCGAGCAAGCTGATCCGCGGCCGGTCCGGCGTCGTCATGGCGCGGCCACCCGCGCATTCATCCAGTGCTCGAGATGATGGATGTCATAGCCGCCACGGCAGAACGTCGGGTCGGCGAGGATCGCCTGATGCAGCGGCACATTGGTTCGGATCCCTTCGGCGCGTAGTTCGGACAGAGCGACGCGCGCACGCGCCAGGGCTTCTTCGCGGGTGCCGCCATGGGCGATCAGTTTGCCGATCAGTGAATCGTAGTGACGAGGAACGGTGGCGCCGGCTGTGATATGCGAATCGACGCGGATGCCAATGCCGCCCGGCACATCCCAGCGTGTCACCGCGCCGGGCGAGGGCGTGAAGGTGGTTGGGTCTTCGGCATTGATACGGAATTCGACCGCATGGCCGACACGCGTGATGTCGGTTTGCGCGATCCCCAGCGGCTCGCCTTGCGCGATGCGGATCTGCTCCCTCACGATGTCGATCCCCGTCGTCATCTCGGTGACAGGATGCTCCACCTGGACGCGCGTGTTCATCTCGATGAAGAAGAACTGTCCATCCTCGTAAAGGAATTCGAAAGTTCCGGCGCCGCGATAGCCGATCCGCCGGCAGGCTTCGACGCAGCTTGCGCCCACCTGCTCGATCAGTGCGCGATCGATGCCGGGTGCGGGAGCTTCCTCGACGACCTTCTGGTTCCTGCGCTGAAGCGAGCAGTCGCGGTCGCCGAGCCAGAGATGGTTGTCATGCTGGTCGCACAGCACCTGAATCTCGATATGGCGGGGCTTTTCGAGGAATTTCTCGATGTAGACCGCAGGATTCCCAAAGGCCTTGCTGGCTTCCGCGCGCGTCAGCGCCAGTGCCTCGTCCAGCGCGCCCGCGTTGCGCACGATCCGCATGCCGCGCCCGCCGCCGCCTCCGGCGGCTTTGATGATCACGGGATATCCGATGTCCCGCGCGATCGCGCGCACCTCGACAGGGTCATCAGGCAGGGCGCTGTCCGGTCCGGGTACGCAAGGCACGCCGGCCATCCGCATCGCGCGCTTGGCCGCGACCTTGTCGCCCATGGTCCGGATACAGTCGGCGGGCGGGCCGATGAAGGTGAGACCGGCACGCGCGACCCGGTCGGCGAACTCTGCGCTCTCCGAGAGGAATCCGTAGCCCGGGTGAATAGCCTGGGCGCCGCTGATCTCGGCCGCGAGCAGGATCGCCGCCATATTGAGATAGGTGCTGCTCGCCGGCGCCGGCCCGATGCAGAGCGCTTGGTCGGCGAGTGCGACATAGCGCGCGTCGCTGTCCGCCTCCGAGTGAATGACGACCGTCTTGAGACCCATCGCTCGACAGGCGCGCTGGATGCGAAGCGCGATCTCGCCGCGATTGGCGATCAGGACCTTGTCGAACATCAGGATGAAACCGCAGGACCAATCCGGAACATGGCTTGCCCCGCTTCGATCTCGTCACCGTTTTCCGCGAGGATCGCGAGCACGACACCGGGCGCCTCGGCGGCGATGTCGATGAAGGTCTTCATCGCCTCGATGATGCAGATCTTCTGCCCGGCCTCGATCCTCGCGCCGACCTCGACCAGCGGCGCCTCGTCCGGCGCCGCAGCCCGGTAAAACACGCCGTGCATCGGTGCGGCCACGACAACGTCGGCGGTGGCCGAGGCGGTCGCGTCGGGGGCGGGGCTCGCCTGGCGATCAAGGACGGGAGCCTCAACGCTGCTCCCGCTCGCAGGGGGGGCCGCGACCGGTGAGGGTGCCGCAGACGCGCGCTTGAGGATGCGAACGCGGGTGCCGTCCTGCGTGAGGTCCAGCTCCGCGATGGAGGAGCGCGCAACCAGATCCACGAGTTGTTCGATCTTTGGGAGGTCCACGGTCACGCTCCGCGTTGACGGCCTGTCGAGTTCGGGGCGTTCATGCGTCACTCGGCCGGCGGCCGGCTCTTCTGTGCAAAATTGAGGCCGCCGACGACCTGCTGGGTCGGCAGCACTTCCATGAAGGCGATATTCATGCGCGCCGGCGATCCAACCGCGAATGCGATCGAATTGGCGATATCCTCGGGCTGGAGTGCATCGTAGTCGTCGAAGAAGCGGCGCTTGGCTTCGGCCAGATCACCCAGCAGTCGCCCGAACACTTCCGTCTCGACCCGGGCCGGCGATATCTCGGTGACGCGAACCCTGGTTCCATAGAGGTCGACGCGCAGTTGCTGTGACAGCGAGTGAATGCCCGCCTTGGTGGCATGATACACGGTGTTTCCGCCGGCAAATGCGTAGTGGCCGGCGATGGAGGAGATGTTGACGACATGGCCGCGGTCGCGGCGCGCCATGCCCGGCACGACGAGCCGCGTCAGGTGCAGGACCGCGCGCAGATTGACGTCGATGAGCGCATCGACATCTTCCGGCGTCGTGTCCAGGATGTTGCCGCGCCGGGACTGACCGGCATTGTTGACCAGGACGTCGAACTCGGCCGACTTCGCCAGTGCCGCGAGCGCATCGAGGTCGCTGATGTCGACCGCGCAGACCCGGCATCCGGTCTCCGCGGACAAGGCGCTCAGGCGATCAACGTCGCGGGCCACGGCGTGAACTTCGAGTCCTTCCGCACGCAGCCGGCGAACCGTCGCAGCCCCGATCCCCGAGGATGCGCCCGTCACGAGGGCCGTTCGATAGTCCGAAAATCCCATCCGCGAGGGCTCCTCTGCTACCGTCCAACCCGCTGGTGGCGTCGGCTGCAACGCGAGCGGCGGACGAGTTCAGCACTACCTATAGGCCCCTCAGGTTCCAGGTGGTAAGAACAATTCCTTCTGATCCCATAGCTTCAGCCTATTGCTGCTGCATTGCTCCCTGTCTGGATATCCGGAGGCGACGTATTGGATACGAAACGTTTGGAGGCCTTCATCAAGGTCGTGGATCTCGGCAGCATGACGAGCGCGGCGAAGGTGCTGAATGTCGCCCAGCCGGCCCTGAGCCAGCACATTGCGAGCCTGGAGGCGGAGTTCAAGTGCAAGCTGCTCGACCGCAGCGCTCGCGGCGTCAAGCCCACCGAGGCCGGACGAATCCTCTATCGCTATGCCAAGTCGATCCAGCGGCAGATCGAAGAGGCCAGGCGTACCATTCTGGACAACAAGCCGGAGCTGACCGGCAACGTGACGATCGGTCTGGCCCCGCTCAGCTCGGCGGCATTGCTGGCGACCCCGCTGCTGATGCAGGTACGCGAACGCTATCCCGGCATCGTGCCGCACATTTACGACAGTTCCGGGGTCATGCTCAGCGAGATGATGCTGAAGGGGAGCATGGATATGGCTGTCCTCTACGGCGATCGCCCGGTGACCGGTCTCGATTACAAGCCGCTGATGCGCGAGTACTTCTATCTTGTCGCGCCTCGCAGCATGTATCCGGAGCAGATGCCTCGGGAGGAAGTTTCGGCGGCGGAGGTCGCGCAATTCGACCTGCTTCTTCCCTATCGGGAATCCTTCCTGCGACAGACGGTCGAGCGGGTCTGCGCCGAGGTGGGACTCCGCCCGCGCATCGTCGCCGAGATCCATTCCCAGTCGACCCTGTCTTCGGCGATTGCAGCCGGAGTGGGTGCTGCCGTGCTCCCCATCTCCATCGCAAAGGCATTGCCGAACCTGGATGAACTCTGCATCCGGCGCATCAATGCGCCGTCGGCCTCGCAGCAGATGTCGCTATGCATTTCCGATAGCGCTGCCTTGTCCGATGCCGCATTCGCTGTCTACAAGATATTGCTCGAGATCATCGTCAAGACCTGGGGGCAGTTCGATAGCCCTCCCGGCGCGGTTACCATCGCAGAGGAGGCTCCAACATCGCTTCTGGAGGGCCAGAAGAGCGAGCCATAACGAAACACGATGTGGCAATCCTAAAATCTGAAATTCTCCGATGCGAGGTGGTCGACTATCTCCGGTGGAGCGCAGTTTGCGGACCCTTGGAGGAACCATGGTTCACGTTGTCAGGACATTCGATCGGCCCGCTGTCGAGCTTGTCGAACGCATCAAGCAGTTTCCTCCTTCCACTCTGCACGAGGCGCAGGGCCGATCGGGCGCGCTGACCTCCAGCATCAAGCCGATCTATTCCGGGATGCACGCCTGCGGACCGGCGCTTACGGTGAGCTGCCATCCGGGCGACAACATGATGCTGATCACGGCGATTTCGCTGGCCAAGCCGGGCGACGTGCTCGTGGTGAGCGCGGGCGATCATCCCGAGCAGGGCGGCTTCGGCGAGGTGCTGGCGACGGCCTGCGTCGCCAAGGGCATCGTCGGCCTGGTCACGGATGCCGGCGTTCGCGATGGCCTTGCGGTGCGCGCTACCGGCTTCAACGTCTTCTCCTACGGCCTCTGCATGAAGGGCACCGTCAAGGAGACCCTCGGCACCATCAATCAGGCGATCGTCATCGGCGGCATCGCCGTGCGTCCCGGCGATATCGTGAGCGCCGATGATGATGGCGTCGTGATCGTGCCCAAGGAGAACATCGCCGACGTTTGCGTCAAGTCGGCGGCGCGCGAGGACAAGGAAGCCGGCGTAATGAAGGCGCTCAAGGCCGGCGGTGACATTCTCGAACTCTCCGGCATCGGCAAGGTGCTGGAGTCCAAGGGCTGCACCTTCGCCTGAGCGGCACACGCCGCAAGCGAGCAATAACAGGACCACCAGTGTCAGTCATTCTCGGCTCGGGCGAGCATCGCTACCGCGTCGTCGATAACTGGGCGAAGCTGCCGGACGGCTGGCAGCTCACCGACGTTGCCTCGGTCGCGGTCGACAGCCGCGACCGCATCTACGTCTTCAACCGCGGCGCCCATCCGATGGTGGTGCTCGACCGTGACGGCAATTTCCTGCGGAGCTGGGGCGAGGGGGCTGTTCTCCCCAGGTCATCTTTGCTAAAAAAATTAGAGTGTTGCGCTGACCATTTGATCCCGCCGCGCAAAGCGGACGTTTCGGTCATCGATACATAATTTGATTGAGGAATGCACGGGTTCGATCCTGTTTCGGATCCGAGAAAAAATCGGTCGGCGCGCCTTCCTCGATAATCCGGCCGGCGTCCATGAACACCACGCGGTCGGCGACCGTGCGCGCGAAGCCCATCTCATGGGTGACGCAGACCATGGTCATGCCTTCGCGGGCGAGGCTGACCATGACGTCGAGCACCTCCTGGATCATTTCCGGATCAAGCGCCGAGGTCGGTTCGTCGAATAGCATGATCTGCGGTTTCATGCACAGCGCACGCGCGATGGCGACGCGCTGCTGCTGGCCGCCGGATAGCTGGTTCGGATATTTATCGGCCTGTTCGGAGATCCGTACGCGCTCAAGAAAATAGCGCGCGATCTCGTCGGCCTCCTGCCTCGTTGCGCCGCGGATCTTGCGTGGCGCGATGGTGAGGTTCTGCAGCACGGTCAGATGCGGAAACAGGTTGAATTGTTGGAATACCATGCCGATATCGCGGCGGACCACGTCGACATTGCGCGTCGAGTGATCCAGCTCGACGCCATTGACCATGATGCGGCCGTCGCGATGTTCTTCCAGCCGGTTCATGCAACGGATCATGGTCGACTTGCCGGACCCCGAAGGCCCGCAGATCACGACGCGCTCGCCGCGCGCCACCGTGAAGTCGATGTCCTTGAGCACCTGGACGTCGCCATACCATTTGGTGACGCCGGACATCTGAATGATCGGCGCGGAAGTCTCTGCAGGCGCTTGCAGCATGGTGCTCTCCGAAACGTTGCTCATGACGCCATCCAGCCGCCATCGACGAGGATATTTTCGCCGGTCATGAAAGTTGCCTCGTCGGAGGCCAGAAACAGCGCCGCATTGGCGACGTCGTCGGGGCGGCCCAGCCGCGGCATCGGCGTGCGGCTGGTGGAGTAGTCCATCCAGCGCGGCTCCACAGCGCGACCCGGTTTGCCGGTGACGATCTTGCCGGGCGCGACTGCGTTGCAGATGATGTGATCTTTCGCGTAGTCCGCCGCGATCTGCCGCGTCATGTAGACGACCCCGGATTTGGAGGTGCCATAGGCGATGTCTTCCGGGCAGGCGATCATGCCGTGCTGCGAGGAGATGTTGACGAGGCGGCCGCGGGCCTCGTTGCGGATATCCTGCGTCAGCATCTGGTTGACGGCGGCGCGCGACATCAGGAATACGCCGGTGAGATTGACCGCCAGCGCCCTGTCCCATTCGGCGAGGCTGGTGTCGGTCAGACGCTTGCCGGTGCCGATGGCGGCGTCGTTGACGAGCACGTCGAGACGGCCGTAGCGCGCAACGGTCTGTTGGACGGCGCGGACGGTATCGTCCTCCGAGGCCACGTCGATCTGGATGAAATCGACCTCATAACCGTCTGCACGCAGCAGATCCAGTGTCGGAGCGCCGCCCTCGCGCACGTCCATGGTGAGATCCGCGAGCATGAGTCTCGCGTCCTCGGCAGCAAATCGGCGGGCGATGGCGCGGCCGATGCCCGAGGAGGCGCCGGTGATCAGGACGGATTTTCCGGCCAGACGTTTGCTCATGCGGGTTCTCCTGCCTGCGACAACCAGCCGAGATAGTCGCGCGCCGCATCTTCCAGATAAAATTGAGGCTTGAAGCCGGCATCCGCGGCCAGTCGCGCAATGTTCAGCGGCGCACGGTCCTTCGGCAGGCCATAGCTCACGTTGCCCTCCGCTTCGATCTCCGCCATCCGCCAGCGGAAGCCGGGCAAGTGCGTCGCGATGATCTCGCACCATCGTGGCAGATCGGACAACACACCGCCGCTGACGTGATAGGTGCGGTGCTTCAGCGCGTCGGAGGCGCTCACCCTCGCGACGCCGAGGGCGGCGTCACGAGAATAGATCCAGTCGCCGGCCATGCTGCGCGGGAGAACCGCTTCACGGCCGTCGAAGGCCATGCGGAGCACCTGATAATGCGGGCTCAGCGCATCGCGGACACCGGTCTGCAATTCCCATGGGCCAAAGACCGGCCCGAGCCGAATCACGCGCACATCGAGCTTGTGAAGGTCGGCGATCCGCAGCGCCGCCTGTTCCGATGCAAGCTTTGTGATGCCGTAGAGCGCGGCTGGCGCCGGCGGCGACAAATCCTCCTCAAACAGGCCCGACGCAGCCGGTTGGGAGAAGCCGTACACTGCGACCGAGCTGAGCACGGTGACGCGCTTGATGGCGGGCCGCAATGTTACGCGTTCGAGCAGATTGACGGTGCCGCCGATATTGACGTCGACGATCTGGCGCGCAGCGTCATGCTCGCGCTGCGCATTCGGCGTCATCGCGGCGGTGTGGATCACGCGGTCGATGCCGACAGTGTTCAACGCGCGGTCGACGTCGTCGGCGCTTGTGACATCGCCGGTGACCAGCGTGGCGCCGGCGAGTTCGGGACGCACCAGCATATCGTGGCCGGGTGCCGAGAGGTCGAAAAGGATGACAGTCTTGCCGTCGGCGATCAGGCGCTCGGCGAGCGCGAGCCCGATGAAGCCGCTGCCGCCGGTAATCAGTGTGGTCATGCTAGCGGGCTTTCAGTGCTTGCCGCTCCAGCCGCGCCACCCAGCGCGCGAACGGATACAGGATGACGAAGAAGATCACGGCGGCCGCCATCAGCGGCGTCGGGTTGTAGGTCTGCTCCTGGGCGACGCGAGCTGAGCGCAGCAGTTCAGGCAGCGCGACCAAGGCGGCAATTGGTGTCGCCTTGACGAGTTCCAGCGAATTGCTGGCGAGCGGCGCCAGCACGTTGCGGATCGCCTGCGGCAGCACGATGGAGAACACCACATGCAGCGGCTTGAAACCGAGCGCCCGGGCAGCCTCGGTCTGGCCGTGGGGCACGGACAGGATGCCGGCCCGGAAGATCTCGCCGTAATAGCCGGAATTGTTGAGCACGATGGCCAGCACCGCCGCGGTGAAGCCGCCGAGCGTCAGACCCAGAAACGGCATGCCGTAGAAGATCAGGATCAGCAGCACCACGACGGGAAACGACCTGAACAGGTCGATATAGATCAGCAACGCGATATTCACCCAGCGCTTCTTGAAGCTGTACAGCACGGCGATGGCGGGGCCGGCGAGAATGCCGAGCGGCAGCGCCACCACCGCGAGCCAGACTGTATAGATCAGCCCCTGTAGCAGCAGCGGATAGACCCGCAACAGCGACTCCCAGTTGGCGAAATTGTCCAGGAAATCCTGCATGCGATCCGCTCACCGTCCCGTGCTGTAGCGATATTCGATCCACCGGCTGGCGATCACCAACGGCAGGAAGAAGGTGAGGTAGAACGCCGCGGCCAGCGTCAGCGGCGAGGGATTGGCGACCAACGCCATCACGCTCTGCGCCTGTCCGAGCGTTTCCGGGAGCGACACGGCGGTGCCGAGCGCCGTGCCCTTGCTGATGGAGATGGCGCGGTTGGTCAGAAGCGGGATCGCGAGGCGAATGGCCTGCGGCAGGATGATGGTGACCAGCGTCCGCAGCCGGCTGAAACCGAGCGCGCTGGCGGCGTCCCATTGTCCGCGCGGCAGCGCCATGATTGCGGACCAGAAGATCTCGGTGCAAAAGGCCGACAAGACCATGCCGAGTGCCAGCACAGTGGTCGCGAAGGGGGACAGCGCCGGGCCGAGATAAGGCAGGCCGAAATAGATGAAGACGATCACGACGAGCTGCGGCAGCGTGCGCAGCACGTCGACATAAGCGGTGATGACGAAATTGACCGGGCGCAGGTTGGCGCAGCGCAGCAGTGCCAACGACAGGCCGAACAGCGTACCGCAGACAATAATCAAAAGCGATACGGCGACCGTCGTGCGAAAGCCCGCGAGCACCTGGGGGAAGGCGCCCGCGATGACTTCTGCATTGAAGTAGTATTCGACGATCCGGTCCATCGAGTGTCCGTCAACCGCGGTCGAACCAGTTCGGGCCGGTCCGGTGTTCGCAGCTATCTTGTCAGAGCAAGCGTGCTACTTGCACGCCGGAACGTGCGAGGTGGGCTCGAAGCCTTTGAAGCCGGGGGGGCCATAGCCGAAATACACAGTATCGATGGCCGAGCCGGCATCGGGCGTTGCGCCATACCATTTCTCGTGCAGCTTGCGCAGGCGGCCGTCCAACTTCATGCATTCGATGACCGCCTCGACCTTGTTGCGATACTCGGTGTCTTCCAGGCGGAACGCATAGGCGAAGTTGCGGCCGTTGAAGTCCTTGAAACCGACCTTGATCGCCTTGTTCTGGCTGGCGGCATAGACGGTCGTCGGGATCTCATTGAGCGCTGTGAAGGCGCGGCGAGTCAGCACGGCCTGCACCGTGTCGGGGAATACATCGTAGCGCTGCACTTCGAAGCCGTATTTCTCGGCATTGGCGGTGGCCCAGGTATCCGAGATGGTCCCGCGGTTGACGGCAACGGCCTTGCCCTTGAGATCCTCGAAGCTCTTCATCTCGTCGGCGGCGCGGACGATGAAGCCGTTGCCGGTGGAGAATAGCGGCTCAGTATAGAGCATGCGCTCGGAGCGTTCGGCAGTGAGGTTGAGCGGGTTGACGAGGAATTCGGCGCGCTTAGCGAACAGCGCCGCGAACAGGCCGGAGAAATTGATGTCGACGATCTCGACCTTCGGGCGGCCGAGATCTTTACCGATCTCGTTGATCAGATCCGCACCGAAACCCTCGGGGCCGTTGGGGCCGCGCACCATCCACGGCGCGACGCCGAAGTCGGACGCGACCACCATCGGCTTGTCGGACGGATGATCGGCTTCCTGGGCGCTGGCGCCGCCGGCGAATGCCGCATTCGACAGCATCAGCGCGAACAGCCAATGCGTGGGTTTCAGCCTCATGGGGCGTCCTTTCGGGGGCGGATGTGATGGGATCAGTGCGTGGGGGGATGAGTGGCCTGCCAGTGACGGGCGATGTCGCCGCGCCGGCAGACCCAGGCGTTGTCGTGCTTGGCGACGTGATCGAGGAAGCGCTGCAGGCCAGCGGCGCGGCCGGGATGGCCGATCAGGCGGGTGTGCAGTCCGACCGACATCATCTTCGGCGCGGTAGCGCCTTCCGCGTAGAGCATGTCGAAGGCGTCGCGCAGATAGATGAAGAAATCATCCGCCGTTGCCATTGCGCCGCGGCTGAACTTGGCGTCGTTGTTGGCAAGACCGTAAGGCACCACGAGATGCGGCTTGTCGAGTACGCGTGTCCAGTACGGCAATTCGTCGTTATAGGCGTCGGAGTCGTAGAGGAAACCGCCTTCTTCGACCACGAGGCGCCGCGTGTTCACGCTCGGCCCATAGCGGCAATACCAGCCGAGCGGACGCTCGCCGGTGGTGCGCTCGAGGCTCTCGACGGTCTTGCGAATGCGCTCGCGCTCGTCGGCCTCGGACAGCAACGGATGTCGCTCCCAGCGCCAGCCATGGGCGCAGACGTCGTAGCCATATTCGCGAATGGCGGCGCAGGCCTCGTCGTTGCGTTCCAGCGCCAGCGCGCAGCCCATGACGGTGGCGATCATGCCGTGCTCGGACAGAAGGCGCAGCACGCGCCAGAAGCCTATGCGGCTGCCATATTCGAACATCGACTCGGCGGCGAGGTCGCGGCCCTCGAAGCCGCCGCCGCCACCTTCGGTCAGGGCCGTTTCGGTGACGCCGTCGCCATCGGCGAACGACGGCTCGGAGCCTTCTTCGTAATTGATGCAGAAGTTGAGTACGATTCTTGCTGCGCCCGGCCATTGCGGATGCGGCGGGTTGCGGCCGTAGCCGACGAAGTCGCGGGTGAGGTGATCATCATGCGGCATCGCTGCGAACCCTATGCGCTCTGCGGCATCACGGCGCGAACGTCGCCCGCGATATCGACGAACACGTCGTCGTCCTGCCGGCCGGTCATGCCCATGGCGACAGCGAATTCCATGGCCGCGCCGAGAACGGTCATCGGATGATGCCAGACATTGCGGGCGAAGGTGATGCTTTGATGCGCTCCAGCGATGAAGCACCGCAGGGTGGCCACATCAGGCAGGCCATCCGGGCCGGCGTCGCACACGATCGCCAGGTATTGACTGCTGCCGAGCGGGATGAAGGTCTGGGCGGAGAACGGATGACGCTCCAGCGTCGTGATTGGCAGGGGCAGACTGCCGAGCCTGGCGGCGCTGCTGATCCAGAAGGAAAAGGTGGCGGCTTCCTCGGTGTGATCGTCCGATGTCGGAAGATAGCGCCGGCGCACGTCGATCGGCCGCTCGGCTACATCGCCGAAGGCGGCAAAGCCGGCCGGGGACAGCGGTTCGGCCGCGACGGTATGGGAAGCAGTGTGGTTCGGCGTCATTCAGGCGGGACATCTGTTTGGTCGGCTTGCTGCGAAGCGGCTCGATATTCCACTGGTATACCAGTGAACCGCCCATGCTGATTTCAGTCAAGCCGCGAAGCTCGGGAAGCTGCGTTAAATTTGGACGGAATCCGACAAAATTGCGGGCAGCTGTGGAATTTTCGGACACGCAGCCCGCGGGGATTCTGCCTGATCTCGACCTAGCCGTGAGGCTCGGGCAGGAAAATCCCGAATCGCTCGAGCAATCCCTGCCGCACGTTAGTGAGATGCAGGATCATCGCCTGACGGGCTGCGGCGGCATCACGATCGATGATGGCATCGATAATTGCAAGATGTTCGCGGGTGGCGGGCAGCAGCCGGCCGGGGTGGCGCTCCACGTTACACATCCGGATATTCTGCCGAATTTCTCCAATCAGCTTCTCAAGCGAACGATTGCCGCAATGCCGCGCGATCTGGTCATGAATTTCGTCGTCGAGGGTCCAGTGAACCGTCCTGGGCACCGTCGACGCAGCAATGATCTTCTCTAGCGCGGCCCTGATCGGTGCAAGGATATCCAGCGCGATGCGGGTCGCCGCAATGAACGTCGCTTCGCCCTCCAGCACCATGCGGAGATGGACCAATTCGAGCAATTCCGCCATTTCGATTGTGCGGACCACCACGGTGCCGTTGGACAATTGCTCGAGCCTGCCTTCGCCCAGCAACCGGCTGATGCCAGCCCGCAGCGGTGTCCGCGAGACTTTCAGCCGGAGTGCAAGTCGGCGCTCTTCAATCACCTCGCCGGGCTGCAGCTGCCGCGACTCGATCAGGTTGTGCAGCTTCAAATAGGTTGCGTCTGTTATGCTGCCATTGGTCCGTGCCGGGCGTTTGCTGATTGATTTCTTTGCTTTGCTGATAGAAGGCACGGACGTTGCTTTCGACGATTGGATAGAAATGCCGCCATATCGGTAGACGTACGTTACGCTCTCGCCGCTGGCCAAGCTGAAGCTCTGGATTAGCCATCCATTCTCAATTGGTGTCCATCTTTATGCAAGACTTCGCGAATGTCCGCTGGCTTTGGATCCCCACATGGCCGCTTCTGGCGCATGGCGGCCGGCGGCCGCGTCCAGGTCGACGGAAGATGGCACAGAGGCAAGGGGCGCACGGAATGGGCCACCCCCTTGCGGGGATGTCAGCCAGCCCAAACGGGCGGACGCCTCAGTTGCGATACCAACCCGCCAGATTCCACGTCGTGACGTCCCACACCGAGAGGTCGGCCATCAGGCTATTGACGCCGGCGCCGACGCCCTGGTGTCAGGTCAGTTGGTCGGGCCGTCGCCGCGGATAGCAAAAGTGACGGCCTTCAGCTTGGTCATGCCGAACTTGTCGAACAGCTTGTCGTAGGTGCCGTCGGCGCGGGTCGCCGTCAGCGCATCGGCGAAGGCTTGCGCGAGCAGCTTGTCGCGGAAGGCGAAGGTGATGTCGGTGCCGGCGATGTCGCGGACCCAGATCTTGGCGATGCCCTTCTGCTCCAGCGAGTTGGCGGTCTCGTTGATGTTGAGCGCCGCCTCGAGCTGGCCGGCGCGCAGCGCCGCCGAGGTCGCGGTGACGGTGGTGAAGGTGCGGAGTTCGATCGGCTTGAGGCCCTTCGCGACCATCTCGTTGTTGAACTCGCGTGCCTTGCGCTCGGTGTAGGTTGCCGATTCGACGCCGACTACGCGGCCGGCGAGATCCTCGAACTTTTCCAGCTTCAGGCTGGAGGTGGGATCGGTGTAGATGCTGATTGCCTGCTGCGCGTAAGGCACGAGGTAGAGCATCTTCGAGCGCTCCTCGGTCCAGAACAGGCCGGTGTTGATGGCGTCGAAGCGGCCCGAGCGCAGCGCTGGGATCATCGGCGGGAAGTCCATGCGCAAGAACACCGGCTCGACGCAGATGCGCTTGGCGATCTCCCTTGCGAGCTCGACGTTGAGCCCCTGCAACTCGCCCTTGTCATCGACGAATTGCTGCGGCGGCAGCGTCGGGTTGATTGACATCTGCCATTTGGGAGCTTCGATCAGGCTCGACGCCGGCACTTTCGGCGTACAGCTCTGGGCGTGGGCCACCTGGGAAAGGCCGATCAGCAGCGCGAGGGCGGAGAAGGTCTCGAGAAATCGCATCAAAAAACTCCTGTCAAATCGTGGGTGGCAGAGCAGCCGTCTCCGGTCCGATGTCTTCTTCATTGTCGCGTCACGTGGCGGCCGTCGGATCGCGAGCGCCCTGCCGGGTCAGGATCAGCGAGGTGTGCCGGGCCGCCGTCACGACCTCGTCGCGCTGGTTGACGAGGTCGAGCGTCTCGATGACGATGCCGCGGTCGGGGTTTCGGGTCGGCCGCTTCTCGACGAAGCGGAAGCGTACGCGCAAGCTGTCGCCGGCGACGATGGGTGCCGTGAACCGCACCTCGTCCCATCCGAGCGAGGCGACCGAGGTCTCCTCGTACAGCTTCAGCTCGGACTTCAGCCCTTCCATCAGCGAGAGGCCGAACAGCCCATGGCCAATCACGGCCGGAAAGCCGCGGGCGCGCGCATAGGCCGTATCGACATGAAGTGGATGGTGGTCGCGCGTGACGTCGGCGAAGGCGCCGATGTCGGCCTCCGTTACGGTGTGCGCGGCGGTCTCGAACTCCGCGCCGAGCGCGATGTCCTCATAGCGGAGATTGATTGATGCGGCAGCGGTATCCATGGGGTATCCCTCAGGCAACCTTGCGCGGCCGCGCCGGCAAGGCCTTGAAGCTCTGTGCGATGCCCATCGGACCGGAGCGGAAGATGCGTGCGTCCATATCCTTCAGTTGCGGGCTGATGCGCGGCCGGAAGCCCATATGCGCCAGAATGTCTTCTTCCAGACGAACCCCCGGCGCGATCTCGGTCAGCGTCAGGCTGCCGTTCTCGAGCTCGAACACGGCACGCTCGGTCACGTAGCTCACTTGCTGGCCGCGTTGCGCGGCAAGCGCGGCACTGAAGCTGATCTGGCCGACCTGCGGCACGAACTTGCGGAAGGCGCCGTCGCGCCGGATCGCGAGGCGGCCGTTCTCGACGCCGATGTCGAACTTGCCGCCGGTCATGGTGCCGCTGAAGATCAGCCGTCGCGCGTTCTGCGTGATGTCGATGAAACCGCCCGAGCCGTCGCGGCGGTCGCCGAAGCGGGTGACGTTGACGTTGCCCGCTTCGTCGACCTCGGCGAAGGAGAGGAAAGCGCAGGACAGCCCGCCGCCGTCGTAGAAGTCGAACTGATAGGCCTGGTCGAGAATGACCCGCGGATTGATGGCGGTGCCGAACTCGCGGGCGTGGCCCGGCACGCCGCCGACCACGCCGGATTCAACCGTTAGCGTGATCAGGTCCGAGATGCCTTCCTCGGCCGCGACGTTGGGGATCATCGCCGAGATGCCGACGCCGAGATTGACCACGTCGCGCGGGCGCAGCTCGAAGGCGGCGCGGCGGGCGATCACCCGCCGCTCGTGAGCGGATCCGGCGCGATCATCGCGACCGGCACGCGCGTCTCGCCGCAGCGGGCCGGGTCGTAGGCCGTGCCGTAGGTCTGCATCTGGTCGGGCTCGAGCACGACGTGATCGATCAGGAAGCCGGGAATCTTGACCATCTGCGGATGGATCGAGCCGCGCTTCACGATCCGCTTCACCTGGCAAATCACGGTGCCGCCGGCATTGTGCACGGCCTGCGCGATCGAGAGATCCTCGCGCGTCGTGCCTTCGTGCTCCATGCTGACATAGCCGTCTTCATCGGCGGAGGTGCCGCGGATGATGGCGACATCAGGTGGAGCGGGGACGCGGTAGAGCAGCCACGACTGGCCGTGCAGTTCGAGGAGGTCGACCAGCGGCTGCGTGGTGCGCGCATTCATGCGGCCGCCGTCCTGACGCGGGTCCATGTAGGTGTTGAGGCCGACATGGGTGAGCACGCCCGGATGTTTCGCCGCCATGGCGCGGCAGAGCTGGCTCATCACGCCCTGCGGAAAATTGTAGGCGTCGATCAGCTCGTCCCGGACCAGGCGCATGAACGGCACCTGGAGGCCGAAATTGCCGCCGATCACGCGCGCGACGAGGCCTTCATGGGCGAGATGGCACAGGCCCTTCTCGGTCACGGCGCCGACGCCGGTGATGTTGATCAGCGTCAGCCCGTGCGGCCCGTGGCCACCGAGGAAGCGCTGCTCCAGCGCATCGAGGACGGCCTCCGCGGCGCCGGTGCCGCCATTGCCGCCGACGATCAGCGTGTCGGCGTCGCGGATGAGACCAGCGGCCTGCGCCGCGGTGATGATGCTCAGCATGACTGCACGCGTCCCATCATGCGGCCTCCTTCTCGACCTGGCGGGCGATGATGAGCCGCTGGATCTGGTTGGTGCCCTCGTAGATCTGGGCGAGGCGCACGTCGCGGAACAGCCGCTCGATGCGATACTCGCGCGAATAGCCGTTGCCGCCGTGGATCTGCAGCGCATTGGAGACGTGCTTCATCGCCATGTCGGTCGTGAACAGCTTTGCCTGCGCCGCCTCCTTGGCGATCGGCTCGCCGGCATCATGGAGACGGCCGGCATGATGGATCAGAAGGCGCGCGGCGGCGATGTCGGTCGACATGTCGGCGAGCATGAACTGCACCGCCTGGAAGCCGATGATCGCCTGGCCGAACTGCTTGCGGTCCTTTGCGTAGGCGGTGGCGTCCTCGAACGCGGCCTGCGCCATGCCGAGCGCCATCGAGGCCATCATCAGCCGGCTGAAATTGAAGTTGCTCATCGCCATCTTGAAAGCCTGGTTCTCCGGCCCCATCAGGCTGTCCGCTGCGAGATGCACGTCGGAGAAGGTGATCTGGCAGTCTTCAAGGCCGTGCATGCCGAGAAGCTCCTCGTTCTTGCCGCGCGCGATGCCGGGCAGGGCGCCGTCGACCAGAAGGCAGGAGATGGCGCGATGGCCTGCGTCCGCGCCGGTGCGCGCGAACACCATGATGCGATCGGCGACGCCGCCGAGCGTCACCCAGGCCTTGGTGCCGTTGAGCCGCCAGCCATTGCCCTCGCGCGCCGCATTGGTGCGGATGCCCGCGACATCGGAGCCGTGGTCGGGCTCGGAGACGGCGGTGGCGGGAATGATGTCGCCGCTCAGGATTTGCGGGATCAGCGCCTTGTGCGCGTCGGTGCCGTGATGGTCGAAGAACAGCACCGCCTCGACGGGAATTGCGAAGGCATTGGCGACGGCGCCGGAGCTGCGCGCCAGCTCCTCCATCGCGATGCATGCCGCGACCGCATCGAGGCCGGCGCCGCCGGCGCCTTCGCGCAGGCAGATGCCGAACAGGCCGAGATCGGCCATGCCCTTGTAGAGCGCACGGTCGAAGCGATCTTCGCGATCGATCGCGGACGCACGCGGCAGAATTTCCGTCTGCGCGAAGCGCCGGGCGGTCTCGCGCAGGGCTTTCTGGTCTTGGGTATAGAAGCGATCCATGGCCTGTGGCTCCCGTTAGTCGCTGGCGAGCTTGGCGTTGTGGGAAACCTCGCTCTTGTCGCGATCGAGGAAATAGACCGCGACGTCGTCGCCGGGAACGTCATAGGCGCTGCACACGCCGCGGGTCAGGGTGATGGCGGCGGCGCGGCGCTCGGCCTCGCTACGGCGGAACGCATGAACCTTGAGCAGGATGCGCTGGCCTACGTCCTGGGGTCCCATCGCGCCGGCATGGGCGTAGTCATCCGGCGAGACCGGGAGGAAATAGAGCGTGACCGTCTCCGCGCCAACGCCGAAGGCCGACATCAGGCCGTCGGTTACCAACCTCGCCAGCGCGGCCTTGCGCTGCGGCGGGACGGGCGGTGCGAGCACTTCGACATAGGGCATCAGTCAGACCTTCGCGGCTTTGACCGCAGATGATTTTGAGGAAGACGATTTGGGTTTCACGGACCTGGCGGCAATCGGCGCAGCTTTCGTCGCTTCGATCCGGCGGCAGGAATCGCGCTTCACCAACCGGGCGCCGACGCGATATTCGCGGACGCCATCATTGCCGTTGCCCTTCGCATCCATGCGATGCAGCAGCCGGTCGACGGCGAGATTGGCGAGATCGCGCGCGCCGTTGTCGACGATGCTGATTGCCGGGCGATGCCATTCGAACCACGGCATGTCCTCATAGCAGAGCAGCGAGAGATCGTCGGGGATCGCGACGTTCCGCTCCGCCGTCACGCGAAGCACGCCAAGCGTCGCCTCATGATTGGCGACGAAGATCGCGCTGGGCGGACGCGGGAGATCCAGCAGTTTGCGGCAGCACGTCGCGCCGGTCTCGGGGACGAAATGGCCGGGATGAATCAATGCGTCGTCGGTGGCGATGCCAGCTTCGCGCAGCGCGCGGACATAGCCGGACAGCCGTTCGCGGCCCGACGTGGTGTCCTGGCGGCCGACGATCAACCCGATGCGCCGATGCCCGAGCTCGATCAAATGGCGCGTGCCGAGATAGGCACCTTGCGGATCGTCGGAAAGCACGGTCTCGAGGTCGGTTGCATCATCGCGACGTACGAGGCAGACGATCGGAACGTCCTTCGCCAATGCCGTGAGCTGCGCACCGTTCTTTCCCGTGGGCACGACGATCAGCCCGTCGATGCGATGATCGACCAGCGTGGTGAGGGTGTCGCTCTCCTGCTGCGGATCGTCGCCGCCGATGCACAAAAGCATCTGGTAACCCAATGTCTTCAGGCGCGTCTGCACGACTTCGGCCATCACCTGGAACGAGGCGTTGGTGAGGTTATGAACCAGCAGCGCCACGAGACGCGACTGCCCGGTCTTCAAGCCTCGCGCGATCGGGTTCGGCCGATAGCCGAGCTCGCGCGCAATGCGCGTCAGGCGCTGCTGAGTGCGCTCACTGGTCAGGCCCGTCCCGGTCAGCGCTCGGGAAGCGGTGCTGACTGAAACGCGGGCCGCGTGTGCCACATCTTTGAGCGTGACGCTCATCAAACCTGCCGGTAGACTGCAAACGATTGCAGAGACGTTATGGGCCAATTCTACATGGATCAAGCCCAAAAAATGGATGGTGGTGCTCAATGCAGAGCCAGTTGCGCAATCGATTGCAGGAATGTTGCGGATATTCCGCAGAGCATCGCCGCTTCCGGAATTCAACCGGTCACCCGGCAGCTCTCTGATGAAGATATTTCGCGGCACCTACACCGTCATGATTACCCCGTTCACGCCGGCCGGCGATGTCGATGTCGCCGCGTTGCGCGCCTTCGTCGATTGGCAGATCGCCGAGGGTATCCATGGGCTGATTCCGCTCGGCTCGACCGGCGAGTTCCTGTCTCTCGACGATGATGAGAAAACGCTGGTTGCGGAAGTCGTCATCGGCCAGGCCGCGGGGCGCGTGCCCGTGCTGATCGGCACCGGCGCGGAGGATACGCGCGAGGTGGTTCGTCTCAGCCGTCGTGCCGAAAAGCTGGGCGCGGACGGCGTGATGATCATTCCGCCGTTCTATTCGACGCCGACCGACGACGAGCTTGTCCATCATTACAAGACGGTTGCCGATGCGATCTCGCTGCCGATCATGGTCTACAACAATCCGGCGACGGCCAATGTCGATCTCAAGCCGCCGCTCGTGGCGCGCCTCGCCGAGATCGGCAATTGTCTCTATATCAAGGAGTCGACGCTGGAGGTGACGCGCGTGCGCGACATCATCCGTCTCTGTGGCGACAGGATGACGGTGTTCGGCGGCATCCTCGGTTTCGAATCTTTCGTCGAGGGCGCGCAGGGCTGGGTAGCGGTGGCCTCCAACGTGGTCCCGTCGGCAATGGCGCGCATCTTCAGCCTCGTCGCCGATGAGGGGGCGATCAAGCAGGCGCGCGACCTCTATCTGAAATATCTGCCGGTAATCGAATTCGTCGGCGGCCAGGCCTATGTCGCCGGCAGCAAGGCGCTGCTCGGCCACATGGGTTTTGCGGTTGGCCATCCGCGTCCGCCGCGGCTGCCGCTGCCTGCCGCGCAGGATGCTGCCGCCCGCGCCCTGGTCAAGACGTTCGATCTGGCGTGGCGCGGCGCGCCAATCGCGGCTGCTTGAATTGGGTGTGAACGGATGAACCTGCTCGACGGCGTCAAAATCCTCAGCTTCAATCATTATCTCGCAGGGCCGCTTGCCGCGCAGACGCTCGCCGATCTCGGCGCCGACGTCATCGCGATCGAGCCGATCGAGGGGGCGTTTCAGCGCAACTGGGCGGTCGCCAACCATTTCGTCGCGGGCGACAGCGTCAATCATCTGGCGACAGGACGCAACAAGCGGAGTCTTGCCGTCGATCTCAAGCATCCCGACGGCATCGCGGCGGTGAAGAGGCTGGTGGCGACCGTGCATGTGGTGATGGAGAACTTCCGGCCGGGCACCATGGCCAAGCTCGGTCTCGGCTACGATACGCTCAAGGCGATCAACCCCGGCCTGATCTATGCGGTGGCAACCGGCTTCGGATCGGATGGGCCGTACAAGGATCGTCCCGGCCAGGACCTGCTGCTTCAGGCGATGTCGGGACTAGCGATGCGAACCGGGCGCGCCGATGGCGGGCCGACGGCGGTCGGCGCGGTCATCGTCGACCAGCACGCCGCCTCGCTCTATGCCATGAGCATTCTCGCCGCGCTGTTCGCAAGGACGAAGACCGGCAAGGGGCAACTCGTCGAGGTCAACCTGTATCAGGCCGCCCTCGATCTCCAGGTCGAGCCGTTGACGGCATGGCTGAACGGCGCGCCGTCGCCGACGCCGCGCGGCCCGGCCGGCATCGCGGCGTGGTTCAGCCCCGGCCCCTACGGCATTCACGCCACGGCGGACGGCCATCTCGCGATCTCCATGGCGGCGCCCAAGGCGCTCGCGGCGGCGCTCGACTGCGAGGCGTTGAAGCAGTTCGGGGAGGCCGATAGTTTTTCGAAGCGTGAGGAGATCACGCGGATCGTTGCAGCCCGGCTGAAACAGAAGTCGACGGCCGATTGGCTGCCCTCGCTCGAAGCGGCGCGGATCTGGCACGCACCGGTGCAGGACTATCGCGATCTCGAAACCGATCCCCAACTCAACCATCTCGGCGTGTTCAAGACTGCGGAGAGTGCAGGCGGCGTGCCGATCCGGATGGTCGCGCATCCCGCGCGCTATGACGGCCAGACGCCGGAGGTGCGGCTGGTGCCGCAGCGGCTAGGCGCGCAAACGCGCGAGGTGCTCGGCGAGATCGGCTACGGCGCCGCCGACATTGACGCGATGATCGCTGGCAAGGCGGTGGGAGTGGCGCGATGATCGATTTTTCGGTCCCTGAGGATACGCGCCTGCTGGTCGACACCGTCCGCCGCTTCGTCGAGACGGAGGTGCAGCCGTTCGAGGACGAGGTGGAGCGGACGGCCACGGTGCCAGCCGACGCACTGGCGGTCACCAAAGCCAAGGCGCAGGAGCTCGGCCTCTACGCGATGAACATGCCGGCCGGCGTCGGCGGCGGCGGGCTGTCCTGCGTCGAGCATTGTCTCGTCGAGGAAGAATTCGGCAAGACCTCCGATGCCCTGATCCGCCGCGTGTTCGGTCAGGTCTATCCGATGCTGATGGCCTGCAAGGGCGAGCAGGTCGGGCATTATCTGCTGCCGACGGTGAAGGGCGACAAGATCTGCGCGATGGCGATCACCGAGCCGGGCGCCGGCTCCGACGCCGCATCGATCAGCACGAGCGCTCATCTCGACGGCGACGAGTGGGTCCTCAACGGAACCAAGCATTTCATCAGCGACGGCGACATTGCCGACTACGTGATCGTGATGGCGCTGACCGACAAGGAGAAGCGGGCGCGCGGCGGCATCACGCTGTTCCTGGTCGACCGCGGCACGCCGGGCTTCAGGGTTGCGCGGACCCAGCCGATGATGGGCCATCGCGGCTATGGCCATGCCGAGCTCACCTTCGAGGACTGCCGCATCCCCAGGGATGCCGTGCTCGGCGAAGTCGGTGCCGGTTTCAAGCTGATCATGCAGAGCGTGCTCCAGATCCGCCTCGCGCATATCGGTGCGCGCGCCGTGGGCATGGCGCAGCGGGCGCTCGAGATGATGCGCAGACATGCCGCCGAGCGGCGCCAGTTCGGCCAGGCGATCGGCGACTTCCAGATGGTGCAGAAGCTCATCGCCGATTCCGCCACCGAGATTTTCGGCGTCAAGATGATGGTGATGAATGCCGCCTGGGAGATCGACCAGGGACATGATCCGCGCGACAAGGTCTCGATGATCAAGGTTGCAGCGTCCGAGATGCAGGGACGCGTGGTCGACCGCGCCATCCAGGTGTTCGGCGGCATGGGTTTCAGCAAGGACCTGCCGCTGGAGCGCATGTATCGCGATGCCCGGGTCACCCGCATTTATGACGGCACGTCAGAAATTCACCGCATGCTGGTCGCGCGCAGCACGATCAAGAACGGCTTGCAGCTTTAGGACCACTCGATGTCTCACTCCCTTCTCAAGCCCGGCGCCGCCTTTGCGTTCCGCAAGACCATGACCGTGGCCGAACAGGCGATGTTCACCGGCATCAGCGGCAATCTTGGCGGTCTCTATGTAGATGCCGTCCGCGCCAGGAAGGCGGGCGCAGCCAACATGGTCGCCTTCGAGCTCGCGGTCGGCGGCCTCGCCACCACCTGCCTCAGCCAGCTCGGCGGGCCCACGCGGCGGATCGGCAGCATCGCGCTGAACTTCTCCGCCCCCGTGATCGTCGGCGACACCGTCGAGGCGAAGGCCGAGATCGTCTCGGTTGCTGGCGAAGAAGCGACCTGCCGCGTCACCTGCACGTTGTCATCGTCCGGCGTGATCGTGGTTGATGGCACCGCGACGCTCGTTCCGTTCGCGAAGGGCTGAGCCATGTATGAGCCGAAATCCTTCGATGAGCTGAAGGTGGACGACAGGGTGAGCCTGAGCAAAACCATCACCGAGGCGGACGGTGCGCTCTACATCGCCGCCACCGGCGACTTCGGTCCCGTCCACGTCGACGAGGTCTATGCAGGCGCCACGCGTTTCGGTCGCCGGTTGGCACCAGGGATCATGGTCGCGGGCCTCTGCACCAGCATCCTCACCAGCGAGCTGGTCGGCACGATCGGCGTGTCGGTGGAGGATCGCTTCTGGTTTACCGGTCCGGTGTTCTATGGCGACACGCTCACCTTCGACGTCTGGATCGCCGAGCAGCACGACGAGACCCGGACCATCATCTGGGAGGCGAGCGCCCGCAACGAGAACGGCCTCGAAGTGCTGAAGGCGCGCGCGAGCCTGAAATTTCCCCGGCGCAAACCGTCATGAGCGAGCTGATGAAGAAACCGGACCTGCGCGGCGTCACGGCCGCGACCGTGCTGCCCTTCAAGGACGACAGCGCGATCGACTGGGACGGCTATGCCCGTGTGCTCGACTATTGCGCCTGCCGGGACGGAATCGCGGCCGTGTTCGTCAACGGACATGCTGGCGAGGGCGGGTCGCTCTCGGACGACGAGCGCCAGGCAGTGATCGAGCGGACACGCAGGCATATCGGGGGCAAGCCGCTGCTGGCCGGCATCATTGCGCATTCCACTGCGGAAGCGATCCATCAGGCGCAGCTCGCCGAGGCTGCCGGCGCGGACTGCGCGGTATTGTTCCCACCGGCGCCGCTTGGCGGCGGTGCATCGGTCACCTCGCGCGCGCCGGTGGCTTTCGTACGGGCGGTCAGTTCGGCCATCGGGATTCCGGTGTCGATATTCCAGTATCCGCTGGCGTCCGGCTTCGGCTACTCGCCGCAAACGCTGGCGGAAATCGCAGCGCTCGACCGTGTCATCGCCATCAAGGAAGGTAGCGATACCATCTTCGCCTATGACGAGAACCGGCGGGCGGTGAAGCAGGCCGATCCGTCGGTCGCGGTCCTGCCGTCCAACTTCAACTGGTTCCTGCCGCAGCTTGCCGTCGGCGGCGACGGCATTCTGTCCGGTCTCGTCAGCCTCGCGCCGGATCTGTTCATCGCGCTGTGGCAGGCAGCGCTCGCCGACGATCTCAAGGCGATGCGCGCGGTCAACGAGCGGCTCTATCCGATCGTCGGCACGATCTACGGGCCGGCGCCGATCATGGACATGCACACGCGCATGAAGGTCGGCCTCAAGGCGCTCGGCCTGATCGGCAACGCCGATCCGCGACCACCGCTGCTGCCGGTCCTGCCTGCGCTGTGCGACGCCATTGCAACGACGGTCGGTGCGGCGCGCGCGACCGGCGATATTCGTCTGGCGTGAGGGGCGAACCCATGGCCGACGAAGCCTTCATCCACATCGTGCGGGTCGACATCGATCCCGAGCACGAAGCCGCGTTCAACGCCTGGTACGAGCAGAAGCACTTTCCCGATCTGCTCGCCTGTCCCGGCTGGCTGTCGGCAAAACGCTTCGTCTCCGCCGGCGACGGGCCGAAATACGCCGCCATGTACGAAGTTGCGGGACGCTGGGCGTTCGAGACGCCGGAATTCCTGAAGGTGAAGGGCTTCGGCCCGTTCGAATCGCTCGTGAAGAACTTCATGCGCATCCAGCTCAAGCCGATGTCGGGACCGGCCTGAGGGGGACTGAAGTCGATGCTGCCTGTCGTGTCGCAAGATCCGGCCGGCCGCATCCAACAAACGTAGAGGGGAAAGCCGGGCGAGGAACTGCATCGGTCATTGGCGTCTTACTGGAGGTAACACATGGTCTCGACACTGCTTCGCTTGGGTGCCGCTGCGGCACTCGTTCTCGCGTCCGCGGCAGCGCATGCCGCCTGCACGCCCGCGATCACCGACGACAATCTGATTGCGCCCGGCAAATTGCAGCTCTCCATCAACCCGACCAATCCGCCGCAGCAATTCGTCGACAAGGACGGCCAGTTGCAGGGCCTCAACGTGGAACTCGCCGCCGAACTCGGCAAGCGGTTGTGTCTTCCGGTCGAACTCGTCCGGATGGATTTTCCGGCCATGATCCCGGCCATGAATGCGAGCCGCATCGATGGCATCGATACCGGCATGTTCTGGACCGAGGAACGTTCGAAGCTGATGTACATGGTGCCTTATTCCATTCAGGCCATTTCGGTCGTTGTTGCGCCTGACAGCGGCATAAAAATTGCTATCGAGAATGATCTGATCGGAAAAACATCCGCCGTCGAAGTCAGCACCTACCAGATGAATTGGCTCAAGAAGCTCAGCGATGCGAACGTGGCGAAGGGTGGCCCCGCCATCGAGATGCGTACATTCCCGACGGCGACCAACGTCGTGAGCGCACTGCTCGCCGGACAAGTGGACAATGCGCTCCTCGTCGACAGCGTGGCGCGCGATCTCGTCGGCCGCGGCCGCGTCAAGGAAGTTCTGAGCGGGCTCGGCACGGCGCGCACCACACTTGGTTTTCGCAACAAGACTGTGGTCGATGCGGTCGTCAAGGCGCTGAACACGATGCGTGCCGACGGCAGCTACCAGGCGCTGTTCGACAAGTTCGGCCTGACCAGCCTGCCGGCGGATCAGCCGATTGCGATCGCCGGCCCAGGTCCGGCCTGATACCTACGGAGACGAGCCGATGAGCCATTTCAGTCCGACGGCCGCCGTCAACTACTTCTTCAACTACTTCCTGATGAAGGGTGTGCTCGTCACCATCGGCTTGACGGTGGCGGCTGTCATCGGCGGATTGATCCTCGGCATGGGCATCGCGTTGATGCGCATGTCGTCCAACCGGGTGCTATCAGGCGCGGCGCGGTTCTACACCTGGTTCTTCCGCGGCACGCCGCTGCTGATCCAGCTGGTGGTGATCTACAGCGGCTTGCCGCAGTTGGGGATCAAGTTCAGTGTCATCACCTGCGCGCTCGTTGGCCTGATCCTCAACGAGGCGGCCTATCTCGCCGAAATCGTGCGCAGCGGTTTCATGGCCGTCTCGGCCGGACAGCGCGAAGCTGCATGGGCCTTGAGCCTGTCGCCCTGGGTGACGTTCCGGCGCATCACCCTGCCGCAGGCGTTTCGGCTGATGATCCCCCCGCTCGGCAACTCCATCAACTCGCTTCTGAAGGCGACCTCGCTCGCCTCCGTCATCTCGGTCGAGGAGCTCATGCGTCGAAGCGACATGCTGATGCAGGAGCACTTTCAGATCCTCGAAGTCTATGCGGCCGCAACTGCCTATTACCTGATCCTCACCTCGGTCTGGGACGCGGTTCAGCGCCGGCTGGAGAAGCATTTTGGTCGATCCAACGCTGCGAAGTCCAGGCGGACTGTGGCGAGGGCGCCGGTTGCACAGGCGAGCATCGAGGCCAGAGCATGAGCGCATCACCGGAGAACGTAGCGATGGCAACCGGTATCGAGGGTGAAATGGTGCAGCCGCGGCTGCGCGACGTGCCGGCGGTTCGCATGGAGGCCGTTTACAAGCATTACGGCGACTTCACCGCGCTGAACGAGATCGATCTCAAGGTCGCCAAGGGCGAGAAGATCGTGGTCTGCGGTCCCTCCGGCTCGGGCAAGTCGACCCTAATCCGCTGCATCAATCACATCGAGAAGCACGACGAGGGCCTGATCTACGTCAACGGCACCGAGCTCGATCGCCAGCGGAAGAACATCGATGCGATCCGGCGGGATACCGGCATGGTGTTCCAGAGCTTCAACCTGTTTCCGCACATGACCACGCTGGAGAACTGCATCCTGGCGCCGATGACCGTGAATGGCATGACGAAGGAGGAGGCGAAGGATCTCGCCATGCATTTCCTGACCAAGGTCCGGATCCCCGAACAGGCCGACAAGTTTCCCGGGCAGTTGTCGGGCGGCCAGCAGCAGCGCGTCGCCATCGCGCGTGCGCTATGCATGCGGCCGAAGATCATGCTGTTCGACGAGCCGACCTCCGCGCTCGACCCCGAGATGGTCAAGGAGGTGCTGGAGACCATGAAGAAGCTCGCGGAAGAGGGCATGACCATGTTGTGCGTGACCCATGAGATGGGTTTCGCCCGAGAAGTCGCAGACCGGATCGTGTTCATGAACGAAGGAAAGATCGTCGAGCAGGCCGCGCCGGAGGAGTTCTTCCATCATCCGAAGTCCGAGCGGGCGCGGACGTTCCTCGACCAGATCATTCACTAGCGCGCGGGTCGGCGGTGTCTGGCGAGATTGAATCGTCCCCATCATTCGGCGATCGCCTGCGCGGCATTCATGCCGCGACGATCGTGCCGATGACATCCGATTTCCTGATCGATGAGCCGGCGTTGGCGGCGCACATCGCCTCAGTGGCGTCCGTGCCGGGTATCAATGGCCTGCTGGTCAACGGCCATGCCGGCGAGAACTTCGTGCTGTCCTTGGCCGAGAAGCGGCGCGTGATGGAGATCGCGCGCGAGCATGCTCCGAAGAATTGCCTTGTCGTCTCCGGGGTCAATCACGAGTCGAGCCTGGAGGCAGCGCGGGAGGCGGCCGCCCTGGAGCGGGCGGGCGCTGACGGGCTGCTGGTGTTTCCTCCCAACAGCTGGGCGCTGCCGCACGCCGACACCTGCGTGATCGAGCATCACCGCCGCGTCCGCGATGCAACGACCGTGCCCTTAATGCTTTACGCTGCGCCCATTGGCTCAGGCGCCATGGCCTATGCGGGACCGCTCTTGGAGCAACTGGTGGCGGACCGCCGGTTCGTGGCGATCAAGGAAGGCAGCTGGGAAGTTGCCGCTTATGAGCACAACCTGCGTTTGGTCCGCGAGCGCCGCCCGGACTTCACCGTGCTCAGTTCAGGAGACGAGCATCTCCTGACGAGCTACGTGATCGGAACGGCGGGCAGCCAGGTCAGCCTTGCGGCCGTCGCGCCCGAGCTTGTGGTCGGCCTTTGGAGGTCGGCCCTGGCTGGAGATTTGGGCGAGGCGCGAGCCATACACGAGAAGCTCTATCCATTGGTCACCGCAATCTATCGCGACGCGCCGGGAGGACGCGCGCCGGCGCGGCTCAAGGCTTGCCTGAAGTTGCTCGGACGGCTGGCTTGCGACGCCGTGCGTCCGCCGCAGCCGTCGGTAACGCCAACCGAGCAACGCGCACTTGAACTGGCGCTACGAACGGCCGGTTGTCTCAATGAGAGCGACGATTTGAGCCGGCGGGACGTTTAGTGAAGCGGGACGCCGCTCCGCTCGGCAGCCTAGAGCAACGACCAACCACGCCTCGATGATGCGAGGGCTGCATTGCGCCATGACTTAGGAGTCCGCGGCGTTGAGTCCGGTTCAGCCCGGCCTCGGCAGATGGCAACTGGGAATCCACAGTCGTCCGCAAGCGGTGGGGAAACCGCATCGTTCAACATGCGCCAGCAGTTGCTGCGACCGATCAATCCTCTGGATGGTGGCAGGCGACACCCCCATCACCATCAGCCCGCCATTCCGGATACACAGTGCGGCACAAATCGGATGCGCGGGGGCAACGGGGGTGAAAGTGGCACCCCGACGGCGGATTGGCAGCGGAAGGAATTTCGCCGATGATGCGCGGCAGACGGCCTCGTATACTTGGATCGGGGAGGGGCGAAGCATCACGCAGCATGCGCGTGTAGGGATGGCGCGGAGCGCCGAACACGCGTGCCACCGGGCCGCTCTCCACAATGCGTCCGAGATACATCACCGCGACGCGCGAGCAGAACCACCTGATGACACCGAGATCGTGGCTGACGAATACGAAGGTCAGGCCGCGCCGTGCCTGCAGGTCCTTCAGGAGCAGGAGCACCTGGGCCTGGACGGAGACGTCGAGTGCGGAGACCGGCTCGTCGGCAACGATCAGTTCGGGTTCGACAGACAGGGCGCGCGCGATCCCGATACGCTGACGCTGGCCACCGGAAAACTCGTGAGGGTGGCGGTCGTACGCAGACGACGGCAGGCCGACTTCCTCCAGCAACGCCATTGCGCGCTCACGTGCGGCGCGACCGCGGGCGAGACCGTGTACGCCTAGTGGCTCTGTCAAGGTCTGGCCGATCGTGCGTCGCGGATTGAGTGACGAATAGGGATCCTGGAAGACGATCTGCATGCGGCGGCGCAGCCGCTGCAACATGGATCCACGGGCGCTTGTCACGTCGATGCCGGCGAAGCGAACGCAGCCGGCATCCGGCGGAATCAGATGCAGCACGGCGCGGGCAGCGGTCGACTTGCCGCAGCCGGACTCGCCGACGACGCCGAACGCCTCACCACGCGTGACCGCGAAGCTGACGCCGTCGACGGCACGGACTATCGTTGTGACCGGGCGGAGTAAACCTTTGGTGACCGCGAAATGCTTGGTGAGATCGCGGACCTCGAGCAGGGCTGGGGGCGCAGTCATTGCGCGTTCGCTTTCGGATCGGTCGCGTCGTAAAGGCCGTCACCGACGAGGTTCAGTCCCAAGACCAGCACCAGAATGGCCAGGCCCGGCCATATGCACAGCCATGCCGAATCGAGAATATTCTCGAAACCGTCCCGCATCATGCCGCCCCAGGTCGGCGTCGGCGGCTTGACGCCGAGACCGATGAAGGAGAGCGAGGCTTCCGTACGGACTGCGGTCGCCATCCAGAGAGTGCCCATGACCAGGAGATCATTGACGATGCTGGGCAGCACATGCACGAGCAGAATTCGCAAATGCGAGAAGCCGAGCGCACGGCCGGCCTCGATGAAGGCGCGTTCCTTGAGCACCAGAACGGGTGCTCGCGCAATGCGCGCGAAGGGGGCTATTGCGGTGAGCGCAATCGCAATGACGAGATTGGTGACACTCGAACCAAGCAAGGCCACCATGATCATGCCGAGAATCAGGCTCGGGAACGACAGGAGGACGTCCATCACCTGCATAGTGACGAGGTCAAATCGGCCGCCGACATAGCCGCTGATCATGCCGATTGCCCCGCCGATGACGACGGCGCCGGCGATGGAAAGAAAGGACACCAGCAGGGACACTCGCGCCCCCCAAAGCAGCCGTGACAGCACGTCGCGGCCGAATTGGTCGGCGCCGAGCAGATACTCCGGACCGGGGCCAGCCAGGCGATCGATGATGTTCTGTTCGAGGGGATCGTGAGGGGCAAGCCACGGAGCCAGCAGGGCGCCGGATACGACGATCGTGCAGAGGATAACGCCGGCGAGTGTCGTGGGATCGGTCAAGATCCGGCTGGCCATCACACGCCATTGCGAAATTGGTGCGGGAAGGGTCACATCGGTCATTGCTTAACTGTCATTGCTTAACTCTTGGATCGATGAGGCCATAGCTGAGATCCGTAATCAGGTTTACGACGATGATCATGAAACAATAGATCACCATCATTCCCTGCAACATGGTGTAGTCGCGCTGGGTCAGCGCGCTGACGATCACCTTGCCGAGGCCGGGCCGGTTGAAAACGATTTCAGTGAGCACCGAATTGCCGATGAGGATGCCGACATAGAGGCCGACCACGGTGACCACTGGAATCAGGGCATTGGAGAAACCGTGGCGCCAGATGATGGAGCGCCGCGGCACCCCTTTGGCGCGCGCGGTGCGGATGTAGTCCTCCCCCAGAACCTGTAGCATCGAACTGCGCGTCACGCGCACCACGTAGGCAGCCATCACGATGCCGAGAGTGATTGCGGGCAGGACGAGTTTATGCAGGCCGTCGATCCAGTCGCCCGGGCGTGGATTGCCGATCACCGGAAAGAGGTGGAGCTGCAGCGCGAAGACGATCAGGAGGAAGATACCCGAAACGAAGACGGGAAATGACAGCCCGAGCAATGAAAAGAGACGGGTCAACACGTCGATCGGGCCGTTGCGATGTAGCGCAGCCCAGACGCCGGCGGGTATGCCGATCAGGCAGCCGATCACCATGGCCGCCAACGTCAATACGATCGTGTGCGGCAAGGCTTCGGTAATTTCGGTCCAGACCGGACGGTGCGTGACCATGCTGGTGCCGAGATCGCCGCGCAAGGCGTGGCCCAGGAAGTCGAAATATTGCGCGACGATCCAGCGATCGAGGCCAAGTTCGGCGCGCAGGGCGGCGAGGGCGTCCGGGGTCGCCCGATCACCCAGGATTGCAATGGCGGGATCGCCCGGGACCACACGCACCAGCAGGAAGACAAGCGTCAATACCGCGAGCAGTGTCGGTATCGACGCAAGCAGCCTGCGGATGATGAAGTTGATCACCGGACGATCCCGTGGCTCTGTCTCGTTGACCTCACTTGAAGTGCGTGGCCTCGGTCAAGAGCGGACCAAGCGATAACGAAGCCTTCAGATCGTAGCCGAAGTCGAGGTCGGTGCGATGCGCCCAGATCTGCAAGGCCTCGGCCAGCGGAACGGCGCAGACGGCTGCGACGATCTTTTTCTGGGCCTCGACCCAGAGGGCAACCTGCTTCTCGGTGTCGGGCTCCGTCCTCGCGGCGCCGATTTCCTTGTCCGCCACGTCGCAATGGCTGAAATTGGTGACCGCCGTCGGCTTTCCAACGATGCTAGCCGAGTGGAAGAACTGGGTCAGGTAGATGTCTGCCACCGGAAATCGTGCTGCCGCGTAATAGACGATCGGGCTCAGATCCTTGCGGATCTGCTGGTGAAAGGTGGCATGATCGACCACCTCGATGTCGAGATTGATGCCTGCCTTCCGCAGCTGCGCCTGCACGACCTGCATGCTGCCCAGCATCTGCGGCAACTGCGTGTGGATCACCTTGATCGTCACGCCGTCCGGATAGCCTGCCTCCTTGAGCAGTGCCTTGGCTTTGGCGATGTCGGTGTTGACGAGGCCGACATCCTTCGAAGATCCGAGATAGCCCGCCGGAATCACGCTTTGGCCCGGCCGCGCGGTGTCGGCGCCCTGCCACTTGACGAGCTCCGGCCGGTTGACGGCGTAGGCGATCGCCTGCCGCACGCGAATGTCGTCAAGTGGTTTCGCCGTGATGTTGAGATTGAGATTGGCGAGTTCGCCAGGCTCGAAGATATCGACGACCGAATCCGGCAACGCGCGGATGCGGTTGATCCAGGCCTGATCCTGTTTGCCGTAAACGAGGTCGATTTCGTTGTTCTGGAAGGCAAGGTCTCGCGAGGAGTCCGAGGGAATGTAGCGATAGCTCACGTGCTGCAGCTTCGGCTTGCCGCGGAAATAGCCGTCGAAGGCTGCGAGCTCGAGCGACTGGTTGGGAGTGTCGGAAACGAAGGCGAAGGGGCCCGTGCCGACCGGATTGCGGGTGAAGTCGGCGCCATACTTCTCGACCGCCTTGCGACTGACGATGTAGCCGCCGGAATAGTTGGTCACCAATCCGAGCAGACTCGGCACCTGCCGCGCCAGTACAATGTGGACCGTGTCGGGATCCGTCGCCTCGATGGTCTTGAAGGCGGCGAAGTCGGCGGAGAAGGCTGACGTCTTGGCTTCGCTGGCCCGTCTGAGGCTGAAGACAACGTCATCGGCGGTCAATTCGCCAAAATCGCCGTGAAACTTGACGCCGCGACGAAGATGGAACGTCCAGTCGAGCTTGTCGGTGCTTGATTCCCATTTCTCCGCGAGATCCGGCTCGATCTGCGTGGGATCCATCGTCCCCGGCTTAAAGCGCACGAGGCCGTTATACATCCAGGCAACCACCGTGCGGTCGATCGTGCTGACCGCGCGATGAGGATCGAGCTGGCCTACATCCTGGGCCGCCATGCCGACTCTCAGATCGGTCTTCGGCGCCGCCGAAACGGGCATCGCAACGAGAGTGGCGGCTACGAGTGCCGCGCTAAGCGTGACGGAAAGCTTCATGTGTCTGTCCCTGCTGGTTGAATAATCCGTCCTGCGCGAAACGATCGATACGGAACGGCTCGAGCGGGACATCCGTGCGTCCGTCGAGGATGAGCTCGCTCATGATGGCCCCAATGACGGGGCCGAGCTGGAAGCCGTGACCTGAAAACCCGAATGCATGAAACAGGCCGGGCGTCGTTCGGCTGGGGCCGATGACTGGAATATCGTCCGGTGTTTCACCGTCGATGCCAGTCCAGCTGCGGATCACCTGTACACCCGCGAGCTGCGGCACGAGTTGGAGCGCTTTCGCCATGACGGCATAGCCTGGCTCGGGCAATGGCCGTGAGCGCGGAACATCCGGATCGGATTCCCCACGGCCGCCGCCGAAGATGATGTTGCCGCGCCGGATCTGACGCAGGTAGACGTCGCCGCCGACGACGCCCAGATTGGGCGTAATGAAGTAGGATAGGGGCTCGGTCACGAGCATGTTCGGGCTCAGCGGTGAAACGGGAACCGGTTCGCCGAATGCTTTGGCGATCGCGCCGCCCCAATAGCCGGCTGTGTTGACTATATATTGGGCACGAAATTCATTCTCGCCCGACCGCACGATGAACTGAGTGCCGTCGTGGGTCAGATTGTTGACCGGCATGAATTCACGGATATCAGCGCCCCTATCGCGCGCGGCTCGCGCGAGAGCAGGGCTCAACAGACGCGGGTTGGCGGCGCCGTCGTCGGGCGCGAGCGAGCCGGCCACGACATCGGGACCGAGCCATGGATAGTGCTGATGAATGGCATTGCCCCCGATCATGATCAGCGGAAGGCCATTCGCCTTGGCAACGTCGAGATATGCGATGAGATCGGCTTCCTCGGCTTCGTTGCGTGCGAGCTTCAGGTGACCGGTCACCTCGAATTCGCAGTCCGTGCCGATGAGTTCCGGCAGCTTTGCCCAGATTTCGCGGGAACGGCGGGCGAGCGGCAGTTCGGCCGGATGCCGCCCCTGCTGGCGCACGCCGCCGTAGTTGACACCGCTGGCCTGTCCGCCGATCTGGCCGCGTTCGAGCAAAATGCATCGCACGCCGCGGTTCGCGAGATGCAGAGCCGTGGAGCAGCCAGCGCCGCCGCCGCCCACGATCAATACATCGGTCGGCGTGGCGCTCATGCCGCCTCCGCGGGAAGGATGGGAATCGGCTTGACGGGCGGCTGTCCGCGCAAGCGTCCAACTTGCTCCACCGGGCAGGAGAGCTTTGCCGCCAGCACCTCGGCCGCGGCTGCGCCGCAGACGCGCCCCTGGCAACGTCCCATGCCGACACGGGTCAGGGCTTTTGCCCGGTTGACCTCTGGTGGCGGAAGCGTCGCCAATGCCTCATTCGCGGCCGCACGCAGTTCGCCCGCTGTGATCACCTCGCACCGGCAGAGGATGGTATCGTCGGTCATGTTCGCCGCGAGTTTTGCCGGAAATGGAAATGCGCGCTCCAGTGCGTTGCGGAAGCTAGCGCCAGCCGCCAGCGTCGCATCGAGGCGCGCGACTGCACGCGCGTCAACCGTCGAGCAGCCACGCGCCGCCAGCACAGCCCAGGCGGCGCGTGCGCCGGCCGTCTCGGCGAGATCAGCGCCACGAATGCCGCTGCCGTCGCCGGCAAGAAACACTCCTTCGATCGATGTGCGTCCGGTGGGATCCTGGCGTGGCACCCAATTGTGTTGCACGGGGTCGAAGTCGAACGGCACGCCAGCGAGATCAGCGAGCTGCGCCTCTGGCTTCAGTCCCCAGCCGAGCGCGACGGCATCGACGGCCGCCTCGTGCCTGGTGCCGCCTGCGTCGCGCCAGCTCAGCGATTCCACCCGGCCGTTGCCCTCGATGGCAAGCGGGGTCGCGCCCTCGACTATGGGAATGCCGTGCGCGCGCAGCCAGGCGATGTAATAGAGGCCCTTGGCGAAGGTTACCCCGCCACGCATCAGCCCGAACGCCCGTTTCGTCTTGGTGGTGAATGGTGTCGTATCGAGCACGGCCACGACTTGCGCGCCGGCGCGGGCATATTGATAGGCGACGAGATAGAGCAGGGGCCCCGTCCCAAGAAAGGCGACTTGCGCGCCGATGGCGCAGCCCTGAGCCTTCAGTGAAATCTGCGATCCGCCCAAAGTGAAGACACCCGGCAGCGTCCAGCCCGGTAGCGGGATTACTCGGTCCATTGCACCGGTGCACAGAATTGTCTGCGCGAAAGCTACTGCGCGCGCCTTGCCCTCGCACATCGTGTCGATGACGCCGGGCCGCAAATTCCAAGCAAGGGTTCGCGGTCGGAAGTCGATCGAAGGACGAAGCTGGTCGAAGACGTCGTGGATGGCCCGCGCCTTTGCGGCCTCGAAGCCATAGAGGGTGTGCGCGGTGCGGTGGAAACCGGAGGGTTGGCGTTGATAGATTCGCCCGCCGCTCTCCAACCCTTCATCGATCACGACCGGCCGCAGGCCTGCGCCGACAAGCACTTCGGCCGCGCGCGTGCCGGCCGGACCGGCGCCGATGATGACAATGCTCATGGCTGCGCCACCCTGCGCGTCACGCGCATGCCCTCGGCGATCGGGGTGGTGCAGGCGCGCACACGGCCGCCACCCTCGACGTTCACCCAGCAATCCTGGCATGCCCCCATCAGGCAGAAGCCTGCACGGAGTCCATCGCCGAATTCGCTCGCGCGCAGGTGGTCGTCACGCACGAGGATGGCCGTGAGCAAAGTGTCCCCCGCGAGTGCGTCCGCGGGAGCGCCGTCGAGCAAGAATGACACGGTGGGCCGGTCCGTCTCTGCCAGCCGTCGCAATCTCATAGCATGTCCTCCAGCCGGCAATTGACCAGAAGCTCGGCGATCGTCGCCGTATTGGGCAGTCGCAGGACCGTCACGATCAACTCGGCGATGTCGTAAGGATCGCTCATCTTCTCGCGCGGCCATTTGGTGACATGAGCGGTCATGTCGGTCGCAACGAAGCTCGGGCAGATCGCGGTCGCGCGAATGCCGTGGTCCCAGCCGTATTGTCGTACGGCATGGGTGAGCGCGAGCAGCGCAAACTTGCTCATCGCGTAACCGGCATTCGCATTGCGAACGCGCTTGCCGGACATCGAAGCAACGTTGATCACGCGTCCTTCGCCGCTTTTCGCGAGATGCGGGAGCGCGAGACGAATGAGCCGCATGGGCGCCTTGACGTTGATCAGCATCATCGCGTCGAACGCCGTTTCGTCGGGATCGGTGAGATCGGCTTCCGGGTTGATTCCGGCCGCGTTGATGAGGCCATCGAGTCGGCCGAACTGCTCGATCGTCGCCGCAATCCACGCTTCCGCTGACGGCAGCGAATCCGCGTCGTAACGATGCAGCATCAGCCGGTCTGACCCGGCCAGTCCGCGCGGATCACGCACGCCGGCCGAGACGCGGTAGCCGCCAGCAACCAGGCGCTCGACCGCGGCGCGGCCGATCCCGCGCGAGGCGCCGGAGATCATCACGACGCGATCGGTGGCTTCAAGCACGGGCAAGCTCCCTGGCGACAGCGCCGGTTGCAACATGACAGCGGGCGAGATGTCCAGGAGCGGCGGTTGCCAGGACTTGCGGCGCCTCGCAGCCGGAACGACGCAACGGGCAGCGCGGCGCGAAGCGGCATCCCCTGGGCATATCGTTTAGAGGTGGCACACGACCTGGAATGGCGGCGAGCGTCTGCTCGGCGCGATCCATGCGCGGAATCGCGGAGAACAGCGCACGGGTATAGGGATGGGCGGGTCTTGCGAAAATCTCGTGCACCGGCGCCTGTTCGACAATCTGTCCGGCATACATGACCGCAACGCGATCGGCGATCTGGGCAACGACGCCGAGATTGTGCGTGATGAACAGCATGGCCATGCCGTGCCGCGCCTTCAGGTCTGCGAGCAGCCCAAGCACCTGCGCCTGGATGGTCACGTCGAGGGCTGTCGTCGGCTCGTCGGCGAGCAGCAGCGCCGGCTCGCAAGCGAGCGCCATCGCGATCATGACGCGTTGACGCATGCCGCCTGAAAATTGATGCGGATAGTCGTGGAAGCGCTGCTTGGCTGACGGAATTTTCACTTCTTCGAGCACGGCGAGCGCCTTCGCTTCCGAGTCCGCACGCGACAGGCCGCGATGGATGCGCAGCGCCTCGGCAACCTGTGCTCCGATATTCATCACCGGATTCAGGCTGGTCATCGGCTCCTGGAAGATCATCGTCATGCGGTCGCCGCGCAGAGCTTCGAACCCGGCCTCATCCAGAGTTCGCAGATCAATTCCGTCCAGGAGGATGCAGTCCGCCGACACGCGGCCCTGCGGCTGCGGTACAAGACCCATGATGGAGAGGGCCGTGACGGACTTTCCACAACCGGACTCGCCGACCAGCGCCAGCGTCTCATTGCGGTCGACCGTAAAGGAGACGCCGTCGACGGCCGGATACCACTCCGCACGAATACGAAATTCGGCTCGGAGATCTTCGACACGCAAGACCGGTTCGTGCATGGGGCGGGACTGCCAGAGCGAGGACGTCACCTTCTATTCAGGTCATTGATGCGCGTCATGTCAATGCCATATCGATTATACGCTGGCGCTGATCGCTGCGACACCGTCGATCCGTTTGCAGAAGCGTTCTCGCGAGGTGGTGCTGTCGGGGGAGTTGCCGAGCCTCGCTTCACCGCCGTCAGGTTGCGTGTTCCGCACGCGCTGCCCGCATGCCGTTGCCGGCTGTGCCGAGAGTGTGCCTGTGTTGAGGGAAATTGCGCCCGGCCGACGCGTTGCCTGTCTTCGCGACGAATTGGTGGCCCAGGGTGCGTGAGATGCGCAATGTTCTGTGCGGCGAACCGCAATCGTGCGCGCCGACACAGCAGTCGCGGGTGGCAATTGGCGCGGACCCATTCTGGACTGCGGAGTTAGGGCACTAGTGGTCGGCGGAATACCGGTTCATTTGCTCCAGGAGCTCGCGCATTGCGTCGAACTCCGTACCAAAGCCTTTCCAGTCGCCGGACCTCAATCGTTCAACGGCCTGATTGTAGCGGTCGAGTGCCTCCCGTGCCTGACTTGACGACGGGCGTGGTGTGACAGGCACTTCCTCCTTCGTGCTCGAGATCGACCGCACCGCGCCAGGCTCGATGAACAGTGCTGACAAGGCCTCGTCGAGCGTCTCCTTCATCACCACATGTTCACCGTATGCCGCGATCACGCGTTTCAGCTCCGGCAGGTGCCCCTGCTCCGCTCGCAAATAGAGCGGCGTTACATAGAGGATCGAGTTCTCGATTGGAATCACAAGCAGGTTCGCACCGCGTATCACCCTTGAGCCCATCTGATTCCACAGCGTGATCTGTTGCGATATCTCGGTGCTCTGATTGATCCGCGCTTCGATCTGGAACGGCCCGTAGACGAGCTTCTCCTTGGGAAACTCGTAGACAATCAGCTTGCCGTAGTCGGGCGCGTCGCAGCGCGCGGCGAGCCACGCGATCATATTGTCGCGGCGGCTAGGCACCATGGGAAGCATGAGGAAGAACTCGGCCTGCGGCTCGCCGGGCAGCCGCATGATGATGTAATACGGGGCCATCGTTGCAACGCCGCCGCCGCCCGGCTGGCGCGGAAACTGCCAGAGATCCTCGCGGTTATAGAAAACGTCGGCGGCTTCCATGTGATAGCTCTGATAGAGCTGCGCCTGAATCATGAACAGGTCCTCCGGATAGCGAATGTGCCTCCGCAGATCCGTCGGCATGGACGAGAATGGCTTGAACAAGTTCGGAAAGATACGCCGGTAAGTCGCGGCAATCGGATCGGCGGTGTCCATCAGATAAAAGTCGACGGTTCCGTTATAGGCATCGATGATGACCTTCACTGAATTGCGAATGTAGTTGATATCCTGGTCTTGGGCCGGCTGCGCGGAGGGGAAGTAGGAGCTCACTGTGTAGGCGTCCTGCATCCAGAACATCCGCCCATTGCTGATGACCAGATAAGGATCGTGATCGAGCCTGAGGAACGGGGCGATCGTTCGTACCCTTTCCCCGATATTGCGCCGGATCATGATCCGGCTGTCGGTCGTGATGTAGCTTGAGAGCAGTAGGTTCGGGTCGTTGAAGTAGTAAGCGAACAGGCCTCTCCACATCATCGCTCCTATCGGAACGCCGCCCGCACCGTCATAAGCAGCGTAGACATTGTCTTTTCCCTTCGGATAGTCGAACTCCGGCGTGCTCCCCTTGACGATGATGTAATCGTCGCTCCGTTCGCCGTAGTAGATGCGCGGCTCGTGGATTTTGGGGCCGCCATCCGCAACCGGAGGAATATCCCGCAGATAGAGCAGCGGTAGCCCCTCTGTGCTTTTGCGCGTGACCGGGCTCATCACCGCGCCATTGCCATGAGTAAACAGCACGTGGCGGTTGACCCATGTCTGGGCATTCGGCGGCAGCAAGGAGGGCCGCAGTTCGCGCGCCGAGAGCATTACGCTTTGGTAGGATCCATCGAGCCAGTAGCGATCGACGTCAAGATGATGGAATTTGTAATAGGTGCGGATCTCCTGCAGCTGCGCGTAGGTGTCCGACAGGGGCTGCCAGTCCCAAAGCCTGATATTGTCGATTGTCGCCTTGTTGGCGTCGAGCGTCTTGAAGCTCAGCTTCTGTTCGGCGGCAAACGGCTTGGCAGCGATCTGATCGAGATTGTATGCCTGCCGGGTCAGGGCGATGTTGCGTTCGATATAGGGCCTTTCCAGCTCTAATTCGCTTGGCTTGACGAAGAACTGCAGGAACAGCACGGGAATCACGCCGGACAGCACGAAAGACCCGATCACGACAAGCAGGAACGCGGCTGCAGGAAGCCGATAGGTGCGCACCCGCACGTTTGCCCACGCGGCGAACGCCGCGACGACCGAAAGTCCGATCATCAACCACAAGGCCGGCAGCGCCACGTGGACATCGGTGTAGCTTGCACCGACGACCACGCCGTTATCGCCGTAGAGCAGCAGATAGCGATCGAGACCATAGGACCAGGCCTTCACCGCGAAGAGAAGCCCGAGCAGTGCCGAGCCGTGGGCAATCACCGCCGACGACATTGATCGGCGACGAAGGTCGTATTCGATATCGCCGTGCACCCAGTAGATCACCGCGGCGAAGAGCGCGCTCAGGACGAGCGCGAGCATCGTCCAGTTCTTGATGAGGATGTAGGCGGGCAGCGAAAATAGATAGAAGCCGATGTCCTTGTTGTAGAGCGGATCGTCTGCGCCATACGGCACCTGATAAACAAACCGCAGCAAGACGCCCCAGTTGCCAATCTCTGCGGCGGCGACAAGCAGAGCGAGCAAAGCTGCGCCGCCTGCGATCAACCGGGGCCACGGCAGTCGATCGCGTACAAGCGCAAGGAGATCTGGCGGCGCGTTGCCCACGAAATTCCACGTCGGACCGGCGACAAGTTGCGTCGACCGCCGTCGGGCAAAGCGCAGTGCGAACCATCCGTTCAACCAAAGTGCGACGGCAGTTCCGATCCAGACCGCAAGAAAGACGGCAGCTTTGGCGCCGATTGTTGTCCAGAAAACCTGCAGATAACCGATCGAGGAAAACCACAGCCAGTCGACCAGGAAGTCGCTCGCGAGCCAGAGCAGGAACAGGCAAACCCCAATGACGACGGCCGCAATAATGAGCCCGACCACGGCACTTTGCCTTGGTACCTTCCGTTCGGGTCCGGTGATCCCGATCGTCATGGCTTGATCATAGCAGAAATGAGGGACGCCCGCCGCTTGATTCGGTGGTCGGAATTGCGCCTCGAGGCGGGCGACGCAGGTGCTCGAAACTGCGTCGCCGGGACCCCGGAGCAGTGAGAAGTGGCAAATTGAAATGGCCGCCGGCTGGCTGAGGCTAGAGGCCGGCCCCCGACACCAACAGGAGGGCACCGACTGCCATCAGGAGAATGCCCGGCCAGTTCGCTCCGACACCCAGGAATCCCACGCCGCGCCGTGTTGGCTCCAGGGTATCGCCAGCCGGCCGACTAAGCGATCCCCGCCAAAGAGTAGCGCGTACCATGTACAAGATTCCGCCAAGAACGAGCAGAGCGCCAAGTCCCATCAGCACCATTCTCGCCTCCACAAATCATCGCTGCCCTGCACAACGAGTCAGGATTCAAGCGCCGGGAGGTGTAATTTGTTCCTGGCACCTCAAGGGTGTTTCGCCCCGTCGCAGCAACGATCCCCGCGATCGCAAGGCCGTTTCCGGACATCTCTTCTCTGGTCAGCTACTTCTGGAAGCCTTGGCGCGCTGGAAGCGGATTAGCCGCGGGGCCTGTTTGATCCTCGATGCGATGACATGCTCTGAAGGATTTCCTCGATCGAATGTGGCGAAATGCCCAGCTCGGCAAATCCAGGTATCTCCGGTGATGACACGGAGTCGATCCGCATCAGCTCCACCTGATTACGGGTAAGGGGTGGACGAGGGAGTATTTCGGAGGCCCATGCCAGCGCCTGCCAAACGGCAAACGGCATTGGAATCAGGAGAGACGCGAGGCCAGCTTGATGCGCGATCGCTCCGAGCAGTTGCTCGTACGAGTAGGAGGTCGGGCCGCCGAACTCAAAGACCGTCGGGTAAGTCTCGGCTCGCTCCATGATTCGGGCAACCGCCTCCGCAACATCTTCGACATAGGCCGGTTGCAATCTGGTCCGGCCGCGGCCGAACATCGGATAGATCGGAAGCCGACGAAGGAGCTTGAGGACGGTGTTGAGAAACGCGTCGTCCGGTCCGAACATCACAGCGGGGCGGACGATAAATGCATCGGCGAATTCCGCGCGGACCGCCCGTTCACCTTCGCCGCGCTTCCTGATGTAGAGGGATGGCGAGGCGGCATCGGCCCCGATCCCCGAAACGTGAACAAGCCGTTCGACTCCAGCCCGGCGGGCCTGGGCTGCTACAAGTTGGGCCGCCTCGACGTGAACGGAGTGAAACGTCTCCCCTCCGCGCTCGCGGTAAAGGCTGACCGCGTTCACGGCGCCGTAGGCGCCGACCAGCGCGTTCGCGACGGATCGCTCGTCGTGAATGTTGGCCGCTACAGATTGAGGTTGCACGTCCGGATGCCTTGACGCGATCCGGACGGAAAATTCGTGACTGCACAGATGGCGAACGATGCGGTTGCCGAGAAAGCCGGTTCCGCCGAACACGGTGATGGTGCGACCGGTCGTTGCTGCCCTGGCTAGCGTTCGTGGCTCCATGGGAAGAGTGAGGCCGGGAAGTCCGCCGCATAGCGGTGACCTATCGGTGGACGGGGCTGTTCTTCCGGCGGATTCGGGTCAGGCTCGACCACCTTCCGATAGAGATGCCAGGTGGCATGACCGAGCACCGGCAGCACGACGGCGAGACCGACGAAGAACGGCAGCGAACCGATCGCCAGCAGTGCCGCAACAACCAGACCCCATACCGCCATCGGAACCGGATTCTCCCTCACGGCCCGCAGCGACGTCCGGATTGCGTCGATCGCAGTCGCATGCCGGTCGAGCATCAGCGGAAACGACACAACACTGACGCACAGGGCCACGACGGCGAACAGGAAGCCGACGCCGCAGCCGACGATGATGAGCGACCATCCTTCCGGCGTCGTCAAAACACGCGTTGCGAAGTCGGGGATGGTTGCAGCCGGAGCGTGGCCGAAGGTTGCAATGTAGATCGCGTCCGCGGCGGCGATCCAGACCCCGAACAGAACCAGCAGGAGGACGCCGAGTTCGAGCATGGCGCCGAAGGACGGTGCGCGCAACACGTGCATGGCATCCCATGCTGCTGCTTCCTCTCCGCGCTCGCGGCGCCGGCTGAGTTCGTAGAGGCCGAGTGCGGCAAAAGGACCGATCAGGGTAAAGCCGGCGGCGAGCGGAAACAGTAGCGGCAGCACCGAATAGCCGATCACAAGTCTGAACAGGACAACACCGAGGACGGGATAAATCACGCACAGGACGACGGCGTGAGTTGGAATGGCCTTGAAGTCCTCCCAGCCCAGGCGCAACGCGTTGCCCAAATCGGAAAGGCTGATCTTGCGAACCACAAAGGCGGTAGAGACGCCAAACACGTCTAGCTTTGGTCTTGCGAATACTGTGGTCATGGCTCCGGGCTCCTTGACTGTGGTCGCGGGCGAACGGAGCGCTCTCAAAAAGCGCGCATCCGTCTCGTCCGCGGAAATCGCGATCGAGCCCGGCAAATCAGGTTCAACGTGAAGGAGCCTTGCCGGACGACATCTGTCGCGACCGGTCCAGTGAAATTAGTCCGATATACGATAGAAGCAAGACATAGCGCTCGCGGTTGGGTGATTTGTGCGACTGCACACGTCGATTATTGCGCTGCATCACCAAACGCCAGGTGCTCATGGATGCTCATCGGATTGCGCGTCAGACTCGCAAAGCCGGGGCGTGACATGGCCTTCTATTGTGCTATTGACGGTAAGCTCAACGGGGGCCATCTTAAGTTCTCAACGTCCCCCAGCTCCCGTGAAATGAGCGGTCGTGACGTGCAGTTCGTGTCAACCCTTTACGTCGCGACCGGTCGAATGGGCGAGGCAAGAGGCACGATGATGGCGAAGATGAATTCGCCATCGTGACAGACCTGAGTTCCGCCCTTTAACTCGTATCCGCAGCCTTTGGTGGCAAGGATGCATAAAGGATGGCTGTAGCGATTATACTGCTTTTGGTAGCGATCGCCTCGGTGCTGTTTCATATTTTCAGCCCGTGGTGGTGGACCCCGCTCGCCTCAAACTGGCGCTACATCGACGACACCATCACCCTGACATTCTGGATCACCGGGGCGGTTTTCTTCGCGGTCGTCGCATTCATGGCCTATTGCGTCTTCCGCTTTCGACACACGGAGGGAAGGCGGGCAGACTACAATCCCGAAAACAAGAAGCTCGAATGGTGGCTCAGCGTCGGGACTGCAATCGGCGTCGCAGCCATGCTGGCACCCGGCTTGGTCGTCTGGCACCAGTTCGTCACAGTTCCGGCCGATGCGACCGAGGTCGAGGTCATGGGACAGCAGTGGCAATGGAGCTATCGGCTTCCCGGAAAGGATGGCCGGCTCGGGACTTCCGATGCCCGCAATGTCAGTTCCGACAATCCCATGGGATTGAGTCCCGACGATGCCGCCGGACAAGACGATGTCGTGATTCAAAACGACGATTTGCACCTGCCGCTTGGCAAACCGGTGAAGCTATTGCTCCGCTCGATTGACGTCCTGCATGATTTCTATGTGCCGGAGTTTCGCGCGAAGATGGATATGATACCGGGCTCGGTCACATATTACTGGTTCACGCCCACGCGCACCGGAACATTCGAAGTTCTCTGCGCGGAACTCTGCGGTGCCGCGCACGCGCAGATGCGGAGCAAGGTCATCGTAGACGAAGAGAAAGACTATCACGCGTGGCTGGAGAAGCAGCGGACGTTCGCCGAGTTGTCGCAGCAGCGCAACGTCGCGAAAGCGGCCTACAGGTCAGGAAGCGAATGAAAATATCGGCGAGGAGCGCCGCATAGCAGAGGGCGAACTCTTCGCTAAAGCATGATCCGGAAAAGTGCGTAGCGGTTTTCCGAATAGATCATGCTCAAACGACAACCTAGAGCACGATGACGATTCATCCCAATCTCATCGCGCTCTAAGAGAGACCAAGGAGGAATTCCGATGGTCGATGTCCCGTTTGACACCGTCGCAGGCGTCCCGCCCGCTGAAGTGGGCGAGGTCGAGCTTTATCATCCGAGAAGCTGGTGGACGAGGTACGTCTTTTCGCAGGACGCCAAGGTCATCGCCATCCAGTACTCGATCACGGCGATGTCCATTGGAATGGTTGCGCTGGTGCTGTCATGGCTGATGCGGCTGCAACTCGGATTCCCCGGCACGTTTTCGTTCATCGATCCGAACCAGTATCTCCAGTTTATCACCATGCACGGCATGATCATGGTGATCTATCTTCTCACCGCGCTGTTCCTCGGCGGCTTCGGCAACTACCTTATCCCGCTGATGGTCGGCGCCCGGGACATGGTGTTCCCCTATGTGAACATGCTGAGCTACTGGGTCTACCTGCTCGCGGTCGTGGTGCTGGCTTCGACCTTTTTCGTGCCCGGCGGGCCCACCGGCGCCGGCTGGACGCTGTACCCGCCGCAAGCGATTCTCTCCGGTACTCCCGGGCAGGATTGGGGCATCGTGCTCATGCTGGTCTCCCTGATCCTGTTCATCATCGGCTTCACCATGGGCGGGCTGAATTACGTGGTGACGGTGCTGCAGGCGCGCACGCGCGGCATGACGTTGATGCGTCTGCCCTTGACGGTGTGGGGCATCTTCACGGCCACGGTCATGGCGCTGCTGGCCTTCCCGGCGCTGCTCGTCGCCTCGGTGATGTTGCTGCTCGACCGCCTGCTGGGAACCAGCTTCTTCATGCCCACGCTGGTCGAGATGGGCACGCTGACGAAATATGGCGGCGGCAGCCCGATCCTGTTCCAGCACCTGTTCTGGTTCTTCGGACATCCGGAAGTCTATATCGTGGCGTTGCCGGCCTTCGGCATCATTTCCGATCTGATCAGCGTCCACGCGCGGAAGAACATCTTCGGCTATCGCATGATGGTCTGGGCGATCGTGGCCATCGGCGCCCTCAGCTTCGTCGTATGGGCGCACCATATGTATGTGAGCGGCATGCATCCGTATTTCGGGTTCTTCTTCGCCACCACGACGCTCATCATCGCCGTCCCGACCGCGATCAAGGTTTACAATTGGGTGCTGACCCTTTGGCGAGGCGACATTCATCTCACCATCCCGATGCTGTTCGCGCTGGCGTTCATCATCACCTTCGTAAACGGCGGCCTGACCGGCCTGTTTCTCGGCAACGTGGTCGTAGACGTTCCGTTGTCGGACACGATGTTCGTTGTGGCGCACTTTCACATGGTGATGGGTATTGCGCCGATCATGGCCGTGTTCGGCGGACTCTATCATTGGTACCCGAAAGTCACCGGACGAATGCTCAATGAGGCGCTTGGACGATTCCATTTCTGGGTCTCGTTCCTCGGAGCCTACGCGATTTTCTTCCCCATGCACTATCTGGGTCTGTTGGGGATGCCCCGCCGCTATCATGACATCGGCGAAACGGCCTTCGTTCCGGCATCCGCCCATGACCTCAATGCGTTCATGAGCGTGGCGGCCCTGATCGTCGGCTTCGCCCAGCTCGTGTTCCTGTTCAATCTGATCTGGAGCCTGTTCAAAGGAAGAGAGGCCGGCGGCAATCCCTGGGGAGCCGCGTCGCTGGAATGGCAAACGCCAGAGACCCCGCCGGGGCATGGCAACTGGGGCAAGGATCTTCCGATCGTCTATCGCTGGGCCTACGATTACAGCGTCCCCGGCACCGCCATGGATTTCGTGCCGCAAAATGAACCGCCGGCTGGATTGTCGGCGCAGGGGGCCCACCCGTGAGCGCCATTATCCTGTTCATGGCCGGAATCGCCGCAATTGCGGGTTGGTGGCTCTCGCAACAGCGGCTGACAGCCAAGCCCTGGCTGGAGGAAGGGCTGATCGTCGATCTTCGCGAACAGAGTACGTCGTCCCTGCCGCCGGCGAAAATCGGATTGGGCGTGTTTCTTGCGGTCGTCGGTTCGTTGTTCGCACTCTTCATCAGCGCTTACTCCATGCGCATGAACCTGGTGGACTGGCGGACGTTGCCGGTGCCGGCGCTGTTGTGGTTCAACACCGGTGTCCTGGTCTTGAGCAGTGTGGCACTGCAATGGGCGTATATGGCCGCGCGCCGCGACGACATCGACGGCCTCAGCGTCGGCTTGTGCGCCGGTGGCGCGTCCGCCATTATATTCCTTGTCGGGCAACTGCTGGCGTGGCGCCAGCTGAGTGGCGCCGGGTACTTCCTGGCGTCCAATCCAGCCAATTCGTTCTTCTACCTGATCACCGCGGTGCACGGGCTACATCTGATGGGCGGCCTGGTGGCCCTCGGCAGAACGACGGCCAAGGTATTGCGTGGCGCCGAGGCGAGTCAAATTCGCCTGAGCGTAGAACTCTGCACTATCTACTGGCACTTCCTGCTGTTGGTCTGGCTGGTTCTGCTCGGCCTGCTGACGGGCTGGACAGACAATTTCGTCGACATCTGTCGCCAGTTGCTGAGCTAGGGAAGGCAAGGACCAGATGGCAGAAACGGTGCTCATAAACCAGGTAGAACCGCCGGCGCGGCCTGCAGGGTGGCGAGGCATCGCCGCCGATTGGTCCTCGGATCAGCGCGCCTTCAAGAACGTTTCCTGGGGGAAGGCCATGATGTGGATCTTCCTTCTCAGCGACACCTTCATCTTCAGCTGTTTTCTGCTGGCGTACATGACGGCGCGAATGTCCACGACCGTGCCGTGGCCCAATCCCAGCGAGGTCTTCGCCCTCACGATCGGGGACAAGAACATCCCGCTCATCCTGATCGCGATCATGACCTTCATCTTGATCAGCAGCAGCGGCACGATGGCGATGGCCGTCAATTTCGGTTATCGCCGCGATCGCGTGAAGACTGCAGCCTTGATGTTGGCCACGGCGGCATTCGGCGCAACGTTCGTCGGAATGCAGGCCTTCGAATGGACCAAGCTGATCATGGAGGGCGTCCGGCCCTGGGGCAACCCCTGGGGTGCGGCGCAGTTTGGTTCAAGCTTTTTCATGATCACTGGCTTCCACGGCACCCACGTGACGATCGGCGTGATCTTCCTGATCGCCATTGCGCGAAAGGTTTTGCGGGGAGACTTCGATGTCGAACGGCGCGGCTTTTTTACAAGTCGGAAAGGGCATTACGAGATCGTCGAGATCACCGGCCTGTACTGGCATTTCGTCGATCTCGTGTGGGTGTTCATCTTTGCGCTTTTTTATCTCTGGTGAGGTCGCAGCATGACGAACGTCGCGGTACATCTTGAAGCGCAGCAACACTCGCTGCAAGCCCCCGTGCATGACGCACTTGCATCAGGAGCCACGCAGGCAAAGGGCCAGCAGCATCCGATCAAGCTCTATCTCGTGGTCTGGGGATGGTTGTTTGTTCTCAGCACCTGCTCCTATCTCGTCGACTATTTTGGCCTCCATGGCCATCTCCGATGGTCGCTGATCCTGCTGTTCATGGTGTTGAAGGCTGGCCTGATCGTTGCGGTCTTCATGCACATGGCCTGGGAGCGGCTGGCTTTGGCCTACGCGATCCTGCTGCCGCCGGTGCTGGTGTTGGTATTCGTGACGATCATGGTGTTCGAAGCCGACTACACGCATCTGCTCCGGGTCTTGTTTTTCGCCCCAACGGCGTAGCTACCATTGCTTCTTACCAGGAGGAGGACGGCCATGACCACCTACGTCATGCTTGCAAATTGGACCGAGCAAGGCATCCTGAAGGCGAAGGACTCGCCACGCCGTCTGGACGCTGCGAAGCAAGCTCTCAAGGATATGAGCGGCGAGATCAAATCATTCTACCTGACCATGGGTGACTTTGACATGGTCGTGATCCTCGAAGCTCCGGACGACGCTGTTGCGGCGCGCTTTAGCCTGCAACTGGGGATGCTGGGAAACGTCCGGACGCGCACGTTGAAGGCGTTTCCCGAAGCCGCCTATCGGGAAATCATCAACTCGCTAGGCTAGAGCATGATCCGGAAAAGTGCGATCGATCCAGCCGTGCTGGCGGGCATCGATTTCGACGAGCTGTCGCTGCTCACCGGGAAGATCACCGCGACTATTGTCGAGCGGCGATGACCGTCATCTCGAGTTTGACGCCCCGACCGAGATCGGCCACGCCGATTGCGGCGCGCGCCGGCAGATGGGCTTCTGCAAAGTGCGCCTTCCAGGCCGCATTGAACCCCGCCTTCTCCCCAAGGTCGGTCATGTAGATGGTCACCTGCAAGACGTTGGCCAGATCGGATCCGAGGGTCTTCAGCAGGTGCGCCAGCTGCCCGAGGACGTCGTTTGCCTGGCCCGACATATCGAGGCTCGTGTCCTCGGGGACGATTCCACCGATGTAAAGCACGCCATTATGCTCGACCACTTCGTGGAGCAGACCTTCGTAGGGCGAGACGCGCTTGATCATGATCAGACCGATGTTGCTGTGGGGATGGGCGGCATATCGCACATTTCAATGTCACTGTCGTTGCCAGAGATTTCGCACGAAGTCTTACCGAAAGATGGATCGCGCTGCATCGAATGTGCCCTCGGTAAGGCATTGAAAATAAAAGAATAAATTGATCTGACAATCACCGCCGGTCGTTCTCTCGAACGTTCGCCAAGCTGTCCTTGCACGAGCGCCCGGCATTTCCGCCGACCCTGATCCCGACGACATCGAACAGCGGATCGTTATACTGCCACCCGAATTGACACGGGAGCGGCCGGGACCGTGCCGCGCCCTGAACAAGGATCAGACGATGGACGATACGATTGGCTTCCCCGACCCCGGCCTCGACCTCTCCGACGGCTTCAAGCCGCACACCTCGCATTGGGGCGTGTTCTCGGCGCGCAACAGCGAGGCCGGGCTCGAGGTCAGGGCGTATGCGGGCGATCCCGATCCGAACGGCATCATCGATAATTTCCCCGGCGCGTTGCGCCACCAGGCGCGCGTTACCCAACCCGCGATCCGCCGCGGCTGGCTCGAACGTGGGCCGGGCCCGGACGATCGCCGCGGCCGCGACGAATTCGTCTCCGTCAGCTGGGAGAAGGCGCTCGATCTGCTCGGTGACGAGCTCGGCCGCATCCGTGACACGCGCGGGCCCGGCGCCGTGTTCGGCGGCTCCTACGGCTGGTCGAGCGCGGGCCGCTTCCATCACGCGCAGAGCCAGGTGCATCGCTTCCTCAACATCGCCTTGGGCGGCTATGTGCGTTCGGTGAATTCCTATTCCTCCGGCGCATCCTCGGTGCTGCTGCCGCAAATCCTCTGCGGTTACGAGGACATCACCAAGCGCAACGTCACCTGGGAGCAGATCGCTGATGATACCGACATCGTGCTGGCGTTCGGCGGCATGGCGCTGAAGAACTCGATGGTCGCCGGCGGCTCGATCAGCAAGCATGTCGAGCGCGGCGCGATGGAGGCTGCGCGCCGCCGCGGCTGCGAGTTCATCCTGGTCAGTCCGTTGCGTGAAGACCTGCCCGTCGAGGCCGGCGCCGAATGGATGACCTGCGTGCCCGGCACCGACACCGCGCTGATGCTCGGCATCGTTCATACGCTTGTGCGCGAGGGCCTGCACGATCAGGCGTTTCTCGATCGCTACACCGAGGGCTGGCCGGTGTTCCTGCGCTATCTCATTGGCGAGAGCGACGGCCAGGCCAAGGACGCCGAATGGGCCGCCGCGATCTGCGGCGTCGACGCGGACACGATCCGCAAGCTGGCGCGTCGCCTCGCCGGAAAGCGCGCGCTCATCACCGTCTCCCATTCGCTCCAGCGCGCCGAGCATGGCGAGCAGCCGGTGTGGATGGGCATGGTGCTGGCGGCGGCGCTCGGCCAGATCGGGCTTGCCGGCGGCGGCTATGCCTATTCGTTGGGTGCGATCGGCTACTACGGCCGCCGCGTCAACGACGTGCCGGGGCCGACACTGGGGCAGGGCCGCAACGCTGTCCGCGATTTCATTCCGGTGGCGCGCATCGCCGACATGCTGCTCAATCCCGGCAGCACCTATCGCTACAACGGCGAGACGCGCACCTATCCGGACATCCGCCTCGTCTACTGGGCCGGCGGCAATCCCTTCCATCACCACCAGGACATCAACCGTCTGCGCAAGGCGTTTGCGAAAGTCGATACGCTGGTCGTGCACGAGCTGGCATGGACTGCCACGGCCCGGCATGCCGACATCGTGTTGCCATCGACGATGACGCTCGAGCGCGAAGACATCGGCTATTCCAGCAACGATCCCCTGATGGTCGCGATGCACCGGATCGCCGAGCCGTTCGGCCTTGCGCGTGACGATTACGAGATCTTTGCCGACCTCGCCGAACGTCTCGGCGCGCGCGAGCCCTTCACCGAGGGGCGTACGTCACGTCAGTGGCTGGAACATCTTTATGAGCCGACCCGCGCTTCGCTCGAAGCGCGCGGTTTGGAGGCGCCGAGCTTTGAAAAATTCTGGGAAAGCGGCAGCCTGGTGGTGCCGCAGCAGCCCGACGACGGCGGCCGGCTGCGCAGCTTCCGCGACGATCCCGTCAATCACGCTTTGCCGACGCCGAGCGGTCGCATCGAGATATTCTCAGCCAAGATCGCGGGCCATGGCGATGCCGATTGTCCGGGCCATCCGGTCTGGCTCGAGAAGTCCGACATGCCGAAGCCGGACACGCCGTGCTTCCTGGTCGCCAACCAGCCGGTGACGCGTCTGCACAGCCAGCTCGATTTCGGCGGGCATTCGCTTCAAGGCAAACATCGCGGCCGCGAGGTCGCGCGTATGAACCCACAGGACGCAGACGCGCGCGCGATCAAGGACGGCGACATCATCCGCCTGTTCAACGCGCGCGGCGCCTGTCTCGCCGCGGTCCACGTCACCGACGACATCGCGCCGGGCGTCGTGCAGCTCCCGACCGGCGCCTGGTACGACCCGATGGACCCCGAAGACGACGCGCCGCTCTGCGTGCACGGCAACCCGAACGTGCTCACCCGCGACGTCGGCACCTCGTCCTTCGCGCAGGGCTGCACCGGCCAGCTCACGACAGTCGAGGTCGAGAAGTTCACCGGCAATCTGCCGCCGATCCGGGCGTTCGATCCGGTGTAGGGACATCGCCATAGCCCGGATGGAGCCAACCGGGCTACGGGGGCTTGCTGTGTCGCCCCTCTGTCAACCTCGTTGCGCGAAAATATTCCACTTTACCGAAATTCGGAAACGGCGTATGTGTCGCCCATCCCGGCTCATCCTTGAGGGGCGATCTTGTGGTCGTCATGTTCGCGAGCCGGGCTTGCGGTGGACGCGGCAGCGTTCGGGTGCGAGAGGTCTGGGGCAGGGCGGATTGCTCTCCGTGAGCCCAAAACTTCGTGCCGACGAGCGGCGCTGCCAGGTTCGTCTCGTCATCAGGTCGACGGCAACGTGCACAACGTCGTCGAAACCGGTGGTGAACAGCGAGCCGTGCGTACGGCAAAACCGTGTGGTCCTGGCCGTCGTTGCTACGGTCAAGTGCTTGCGGATGCGGCATCTGCGTCAACCGGCGCGGTGCCGGTGACTTCTGCGAGGATGAGGGAGGCCAGCAGGAACTCGGCTCCCGGGAGAGCACGGCATAAGCCGTCCAACCACTGCGCAGGGAAGGCCGAGTGATTGGCTACACCTGTATGCTGCTGTGCGGTTCTTTTGCGCTACCTTTCGCGCAGCGGACCGCGGGTGCCAGCCGGCACCCGGCCTTCCCTGTGCCCTCTTGGATTTGAGGGTGGAATGACCAAGCAAAGCTCGGGCGAAATCAGTCGCGAGGATGCGAAGGCGTGTCTGCGTCTTGAAAGCGAAAGTTAAGCGGGATTCCGCTCTCGTGCCCCGGACGCAGCGCAGCGCTATCCCGGCGATGCGAAGCATCGTCCGGTTCAGCGGTGCGCTGCAGAGCCGGGGCCCATGTCGCCGCATTGTACCGTGTCGCCCCTGGATCCCGGCTCTGCGCCGCAACGCCATAAGCGCGTTTACGCGCGCCTTCGACGCGCTATGCGCGTTGCAGCGCGTCCGGGACATGAGCTCGCAATGAAGATAGTTGGCGCGCGTCCACGAAGAAAAATGGGGCCGCCCTGTGGGGGTGCAGGACGGCCCCGAGAGGCTCGCGGGCCCGGGAGGAGGAGGGCGCGAGCCGATGCAAGTGCAGGCACTTGCACCAACAGGCACTGGTGCAATCACGCGGCTGCGCTGATCCAGTTGCTCTCCGGAGAACGGCAGCGCGGCGGGAGCGCTTGCATCTCGCGCCGTTCGCCCTTGCTGGCGAGGCGCCAGCGTGCCGGAGATTGATCGCTGATGCGCTTGAACACCGTCGAAAAATGCGCCTGCGTGCTGAAGCCGACGGCAAGCGCGATCTCGGCCAATGGCCGCTCGGTGCTCGCCAGCAACGTCTTGGCATGCTCGATCCGGTGATTGAGCAGATATTCGCGGGGCCGGTAACCGGTCGCGACGCGGAATTGCGCCGCAAAATGCATTCTGGACAGGCCGGCGACATTGGCGAGCTCGGACAGGCTGATGCAGCGGTGGAAATGATCGGCGATATATTGCTCGACGCGCCGCAGCCGCCATTTCGGCAGGGCATTGACCCTGGCGCGCGGCAGTTCCAGCCGCGCGAGATGCATCGCAAGGGTCTGGCCGATGCAGCGTGTAAACTGGTGGTCCGCGGCGTCGCCGTGTTCGATCAGCGTCTTGGCAAGCTCGGCTGCGAGCGGGTCGCGCAGCAAGACGAGGTCATTCAGTCCGTCGGTCGCGGCGAATTGCGCCGGAAAATGATCCGCGGAGATGTGAAAGTGCAGGAAGGCGCAGGGCGACTGGAATTGCACGCCGAGAGGCTTCGACGGCGCGGTGAGATACAGCGTGCCTGCAGGCATGGTGCCGTCGAAAATGATCTGGCGGTCCCGCGTCAGTTTCGCGCGCGTGGTCTTCAGGGCGATACCGACGAAATAGCGATCCTCGGGTGTCGTCGCTTCGTGCGACGACGTGCTCCGCGGATCTTCCCATCGCGAGATATTGATGTCTTCGACGGCAGCCTCGGGGCCGCGATCGATCTGACGCCATTGGCTCTCCCGGGTGATCGCCTGGGTTGCTTGGGGGATCTCGCGATCCCGCGGGCCGGCCGGAAAATCGATCCAGGCATGCGCCGCCTGCAAGTTGGTCAACATCACTCGTCCTCTCCCGGCTTTGCCGCTGTTTGCAACCGGCAAACGCGCAAAAGCCCGCGCTTTCGATGTTGAGAGGATAGGCGTGAGCTGGCCAGGAAGCCCGTTAGTGGTGATTAGGATCTGTTAGTTTTTGTGGATGCGCATCAGGTGCGGCAGCTCGTCGCGGGAAGCGTTGTTTTGTACAATTTATCAGATATTTGCGCAGCCCTGCCCCAACTCCGGAGAGCACAGGCCGCCGCGTGGCGATCGATGCAGCGGGGTGAGTTCCGTGCAGGGCCCTCGCTGGACCTCGCACCGGTGCGGGGTATAGTCGCGCCGCATTTCGATGGAGCGGCCGTCAAGATGAGTCAGAAGTGACCGAGCTCTCGGGAGGACATCGCCCCCGCGGCAGCGGCGCCGCAACGATCCTTGATTTCGATGCCGTCGCGTTCGGGCCATTTTCGCTTCGGTCGCGGTTGCTGGAGAAGGATGGCTTGCCGGTCAGGCTCGGCAGCCGCGCGATGGATATTTTGCGCCTGCTCGTCAGCCGCGCCGGCGAAGTGGTCCCGAAGGACGAGATTCTCGGCTATGCGTGGTCCGGACTCTCCGTCGAGGAGATCAGCCTGCGCGTCCATGTCGCGGAGCTGCGCAAGGTGCTCGGCGACGGAAAGGATGGTGCCCGCTACATCACCAACGTCCCAGGCCGGGGCTATTGCTTTGTCGCGCCCGTGCGGCGTGGCGAGCGTGCAGGGGTGTCGGCGCTGGCGTCGGGGGCGTCGGAAAGGGCCGCACCGCCGCCGTCTCTGCCGCATCGATTGGACCGGATGGTCGGGCGGGAGGACGCTGTGGCCGAGTTGGCGGCGCGCTTGCTCCGCGATCGCTTCGTCACGCTGCGAGGGCCGGGCGGCATCGGCAAGACCACCGTTGCGACCGCGCTCGCGCATGAGATGTGCGATAGCTTCGACGGCAACGTCCATTTCCTCGAATTCGGTCCGCTGAAGGACGCGGCCCTGGTCGCGAGCACGGTTGCCGCCGCGCTCGGCCTCGTCGTGCACCACGATGATCCCTCGGGCAGCATCATCAATTTCCTGCGTGGCCGGCGGCTGCTTCTCGTTCTCGACAGCTGCGAGCACGTCATCGAAGAGGTCGCACGTCTTGCGGAAAACATCTACCGGGAGGCGCCCGGCATCGTCATCCTCGCAACCAGCCGCGAGTCGCTGCTGGTGGAAGGCGAGCAGATTTTAGAGCTCGCTCCGCTGCCGGGTCCGCCGCAGGGCACCCGCCTCGGTACCGGCGAGGTGCTGGCTTATCCCGCTGTGCGCCTGTTCGTCGATCGCGCCGTCGCCGCAGGGCATCGCGACGACATCACCGACGAGGATGCCGAGGTCCTGGCCCGGATTTGCGGCAAGCTCGATGGCATCGCGCTCGCGATCGAGCTGGCTGCCGCGCGCGTCGGTCTCTATGGACTACGCGAGATGGCGGCTCTGCTCGACGACCGGCTGCAGCTCGAATGGCGCGGGCGGCGAACGGCGCCGCCGCGGCAGCAGACGCTCGGCGCCACGCTCGACTGGAGTTTCGGTCTGATCGGCGAGAGCGAGCGGATCGTGTTTCAGCGCCTCGCCGTCTTCGCAGGTCATTTCACGTTGAAGGGCGCGATAATTGTGGCGGCCGGGGAGGAGATGCCGGAGGATCGCGTCGTCGAGGCGCTGGAGCAACTCGTGGCGAAGTCGCTGGTTTCCGCCCAGCCGGACGGCGCATCGCGGCGCTATCGCCTGCTCGACGCAACGCGTGCCTATGCCCTGCAGAAACTGGCCGACGACGGACAACTGGCAGAGATCGCGCGCCGTCACGCTCTCTATGTTCAATACATGCTCGAAGCGGGCATGAGGGATAAGGAGGGCACCGATCATGCATCCCGTTTGCAGGAGCGCGCGGGCCTGCTCGCCGATGCCCGCGCGGCGCTGCAATGGGCTTATGCCAACGACGACGGCGCCGGCTTGCGCGTGCCGCTCGCCGGCAGCTGCACAAGGCTGTTCGTCGAGCTCAATCTGCTCAGCGAGGCCCGCATCTGGTCCGATCGCGCACTCGCAATGCTCGACGAGGCCGACCGGGGCGGCAGATGGGAGTTCGAGCTTCAGTCGACGCTCGGTCACGCCTTCATGTTCACCGAGCGCAACAGCGAGCAGGCGGAAGCGGCGCTCCGGCGCGGGCTGGAGATCGCGGAAGCGCATGGGGACCACGCCAACACGTTCAGGCTGCTGTCGCGGCTCAACATGTTCTACCGCCGGACCGGTGGCTATCGGCATCTGGTGCCGACTGCGCTTCATGCCGAGCGGATCGCGCGTCTGATCGGCGATACCGCGGGCATCGCCGGCAGCAAAGCGCTGCTCGGTGTGTCCTATCACCTCGCCGGGGACCAGGCCGAAGTGCAAGCCCATCTTGACCAGGGCGTACGCGACGACGCTGCGCTACGCGGCGCGCAACCCGGGCATTTCGCCTATTCACGCACGCCGCAAATTCCGCTCGCGCGCGTGTTATGGCTGCGCGGCTTTCCCGATCGTGCGCTCGAATGCGTCCGGCCGCTTGTCGGCGCTTCAGCGCCGCGCGACGCGGTCATGCATTGTATCGCGCTATGCTGGTCCGCCTCGGTGTTCGGCTGGGTTGGCGACTGGTCGTCCGTCGAGGCCATGACCGATCGCCTGGCTGCGCATGCGAGCATGCACGGACTCGTGCCCTACGAAGCCGTCGCGACGGGTTTTCGGGCGCAGAGCATGATCGCCCGGGGCGAGGTAGCCGGCGGCGTCGACCTCTTGCGGAGCGCGCTTCCACGCCTGCACGCCGATCGCTACGAACTCTATGCCTCGGCATTCACCGCGGATCTGTCTCGGGGCTTGGTCACCTTGGGACGATTGGCGGAGGGCATTCAGATTCTTCACGAGACCATTGTGCGGATCGAGCAGGAAGGCGGCGCCTTCGACATGCCCGAGCTGCTCCGGCTGCGGGGAGAGCTCGAGGCCCATGGCGCCAATCTCGAAGCGGCCGAGGCCGATTTCGTCGCGTCGCTTACGCTCGCCGAACAGCAGGGCGCATTGTCCTGGCGGCTGCGAGCCGAAATGTCGCTGGCGCGGCTTCGGGTTTGGCAGGGTCTGCAAAATCCTCTCGAACAGCTCGCCAAAACCTATGCCCGGTTCTCGGAAGGGTTCGAGACCGCCGATCTCAGCGCGGCACGGCGCATGCTGAACGAGCCGGCGGGCTGATCAGATCGACGCGAAATTTTCGCGCGTGCCGCTACTCGAAGACGGCGTCAAAGATCTCGACATCCATCAGCACGGGCTTGGCGACCACGGTTCCGTCGGGCCGCAGCGTCTGCGCGCGTCGGAGCGTCGGCACCACGATGCCGCCGAACCTGTCATGGGCCCAGGAGTAATGCGCGACTTTCATCCCGAACAGATCGTGATCGGTCCGCCGTTGCAACGCGTTCTCGTCAAAATAGAAGATCTGCTCGGGCGCGAGCGCGATCAGGCTCGGCGGGAACTGCGCCCGCAACCGCCGCCATGACTCTGTGTTCTCCTGCCACGGTGGCAGTTCCTCCACCACCACATCGGGATGGGCGAGCAGGAACGGATTGGTCAGATAATTCCAGATCGCGACGCCGCAGAAGAAGACGAGGTGCAGTTCGTCCGCGAGCGCGGGCGAACCGGCCTCGGTGAACGCAAGGCTCGGATTGCGCCAGGTCCGCAGGACCTCACCCTCGAGGCTTTCGATTGTGATCGCGTCCGGCTGAAACGAGCCGGAGTGTTCGCCGCCGGTGATGCCGGTGAAGCGGACCGACTGCGTGCGGGTCGAGCCCTCCGCGGTCACGTCCTTGAATTCGCTGGCATGTCCGGCGCTGGAGAACAGCGTTCCGGCGACGGAGAGGTGAAGCGTGAACCGGCTCAAGCTATTCCAGCGGGCCATTCCGCCGCTGGCATCAATCACATCGTCAAGAAGCGCCATGTCCCGCCATATCCACCATGAAGTGCGACCACCATGGCGGGGCGGATGCGGCTTGGCGTGTTAGAAGTTGTTAGGAGTTGCGAGCGCGTAGCATGGCGGTATCTCATTGAAGATACTCTCAATTCAGCGCCGTAAGGAGCCTCTTGGCGGCGACGAGATCACGGGTCTGAAGGCCCTCCTGATACCGCGCCACGAGTGGGGTGAGCAGGGCGCGCGCGTCGGCGGCCTTGCCGGCCCGCTCCCAGACGCGGCCAAGGCTGATTGCTCCGCGGAGCTCCCAGCCGACCGCGCATTGCCGCCGCGACAGATCGAGCGATTTGCGCAAATAGCTCTCGGCCTCCGCAGCGTTACCCGACTGCGCAAGGATATCGCCCTTGATCCTGAGCATCTCCGGCATGTCAAAGGATTCGCCGTGATCGGGGATCTCTGCGATGGCCTCGTTGATCGTCTGCAAGGCTTCGTCGGCCTGGCTCTGGGAGGCAAGCCCCTCCGCGAGCGCCGTCGCGAACACCGTCGTCATGATCCGGTGCCGCGTCGCGTACAGCGTGGCCTGGCTGCGGCGAAGGTGCTCGATCCCCCCAGTGACATCGCCGCGGCGAACCAGCAGTTCGCCCTTCTGGCCGATGCCGACCGCGTGATACGGGCCGAGGAAGTGCCGCGCGGAATGGTCGATCAGCCGCTCGATCAGGATTTCGGCATTGGCCCAGTCGCCGACCCAGAGGAACACGTAGATCGTCCAGATCAGGGAAATACCGAGAGTGAGCGGCTGCTCGAGCAGCTCGGCCTCGCGAACGGTGTATTGGGCCGCCTCGATCGCACGATCGGGCCGGCCGGTGAGCCAGAGCCCGCGCGCCAGCGCCACCAGCGCAACAATGCGGTCGTCATAGCCGAGATGGCCGATATTCAGGCGCTGCGAGCCGGGATTATGCACCATCGCGCTCTCGCAGAACTGCACCGCCTTGTCCTGGTTGCCGATCAAATGATGTGCGACGCCCAGCATCCATTCGACGTTCAGTGTGCTGGCGGGATCGTTCAGCTTCCGCGCAACGCTCGCACCCTGTTCGCCGGTTCCAAGCGCGCCGTGAAAATCCCCGACCCGGGTCAGGTAAATGTGCAATCCACGCAGCAGCCAGAGCTGCCAGTGCAGGTCCTCGAGCTCACGGGCGCTGGAGGCTGCGCGTGAATGCCGACCGGACCGCTTCGGTATTGCCCTGCGTGAACATCGCGGAGACGCCGAGCGCGGCCTGCAAAATCATTTCATGGCGGCTGTCGATCGGGGTTGTATCGAGCGATGCCAGCGCCTGCTGGGTCCAGCGGTAGCATTCCGTCAGCAATGTCAGCTCGAGGAAGAACTGGGCCGCCGACGCCGCCAGCTCCACGCCGATGGCGTGGTCGCCGCTGTCCGAAAAGCTCCAGGTCAGCGCGGCCCGGACATTGGGCAGGTGATCGGCATAGGGAAGGAAGCCGCCCGCCGTCTGCATGCCCGTGGATTTGAGGGCAATGTCGCGCAGGAAGTCGCGGAAATAGTCGGCGTGGGCGCGCGCGGCGCGGTCGGCTTCCCCGTTCTCGACGAGCTTGTCCGCGACGAAGGCACGTGTTGTGTCGAGCAGGCGATAGCGCAGCCGCCGCTCCGCAGGCGACGTCGCGATCAGCGATTTGGAAAGCAGATTCGAGATCGCCTCGACGGCTTCCGGCTCGCCGATGCCCTGACAGGAGGCGACCGCAAGCGCGGCTTCAAGGGTGAACGGCCCGACGAACACCGACAATCCGCGCAGCGTTGCGCTTTCGGCTGCCGGCAGCAAATCGTAGCTCCAGGCGAGCGCCGCGCTCAGGGTCTGGTGCCGCGGGACAGCGGTGCGCCGCCCGCGCCACAGCAGCGAGAAGCGGCTGTCCAGCAACGAGGCGGTCCCGGCAATGCCATAGGCGTTCACACGCCCGGCCGCGAGCTCGATCGCGAGCGCAATGCCGTCCAGCCGCCGGCAGATCTCGGCAACGAGCGGCGCGTCCTCCTCGCTGAGCTCGAATTCGCTCAAGCTCTCGGCAATGCGCGCCACGAAGAGCTGAGTTGCGGGATAGGCAAGGATGTCGGCAATGCCGAGCCCGTCGCGCTGTGGCGGGCAATCCAGCGGAAACAGCCGATGGACACGCTCACCTTCGGCGCGGAAGGATTCGCGGCTGGTGGCGAGAATATGCAGCTCGCCCGCTTCACGAACGATGCGCTCGGCCAGCGGGGCGAGATCTTCGAGGATGTGCTCGCAACTATCGAAGACCAGCAGCATCCGCCGGCTGCGCAGGAACGTCAGCAGTCCGGGCATCGGGTCGTCGGAATTGACGGTCAGGCCGAGCGCAGCCGCAATCGTTCCGGGAACGAGCCGGGCCTCTCTCAGTGCGCCGAAATCGACAAAACACACCTGGCCGTCGAAGGTCTGGAGCTCGCCATGCGCGACGGCCAGTGCGACCGAAGTCTTGCCGATCCCGCCGGGGCCGACGATGGTGACGAAGCGATGCAGGGCAAGCTCGGCGGAAATTCTCTCGACCGCATCGTCACGTCCGATCATCTTCGCGAGCGGCGAGGGCAGCGAGCGGGGCGAAGCCGCGGGCAGGCTGGTCCGGTTCTCCAAAGGGGCAGCCCGGAGCAGCGGTGCCGCGAAACAATAGCCGCGTCCGGGGACGTTGACGACGTAGCGGGCGCCTTCGCCGGCATCGCCCAACGCCTTGCGCAGCGTCGTGATGTGGAAGCGCAGGCTGCCTTCGTCGACGTTCACGTCGGCCCAGATGCGCCTGATCAACTCCCGCTTGTCCACGACCTCGCCCGCGCGCTCGGCGAGAAAAACGAGGATGTCGAGCGCACGGCCGCCGAGGTGAACCGGGGCGCCGTCCTTCTCGAGCAGGCGCGACTTCGCGAACAGCCGGAATGGCCCGAAGGCAATGGCCGAATCCTGGTCGTTAGTGTCCGGCACGGGCCAATGATTCCAGTGAAAGGGCTGAACTCTGCACTTTGATCTAGCAGAAGAGAACTCCGAGTAAACTGGTTGAAAGTGGCGAAATCGCGTGGCGGTTCGCCGCAATCGGCCGATTGCGTACGGTCGATCCGTCGCCAATTTTGCTTAAACGCAAGAAGAGGCAGCATGCCTGACCGCCCGAGATGACAGTTTGGATCCCGGTCGTCGTGGCGCCGATCATAACAAAAACTTGCAACGTCTAACGAGCAAAGCACATAAACTGCATCCAGTATGGTCTCCGAGTTAGACGCTACATCCAACGGGGAGGCTATGATGTCCGGTATCGGTGCTCGGCCGAACGACCATGTCGTTCAATCTCAATTTGTCGCCAGTCTTGTCCAGCAGTCGCGTGACTGGGAGCTCGTGCTGCGGGAATCCCATCATCGGATGAAGAACACGCTGACGCTGCTGGGTGCGTCGGTTCGCCGCGATTTCACACGGGCAGGCACCCGGGACGTGTCGCTTGCCGCGGACCGGCTCGAGCGGCGCATCGTCGCCTTCGGCAGGCTCTATCAACTCCTGTCCGACAATGGCGACCATACGGCGATCCCCGTAGCGGCCTTCTTCGAAAACCTGTGTGGAGCGATTTCCGAGGCCGTGCTGGAGCCGGCGGGCATCCGCTGCGAGGCTGCCGTTGAAAGCGGTACGCTGCCGGCATCGCAATGTCACCGGCTCGCGCTGATGCTGACGGAGCTGGTGACGAATGCGGCAAAGCATGCCTTCCCCAACAGGAATGATGCACTGATCCGCATCGACATGGTCAATCGTGACGGCGCCTGGTTCTGCACGGTGGCCGACAACGGAATCGGCGCGACCGGGCCGCTTCAGGGCACAGGCAGCCGGATTCTCGAAGGTCTCGCACGCGGCATCTGCGCCCGGCTGCACGGCGAGGCGGGGGAAGACGGTACACGCGTGACCATCGTGATGCCGATCGCCGCTTGAAGCTCGTCTCAAATTCAACTCAGGGAGTTCGACATGCCCACACTCGAAATCGACCGCGACGCTCAGGTCAAGCCCTCGACATCTCGTGGCGTCGATCTGAGGCTCGAGGTGATCGTGATCCCGGTGTCCGATGTCGATCGCGCCAAGGCCTTCTACGCGCGTCTCGGTTGGCGGCTGGACGCCGATTTTGACTCCGGCGATGATTGGCGCGTGATCCAGTTCACGCCGCCAGGCTCGGCCTGCTCGGTGATCTTCGGCAGGAACGTGACGGCGGCGGTGCCCGGCTCGGTGCGAGGCTTGTACCTGATCGTCTCCGATCTGGAGGCGGCACGACAGGATCTGCTCGACCGCGGCATCGAGGTCAGCGCTTCATTCCACGGTGCCGGCGATGTTCACGCCGGAACCGACGAGCCATATCTGTTCGGCAGCGTTCGGGTCAATGGTGCTGACCCGGAGCGCGGCAGCTACAGCTCATTTGCCGCGTTCAGCGACCCCGACGGCAATGGCTGGCTGTTCCAGGAGGTCACCACGCGATTGCCGGGACGCATCGCGGGCGAGGGCACGACATTCGCTTCGCAGGCTGCGCTGGCGGCGGCACTGCGCCGTGCGGCGGCGGCCCATGGCGAGCACGAAAAGCGGACCGGCGGGCACGACGAGAGCTGGGCCGATTGGTACGCCGATTACATCGTCCGCGAGCAGGCGGGCCAGCCGCTGCCAGCCTGAGTTGGACAGCACGGAGTCTTCGACTGAACCAAGCCGGCCCGGCGCGCGATGACCGAGCTCATCGCGCGCCGTGTTGCTTTCGCTGCGAGCATCGCGGGGTCACTGATCGCTCCCCTCGCTGTCGCGCGGCTCGCAACGGCTAACGCGGTCTAACAACCCATAACGAGCAAATTGCCAGGGTCTGCGCCAATCTCTCTGCATGACGAACCGACGCGTTGATTTCGAATTCGGTCAGCGTCACCGACCAAAGTCAGGGAGATCGAACATGACTACGCAAGCACGTACCGACATTCTCAATCCAGATCGCCGTCAACTGTTGAGCCAGGCCGCGATGACCGCGGTTGCCGCCAGCGTGTCGAGCTTGCTGCCGCTGCATCCGGCGAAGGCTGCCGTGAGTGGGGCGGTTCGCCCGTTCCGCGTCAGCGTGCCCGAGGAGGATCTGCTTGATCTCCGCCGCCGTCTCGCGGCGACGCGCTGGCCGGATCGCGAGATCGTCGCCGATCAGTCGCAGGGCGTGCAGCTGACGACGGTGCAGCAGCTCGTGCGCTACTGGCAGGACGATTACGACTGGCGCAAGATTGAGGCGCGGCTGAACGCTTTGCCGCAATTCGTCACCGAGATCGACGGCGTCGATATCCACTTCATTCACGTCCGCTCCCGCCACGAAAACGCGCTGCCGATGATCGTCACCCATGGCTGGCCCGGTTCGATCATCGAGCAGATGAAGATCGTCGGCCCGCTCACCGACCCCACTGCACATGGCGCGAAGGCGGCGGACGCCTTCGATCTCGTCATTCCCTCGCTGCCCGGCCACGGCTTCTCCGGCAAGCCGACGGTGCTCGGCTGGGACCCCCAGCGCGTCGCGCGCGCCTGGATCGTGCTGATGAAACGTCTCGGCCATAACCGCTATGTCGCGCAAGGTGGCGATTGGGGCAATGCCGTGACGGAGCAGATGGCGGTGATCGCGCCGCCCGAGCTGCTCGGCATCCACACCAACATGCCCGCCACCGTTCCGGATGACATCGCCAAGGCGCTTCAGCCCGGCGGGTCGCGGCCGTCTAATCTCTCGGCCGACGAGGGCTATGCTTACGATCAGCTCGACGATTTCTACAAGCACGGTCTCGGCTACGCGATCGAGATGTCGAACCGGCCACAGACGCTCTATGGCCTCGTGGATTCGCCGGCCGGTCTCGCCTCCTGGATGCTCGATCACGATGCGCGCAGCGCCGCGATGATCGCGCGGGTGTTTGAAGGCAAGGCGGAAGGGCTGTCGCGGGACGACGTGATCGACAACATCACGCTCTACTGGCTCACCAACACGGCGGTGTCGTCGGCACGGCTCTATTGGGAGAACAAGCTGGTGTTCTTCGAGCCCAAGCACCTGAAGATCCCGGTCGCCGTCAGCGTCTTCCCGGACGAGATCTACGCCGCGCCGCGTAGCTGGACTGAAAAGGCTTATCCGAAGCTGATGCACTACAACCGCCTCGACAAGGGCGGCCACTTCGCGGCCTGGGAGCAGCCCGCGCTGTTCTCTGCGGAAATGCGCACCGCGTTCCGACCGCTACGTCAGTCGATCTGAAACGAGCAGGGACACGCGATTCCGCGCGTCCCTGACTGCCCATCCAACATCAGGAGCCACAATCATGAACCGTCCCGAACGCACTTTCACGACCGAAGACATTCGCCTGGAGCGCCGCCTGCCGTCGTACTGGCGCGTCACCTTCGACATGCCGCCGGTGAACATCTTCGGGCCCAAGCAGCTTCCACTTCTCAACGACATCGTCACGGCGATTGAAAACGATCCGCAGGTGAAGGTCGTGGTATTCGACAGTGCCGTCGAAGGCTTCTTCATCACGCATTACGACTTCCTGGCACCGCTGGAGGATTCGCTTCGTATTCCGCCCGGGCCGACCGGCCTCGAGGCATTGCCTGACATGCTGGTGCGTCTCAGCCGTGCGTCGGTCGTCTCCATTGCCTCGATCAGGGGCCGCGCGACCGGCGTCGGCAGCGAGCTGGCGCTTGCGAGCGACATGCGCTTCGCCAGCCGCGAAAAGGCGATCTTGTCGCAATGGGAAGTTGGTGCGGGCCTGGTGCCCGGCGGCGGGCCGATGGCGCGGCTGCCGCGCCTGATGGGCCGCGGCCGCGCGCTCGAAGTCCTGCTCGGCGCCGACGACATCCACGGCGATCTCGCCGAACGGTACGGCTATGTCAACCGGTCGTTGCCGGATGCCGAGCTCGACGGTTTCGTCGAAGCGCTGGCCATGCGCATCGCGTCCTTCGACAAGGACGCCATTGCCGAGACCAAGCGCCTCGTCGACGTCGCGAGCCTGCCGCCGGATGTCGAGATCAAGCCGGAATGGGACGCGTTCCTGGCGTCGCTCAGCCGCCCCGCGAGCCAGACCCGGATCAAGGCGCTGATGTCGCGCGGTTTCCACCGCGACGGCGACGTCGAGAACCGGCTGGGCTTCCATGTCGGACAGATCGGAAATTGAGGGAACCGCTGCGGCGCTCGACCGGTTGGAGAGGCGATAGGCGGCGACGCCGAGGCCGCATTCCACCGGTGCGGAGCGCCGGTACTGATACCAGAAAAGGAGAAGAGAGATGATCCGCAAGGCAACAGCAGTATGGAAGGGCACCGGCCGCGATGGCACTGGTCAGCTATCGAGCGAATCCGGCGTGCTCGCCGGGACGCCCTATTCGTTCAAGACCCGCTTCGAGAACGAGAAGGGCACCAATCCCGAGGAATTGATCGCGGCGGCCCATGCCGGCTGCTTCACCATGGCGCTGGCCTTCGGCCTGCAGCTCGCCGGCTTCACGCCGGACGAGCTCTCGACGGAAGCCGCGGTCAGCCTCGAGCCGGAAGGCAAAGGGTTCAAGATCAGCAAGTCGGCGCTGACGTTGCGTGCCAAGGTGCCGAACCTCGACGACGCAGGTTTCGCCAAGATCGCCGGCGAGGCCGAGAAGAACTGTCCGGTGTCGAAGGTGCTCAACGCCGCGATCACGCTCGACGCCAAGCTGATCTAGCTCAGCACACCAGGACTGCCGTCACGCCTCGCCAACATCAGCCGGACGAAGACAGGTTCCGGGCGATCCTGCCCGAGGATATCGCGTGGCAGCCGTTCCCCGCATTTCCGCCGGGCGCGCGGCTGGCCGTGATGGTCGGCCACCCCAGTGAACCCGGACCTTACGTGGTCCGGGTGAGGGTGCCAGGCGGCACCAGGCTGATGCCGCACAAGCATCCGGAGGACCGCATCTATACGGTCATGTCGGGTGTGTTCTACATCGGGCTCGGCGAAAGCTTTGATGGCGACAAAGTGACGGCTTATCCGCCGGGCAGCGTCATCGTTCTGCCCGGCGAGACCTGGCATTTTCATTGGGCCAAGTCCGGCGAATACATTACGCAGGTCTCCGCCATCGGGCCTCTTGGCCTCGAATACCACGACGACTATGATGACCCGCGTCGGCATGCGGTTGCAGAGTAGATTGCTGTGTATCTCGACTGAACGAAGGGAGCATCGAATGACGACGGAACGCGCAGTTCTGGCTGGGGGCTGTTTCTGGGGCATGCAGGATCTCATCCGCAGGCAACCCGGAGTCATTTCGACACGCGTCGGCTACACCGGCGGTGCGGTGAAGAATGCCACTTATCGCAACCATGAAGGCCACGCCGAAGCGATCGAAATCATTTTCGATCCCGCCAAGACCAGCTTCCGGACCATGCTGGAGTTCTTCTTCCAGATCCATGATCCGACCACGCTCAACCGTCAGGGCAATGATTTGGGCACGAGCTATCGCTCGGCGATCTTCTATACGAGCGACGAACAGAAGCGGGTCGCCGAAGACGCCATCGCCGACGTCGAGGCATCGGGTCTTTGGCCTGGCAAGGTTGTGACGGAGATCGCGCCGGCCGGCGAGTTCTGGGAAGCCGAGCCGGAGCATCAGGATTATCTCGAACGCTATCCGGACGGCTACACCTGCCACTTCATCCGTCCCGACTGGAAGCTGCCGCGGCGCGGGGCTGCAGCGGCAGGCTAGAGCGTTTTCGAGCGAAGTGGGATACCGGTTCGCGTGAAGAAAACGCGTTAAGACAACAATCCAGAGCTTCGGTTCTGATTCAATCAGAACCGAGAATGCTCTGGGCCGCAGCTTCGCAGAACCTGGATTGAGGCATAGGGCATACTGCCGCCGGGCGCGGAGTTGCCATCGAAGCCAGTGAGATCATCGATCAATCTACGATGCTGTCATCGTCGGTGCCGACGATGCGCGAAAGCATTTGCGTTTGGTTGGAAGACGTTCGCCAGCTTTTCACGGAAGCGCGGGAGCGCAAATGTGTGAACTATCCCCTTCGCGCGCCGGCGGCAGTTTTCCAGTCTCGAGAATGCGTTGCCGCTCGGCACAGCTCGCGTCATCCGCAGATCACTTTGACCGCCTTCCGGGCAACCTCCCTCAGTTCGGCGCGGGAAGCGCCGGCACGGGCGCGGATCGCGATCGTATGCATCGTGGCCGAAGCGAGGATCGCAAGCGTCGCGGGATCGGCGTCGCGCTTCAGTTCGCCCTTATCCTGTGCGAGGCGGAATCGTGCCTCGAAATCAGCGTCGATCGCGCGAAGTCCCGTCGCGACACTTTTCCGGATCGCCGCATCTTCCGCGACCTCTGTGACCGCAGTCCCGACCACAAAGCAGCCGCGCGCGTGTCCCTTGCCCGAAAAATAGATCGACAGCGCCGCGTCATAGGCGAGCATCAACGCCTCGTCCAGGGGATGGTCTCCCGCGAGTGCCTCGCGCGTCGCGGTAAGGCTGATCTCCCAATAACGCGCGAGCGCCTCAAGATAGAGCGCGTGCTTGTTGCCGAAGACCGCATAGAGGCTCGGCGGGCTCATGCCGGTGGCTGCCGCCACCTTATCGAGGGACGTTCCGGAGTAGCCGGTCTTCCAAAAGGTCTCGGTTGCCCGCTTGAGGGCTGCCTGTGCGTCGTAGGTGGGTGGCCGCCCTCGCCGCGCGGGGCTCGTTCCGCTGCTTTTTTGCGTCATATCGTCAAAACCCCGGCTGCCGTGCGTCGCTGCAAATATTTGTATGGATCGTTATAAAAATCAAGAGGCGGAGACTTGATTGCAGGTCCATGGGACAGTATTTGTAACGAACGTTAGTTAATTCGATAGGTGAGGCCTTCGATGCGTTTCAATTTTGCGCCAAACGCCGGCTGGTCGAGCGATCGCAAGGGCATCCGCGGCAGCGAAGCTGTCGGGCAGTTGCCCGGACCGGAGCTCGGGAAGCGGTTGCGCCGCCCCTTGATGCTGGCGGTGCCGATCGTCGTGGCCGCTTTCGGCGTCTTCATGTATTTCGTCCAGGAACAATACGTCTCGACCGACGACGCATTCGTTCGCGCCGCCAAGGTGACCATCAACGCCCGGGTTTCCGGCCAGGCGGTTGAGATCGCCGTGCGGGACAATCAGCGCGTTCGGCAGGGCCAGGTCCTGTTTCGGATCGATCCCGAGCCCTACCAGATTGCCGTCGATCAGGCAGAGGCGCGGCTCGGCAGTGCGCGCCTTCAGATCGCCTCGCTCAAGGCGACCTACCGTCAGCAGCAGGCCGAACTGCAATCGGCCCAGGAATCTGCTTCCTTCGACGAGCGTGAGTTCGACCGCAAGAAGATGCTGGTTGCGTCCGACTTCACGCCGCGCGCGGTCTATGAGCGGGCCGAGACGGACATGAAGGTCGCTCGCCACCGCATGGCATCGATCGAACAGCAGATCGCCAACACGATCGTCGCCCTCAATGGCGATGCCGATATCGACGTCGATCGCCATCCGACAGTTCGCGCGGCCAGGGCACAGCTCGACCGGGCGCGGCTCGATCTCTCCTATGCCACCGTGACGGCGCCCGAGGACGGTATCGTGACGAAGGTGGACGATCTGCAGATCGGCGGGTTCGTCAATGCCGGCGCAGCCACGTTCTCGCTGATGTCGAACCGGCATATCTGGATCGAAGCGAATTTCCGCGAGACCGGCTTAACCCACATGCGTCCAGGGCAGGAGGCGACGATCGACGTCGATGCCTATCCGGATCGCAAGTTCAGGGCGCATATCGTCAGCATGAGTCCCGGCACTGGATCGGACTTCTCGATCCTGCCTGCGGAGAATGCCACCGGCAACTGGGTCAAGGTCGTCCAGCGTTTGCCGGTGCGCCTCGAATTCGACGATCTCGATCAAGGCCGGCCGCTGTTCTCGGGCATCAGCGTCACGGCACGGGTCGATACCGGCTATCGCCGCACCTGGCCGCATCTGCTCCAACCCGCGCTCGCGACGGAGGGCAAATGAGCACGCCCCTCCCATCGACCGCTACGCCCGGCGGTCGTCACGCCATCGCCGCGGCCGCCCTCATGGCGACCTACATGCAGGCCGTCAACATTTCGATACCGAACGCGGCGCTGCCCCACATTCAGGCGACGCTCTCGATAGCCAATGACGAGGTCGGCTGGGTGTTTTCCTCGTATATCGCAGCGAGCGCCGTGACCATGTCGATCACGCAATGGCTGGCGGGACGCTACGACCGCAAGCTGGTCTATCAGGCCGCCATCACGATCTTCGTGTTGGGTCTCGCCCTCGACACGCTGGCGACGACGTCGATTCAGTTCGTGCTGGCGCGAATCCTCCAGGGCGCGGCGAGCGGACCGCTTGCGCCGCTCTCGCTGGCGATCCTGCTCGAGGTGACACCGCCGGCGCGACATGCCCGCACGAGCCTGGCGTGGACCGTCTGCTCCCTGCTCGGCATCAGCAGCGGCCCAGCCATTGGCGGCTGGCTCAGTGAATATTACGGCTGGCCGTCGATCTTCTATTTCAGCCTGCCGATGACGGGCTTCATCTTCCTGATGATGGCTCAGCTGCTGGGCGAGAAGCGGGGGGAGCGGAGCCAGTCCTTCGACTTCTTCGGCCTGACGACATTCTCCGTCGGCATGATCGGGCTGCAGATGTTGCTCGACCGCGGCGAGCGCCTCGAATGGTTCGCCTCGACGGAAATCTGGGTCGAAGGGATCGCTTCGGTACTGGGTTTCTATCTGTTCAGCGTCCACGTCATGACGACAAAGGAGCATTTCCTCCGCACGGCGCTGTTCCGGGATCGCAATCTCGTGCTCTCGACGGTGATCTCCTTCGCGCTCGGCTTCGTCCTGCTGCCGACCCTGGCCTTGACGTCCCCGATGCTGGAGGAATTGCTCAACTACCCGGTCGACACCACCGGCTACATGACCATTCCGCGTGGCGTCGCGCTCGTGGGAGCGCTGGTGCTGACGAGCCTGGTTCCGGCGCAGATCGATTGCCGGCCGTTCCTCGTGGGTGGAATGGCGCTGGTGGTCTATGCCAACTGGCTGATGCTCGGCTATTCACCGGCGATGGATTGGCGGCCGGTGGTCGAGGCCGGCCTGCTCCAGGGAGCAGGTCTCGGCATGTTGCTGCCCGCGCTCGCCAGGGCCGCGTTCGGCACGCTCGATCCCAAGCTCCGCCCGGAAGGCAGCGCGCTGATCAACCTGTCGCGCCTCTATGGCAGCACTATTGGCATCGCGGTTGTCCAGCTCTTCTTCTACGCCAACACGCAGGCCGTGCACATCGCGCTCGCAAAGAACCTCACGTCCTATCGTGTCGCCGCTTACGTCGGGGGCTCGATCGGCAAGCCGGGCCTTGCGGCCCTCAACGGCATGGTCACGCGTCAGGCGGCCACGGTCGCGGTCATCGACCAGTTCGTGATCCTGATGTTCGCCATGCTCGTCGTGATCCCGCTCGTGTTCTTTCTCCGTAAGCCGCGGCCCATCGGTTAACGCCTGGAGCCGTGAAATGACATCGCATCGTCAATTTCGATCACCTCGTCCCCTGCTTTTGGGGGAGCCGGGGACAAACATGGGAGCATCAGCATGACGACGTCGGATTCGCTTCGCTATACGAGGATTCCCACTCACGGGTCAGGGACGATTCCCGCTGTGGGATTTGGCACGCTCATTCCGGATCCGCTCGTGACCAGGCGGGCCACCAGGGCCGCATTGGAGGCCGGGTTTCGACATCTCGATTGTGCGGAGCGCCATCGCAACGAAGAGGCGGTCGGCGATGCGCTGCAGGAGACGTTCAGGGCGGGGACGCTTCAGCGCCAGGACCTGTTCGTTACGACGAAGCTATGGAACACCAATCATCGGCCGGAGCGGGTCAAGCCTGCCTTCGACGCCAGTCGCCGGCGACTGCAGCTCGACGATATCGACTGCTATATCATCCATACGCCCTTTGCCTTTCAACCCGGCGACGAGCAGGACCCGAGAGATGAGCGCGGTCGGGTCATCTATGATTCAGGGGTTACGTTGGCGGAGACATGGGGGGCGCTGGAGCGCCTCGTCGACGAGGGGCACTGCAAGTCGATCGGCCTGTCGGACATCACCCTGGAGAAGCTGCGCGAGATCGTCGCGGTCGCGCGGATCAGGCCCGCCATGGTGCAAGTCGAATCGCATCCGTATCTTCCCGAATGGGACCTTCTCGACTTCTGTCGAGAGCACGGAATCGTCTTGCAGGCGTTTGCGGCGCTGGGACACGCCATGAAGCCGAACCTCCTCGCTGACCCCGTGATCACCGCCATCGCGGAGCGCGTCCACAAGACCCCGGCTCAAATTGCGCTGGCGTGGGCCGTTCAGCGCGGCACGGCTTTCCTGACGACTTCGACCAATCCTCGGCGCATCCAGGAAAACTTCGATATTTCGGCCTTGCCCGAAGACGCCATGCGAGAGATGCGGGACCAGATCACGACAAACATCAGGTTCAACACGGTCGTCGAGACCGGCGTGCCCGGATTCATTCCGCGGGCCGGATGAATCGCCGCCGGCAAGCCGACTCGTCAAGCCCGGAGCTGCTCGATCAAATCGTGGGCGCTGCGGATATCGGCGATGCCGGCGCCCTCGGTGAACGGCCCGCATGCGCGTTCCAGAATTGCCAAGGCCTCCGTAGTCTGGCCAGCTCCGACCATGAACCGCGCGAGGCTGACCGCGCTTCGCAGCTCCCAGAAGCGCGCGCCTTGCTGGACGGCAATGTCCATGGCCTCGCGAAAATGCGCCTCGGCGTCGTCTGAATGCCGCGCGCTCCTGAGCATCAATTCGCCCTTGATGCGGGTCAGCTCCGGCAGATACCACAGCTCCTGCCGGTCGTTGCAGCGGGTCAGGATGTCCTCGATCACGTCGAGGCCGCGGTCGACCTGGTCGGCCTCCCCGGAACACGCGGCGAGCTCGCCGAGCAGGGGCAGAAAACGCGGCAGGAAGCGCGCATCGCCGGCGCGATAGAGCTCTTCACGCAGCAGCGGCAGGCCCGTCGTGACATCGCCTCGCCTGGCGATGACCGCGGCGTTGAAGGCCCGTGCCCACAGGCCCCACAGCCGGATCGCGTGGCGCTCGGTGTGTTCGAGCAGCTCGGTGCCGTGACGCTCCGCGGCGTCGAAATCGCCGGACCAGAAGGCGATCGGACAGGCGGCTTGTCCGAGCACGCTGCAGAAGGTCAGCGCGTGGCCGTTGGCGCGGCCTTCCTCGATGTTTCTGGCGGTGAGGGCCTGAGCCTGATCGGCCAGCCCCTGAAGCCACAGGATGCGGGCCCGGAAATATTGCGTCGATATCCTGAGATCGAGCGGAAAGATCTTCGGCTTCTCCGCCAACACATGCAGCGATGCATTGACCCGGTCGATGCGCAGCCGAGCCTCGTTCTGATCCCCGAGATAGTGCAACGCGACGGCCATCAGCCGGTCGCCCAGCATGACATCGGTCCTGTCGGGCGAGTTCGCCGCTGCGTTCGCAAAGCGATCGGCGAGCGCACGGGCCTTGCCGAACTGCCCGTTGTTGAACTGGTCGATGCACAAGCCCCAGAGCGCGCGCAGCCGGAAATCCTTGTCGTCGAGCCTGTCAGCCAGCTCGAGGGTCGTCTCGAGGATCGGCCGCGCCTCGCGCGCGCGGCCCTCGCCATACATCAGCGACCAGCCGAGCGCCGACAGGAGCTGCATGCGGATGCGGTCATCACCGCCGCTGTCTCCGAGCGCGGCGAGCGCCGTTCTGCTGCGCTCGCGGCATTCGGCGAACAGCGAAAGACGCACCCACAGCGTGACCGCGGCCGCCGTCAGCGCGATACCGAGTGTCGCCTCGCCGTCGGGCCCGAACGCCCAGTCCAACGCCGCACGCACATTGTCCAGCTCCGCGCCATAGATGCCCAGCCATTCGGGCAGCGGCGTCGAATTGTCGGCCTCCGCGCGCTCGAAGAAATCGCGAAAATGCGCCGCGTGGCGCCGCGCGAACTGCCCGGTTTCGCCGAGCTCGTTGAGTTTTCCGTGCGCATAGGTGCGCGTGGTGTCGAGCAGGCGATAGCGCAGCGTCCGCGAGCCGGACGGCGAGATCAGCGACTTGGTCACCAGGCTGTCGATCGCTTCGAGAGTCTCCGATGCGTTGAGGCCGTCACCGGACGCGACCGCGGCAGCCGCCTCCGGCGCGAAAGGCCCGGCGAAGACCGACAGGCGTCGTAGCGTAGCGCTCTCCGCGGCAGGCAGAAGGTCGTAGCTCCAGTCGAGGGCCGCGGCGAGCGTCTGGTGCCGCGGCACGGCGGTGCGCCGTCCCCGCCATTGCAGCGAAAAGCGGCTGTCGAGCAGGGATGCCGTGCCGGCGATGCCGTAAGCATTGACGCGGCCCGCCGCGAGCTCGATCGCCAGCGCGATGCCGTCGAGGCGCCGGCAGATGTTCGCGACGAGGGGCGCCTCTTCTGCGCTGAGCTGGAACGGGCCAGAGCTTTGCGCAATACGCTCCACGAAGAGCTGGGCCGCGGGGTAGGCAAGGACCTCGGCGACAGCAAGCCCTTCACGCTCTGGCGGACAATCCAGCGGGAACAGCCGGAATATCCGCTCGCCTTCGCTCCGGAACGACTCGCGGCTGGTTGCGAGAACACGCAGCTGCGGCGCCTCGCGAACGATGCGCTCGACCAGCGGCGCCAAATGATCCAGCACGTGTTCGCAACTGTCGAAGATCAGCAGGGCTGGGCCGGTCTTCAGAAATGTCAGCAGGGCCGGCGTCGGATCCTCGGAGCTGATGGTCAGTCCGAGCGCCGAAGCAACGGTGGTCGCGATGTGGCTGGCATCCCTCAGCGGACCGAAATCGACAAAGAAGACTCGTCCGCCGAAATCCTGGGAACGGCGATGCCCGACGGTGACGGCGACCGCGGTCTTGCCGATGCCGCCCGGGCCGACGACGGTCATGAAGCGATAGAGCGAAAGTCCGTTCGAGATTTTCTCGATGACGTCTTCCCGGCCGACCATCTTCGTAAGCTGAGCGGGCAGGGAGTGGGGAGGGGCGATTTCGGCGGGGGGCGAGACCGCCGGCGTTGCTGCTTGAGCGAACGAGGCGACAAAGCAATAGCCGCGGCCGGGCACGTTGATGACATAACGGGCCGACTTGCCGGTATCGCCGAGCGCCTTGCGCAGCGCCGCGACATGGAAGCGCAGGCTGCCCTCGTCGACATTGACGTCGGCCCAGATGCGCTTGACCAGCTCTCTCTTGTCGACGACTTCACCGGGGCGTCCGGCAAGGAAAATGAGAATGTCGAGCGCGCGGCCGCCGACATGAAGCGGCGAGCCCTCTTTCTCCAAGCGCCGGGACTTCGGAAACAGTCGAAATGGCCCAAAGGAAATGGCCGAGTCTTCGCTACGATCTGGCACGCGCCATCGCCCCCTGGAAGGGAGTCAAAAAGTATTACTTTCTGGTCTACCAGAACGAGGCGTACAGTAAACTGGCCGAAAGCAGTGGGCAGGGCTGACAAGCCCTGCGCGGACGGCTTGGGTCCGCGGGCTCGCCGAAATAATGCTTGAAAAGTAAGGAGTTAGGCCGAGGTGACAAGGCGATGGCGCCGGGGCTCGTCCGGATGGAGCATTGACTGTGGCGGATTGCTGCGATGGCATGCTCCGGGATCTGGTCCCGCCACGACATTGACTGCCGAACGTTGACTGCCGACTTCCGGAATTCCAGCATGGCTTCCTTCTCGCGGCGACAATTCGTCCATGGGTTGTCGGGCGCAGCGGCGCTCGCCGCACTTCCCCGCAGCGGACAAGCCGCCGACTATCCGTCTCGTCCCATTCGACTGGTGATTCCCTACGGGGCCGGCGGATCGGGTGACCAGATCGGGCGCCCCTGGGTGGACAGGATGTCGTCGCTGCTCGGGCCGACCTTCGTCGAATATATCGGCGGTGCGGGCGGCGCGATCGGGACCGCGGCGGTCGCGCGCGAGGAGCCCGACGGCTATTCGCTGCTGCTCGGCAACGGCAGCACGCAGGTCATCATTCCGCTGACGTCGGCAAATCCCGCTTACTCGGTCGGTGATTTCCGCGCCATCTACCGCCTGATCAACAGCGCGCTGGTTTTCGCCATCCATCCTGCGGTGCCAGCCGCAAACCTGCGCGAGCTGATCGTCTATGCGAAAGCCAATCCGGGAAAGCTGTCCTATGGCACGCCGGGGATCGCGACCGGAAATCATCTGGTCGGCGAATCCTTCAAGCAGCAGGCCGGCGCGCTGGACATCGTCCATGTGCCCTATCGCGGCATCGCGCAGGCGACCAACGACCTCGTCAGCGGCCAGATATCGCTCGTCATTGCCGTCATGTCCATTCAATTGCAGCAACTGGCTCAAGCCGGGAAAGTAAGGCTGCTGGCGGTCACCACCGAAAGGCGGCTGAGCGGTGCGCCTGACGTACCGACCGCCGTCGAATCCGGCATGCCCGACATCCGATATGAGGGATGGTTCGGTCTGTTCGCGCCCAAGGACACCGACGATGCGATCATCGACCGGATCGCGCAGGCGACGCGCCTCGCCATGTCCGATACGGTGCTTCTGGCGAGCTATCGCGCCCAGGGCATGGAGCCCGACAACGATTCCAGCCCGGACAAATTCCAGCGCATTGTCGAGGCGACATCGGCAAGCCTGGCGCCCGTGATCAAATCGATCGGGCTGAGCAATTTGTGAGGCCGCTCAGGCGTCGGTGCGCGTAACAATGCGCGCCGACAGCGTGACGAGGCCCATCAGCGCGGCCAGCAGCCAGAACGCCATCGGCAATCCGCCAAGACGTGCGACGAAGCCGACACCGGCGGGGCCGACGAGGATGCCGGCGTAGCCGGCGGTCGTGATCGCCGCGACGGCGAGCCCGGTGGGCATCACCGTCTGCCTCGCCGCCCGGCGGAACAGCACTGGCACGAGGTTCGATGCGCCGAGGCCGATCAGCAGGAAGCCGCCGATGGCGATTGCTGCGACGCCAGCCGTGAGCAGGACCACGAAGCCCGCGATTGCAATGAGGCTGCCCCAGAACAATGTCGTGCGGTCTCCGACGCGCGCGACGACGGCGTCGCCGCCGAGCCGCCCCACCGTCATCGCGATCGAGAACACGATGTAGCCGATCCCGCCTTGCGCCTCCGAGACGAGGCCCGCGCCGATGACGAGCAGCGCACCCCAATCGAGCATCGCGCCCTCGACGAGGAAGGTGATGGCGCCGAGCAGCGCGAGCAGGAGCACGGAGCCATGCGGCAGCACGAACAGCGGTCCTTCCTGCACCTGCGCGGAACGAAGCAGGCGCGGCCAGGTCACCAGCATCGCGATCAGCATCAGGACGGAGCAGATCAGCGTGCAAGCGAGCGCATCGAGTTGCAGCGAGAGCAGCGCGGTCATCAGCGCGGATCCGGCGAAGCCGCCGATGCTGAACAGCGCGTGGAAGCCGGACATCAGCGGACGTCCCGCGCCGCGCTCCACCTCCACCGCGTGGATGTTCATGGCGACGTCGATGGAGCCGAGCGCGGCGCCAAACGCGAAGAGGACCAGCGCCAGCGGTCAAGCCGCGTTGACGAAAATATTCCACTTTACCGAAATTCGGAAACGGCGTATGTGTCGCCCATCCCGGCTCATTCTTGAGGGGCGATCTTGTGGTCGTCATGTTCGCGAGCCGGGCTTGCGGTGGACGCGGCAGCGTTCGGGCGCGAGAAGTCTGGGGCAGGGCGGATTGCTCTCCGTGAGCCCTGAGGCTTCGTGCCGACGAGCGGCGCTGCCAGGTTCGTCTCGCCATCAGGTCGGCGGCAACGTGCACAACGTCGTCGAAACCGATGGTGAGCAGCGAGCCGTGCGTACGGCAAAACCGTGTGGTCCTGGCCGTCGTTGCTACGGTCAAGCCTTTGCGGATGCGGCATTCGCGTCAACCGGCGCGATGTCCGCGACTTCTGTGAGGGCGAGGGAGGCCAAAAGGAACTCGGCTCCCGGGAGAGCACGGCATAAGCCGTAAAGCCACTGCGCAGGGAAGGCCGAGTGATTTGGCTACACCTGTATGCTGCTGTGCGGTTTTTCTGCGTGTATTTTCGCGCAGCGGACCGCGGGTGCCAGCCGGCACCCGGCCTTCCCTGCGCCCTCTTGGCTTCGAGGGTGGAGCGACCAAGCAAAGCTCGGGCGAAATGCGCCGCGAGGATGCGAAGGTGTGTCCGGATGCCGTAGGATGGGTAGAGCCCTTGCGAAACCCATCATGCTTCGGTGCGGACGCGAGCGTGATGGGTTTCGCTTCGCTCTACCCATCCGACGAGTGCACTTGAGATGCCTGTTGGAGAATGATGACGATGCCCCTTGCTCCGTCATTGCGAGCAGAGCGACTTGTCCGCCGAAGCTTTAGCGAAGGCGGAAGCAATCCAGAGTCTGTCCGCGGCGGGATTCTGGATTTGCTTCGCTCCGCTCGCAACGACGATGGGGAGGCGGGCGTGCGCCTCACTCTCCTCTCGTGCCCCGGACGCGGCGCAGCGCTATCCCGGCGATGCGAAGCATCGTCCGGTTCAGCGATGCGCTGCAGAGCCGGGGCCCATGTCGCCTCACTGTACCGTGTCGCTGCTGGGTCCCGGCTCTGCGCAGCAACGCTCGCGCGTTGCAGCGCGTACGGGAGAATCCGCTCACCACGCAATCGGAATCCTCTGCGCAAATCCGCCCAGATCCGAGTCGGGGCTCAAGGGCTGGCGGTCGAGTGGCCGGTTGTTGTTGCCGCGGGCGAACGAGGCGCCGGGCGGCAGTGCGTAGTCGGTGAATTTGCGCTCGCCCGGCAGCACCTCGGTGCCGCCATCCAGCCAGGACCGTTTGCTCACATAGATGCGGGTGCCCGGACCGGACCGGTAGGAACGGTTGGGTCCGCGCGGACCGTAGTCGTAGACCGCGCTTTGTGTCGCCTGTTGTCGGTCGCGCTTGTCCGCCGTCGCGGCATGAGCGGAGAGGGTCGAGGCGAGGAGGGCGACCAGCACCGTTCTGGTCATGACAATCGCGTTCATCGGCAAATACCCCATGCGAGTTCCTGATGCCGTCGCCTCTCGCACCAGCTTGAGCCCCAGTAAAGAATTCGAATGTTGCGCGATGTTGCTGAACCTCTGTAGCGGCAGGCCGCGTGTGCGGCAGCTTCCATGTCGGCCAGTCGCCGCCGACAGCGCGCGCGGTCGTTGTCGCCGCGCCGCTCACACGGTTGATCGACCAATCAAATTCAACGACCGGAAACAGTACAGCAATCTCAAAGCCACACGGCGGACACAGCCGTTTCGTTTCAGAGCAGGTGAGGTGTTCTTGAGGTGTGGAATGTCGTTGTTGCGGACCTGGCTGATCGTTGTGGTGATGAGCGGCGTATCGATTGCAAGCTCACTTCCGCTTGCCCTGTTGCCGCAACCGGCGGCCGCGCAAGTCGCGGAGACCATCGTCATCGAAGGCAACCGCCGCGTTGAGGCCGAGACGGTTCGCTCCTATTTCAAGCCGGGTCCGGGCGGTCGCCTGGATCAGCCCGCGATCGACGACGGCCTCAAGGCGTTGATCGGGACCGGCCTGTTTCAGGACGTGAAGATCAACCGCGGCCCCGGAGGCCAGATCATCGTCTCCGTGGTGGAAAATGCCGTGATCGGCCGTATTGCCTTCGAGGGCAACAAGAAGATCAAGGACGAGCAGCTCTCGAGCGAAATCCAGTCCAAGCCGCGCGGGACTTTCTCGCGGGCGCTGGTGCAGTCCGACACGCTGCGCATCGCCGAGATCTACCGCCGCTCCGGCCGCTACGACGTGCGCGTCACGCCTGAGGTCATCGAGCAGCCGAACAACCGCGTCGATCTCGTCTTCACGGTCGAGGAGGGCGCCAAGACCGGCGTCAAATCGGTTGAGTTCATCGGCAACAGCGCGTTCTCGTCGTATCGCCTGCGCGACGTCATCAAGACGCACGAGAGCAATCTGCTCAGCTTCCTCGGCAACAACGACATCTATGATCCGGACAGGGTCGAGGCCGACCGCGACCTGATCCGCCGCTTCTATCTAAAGAACGGCTTTGCCGACGTCCAGGTCGTGGCCGCGCTCACCGAATACGATCCGGAGAAGAAGGGCTTTCTCGTCACCTTCAAGATCGATGAAGGTCAGCAGTACCGTGTCGGCTCGGTCGATTTCCGCTCCAGTATTGCCAATTTCGACGCAGCCTCGCTGCGCAGCCTTTCGCGCGTCAATGTCGGCTCTCTCTACAACGTCGAAACGGTCGAGAAGTCGACCGAGGAGATGCAGGTCGAGGCGTCGCGCCGCGGCTATGCCTTCGCCCTGGTCCGTCCCGGCGGTGACCGCAACTTCGAGGCGCACACGGTGTCGGTCGTGTTCAATGTCGACGAGGGCCCGCGGACCTATATCGAGCGCATCAACCTCCGCGGTAACACCCGCACACGCGACTACGTGATCCGGCGCGAATTCGACATCTCCGAGGGCGATGCCTATAACCGCGCGCTGGTCGACCGTGCCGAGCGGCGCCTGAAGAACCTCGACTACTTCAAGAGCGTCAAGATCGTCACCGAGCCCGGCTCGTCGAGCGACCGCGTGATCCTGATCGTCGACATCGAAGAGAAATCGACCGGCGACTTCTCGATCTCGGGCGGCTACTCCACGTCCGACGGCGCGCTGGCCGAAGTCTCGATCTCCGAGCGCAACCTGCTCGGCAAAGGGCTCTACGCCAAGGCGTCGGTCAGCTACGGCCAGTATTCGCGCGGGATATCGCTGTCCTTCGTCGAGCCTTATCTGCTCGATTACCGGATGGCGCTCGGATTCGACACCTACTGGCGCCAGCAATTGTCGAACAGCTATACCAGCTACGGCGTGACGACGCTGGGCTTCTCGCCGCGCATCGGCCTTGCGTTGCGTGAAGATCTGTCGCTCCAGCTCCGCTATTCGCTCTATCAACAGAGCATCACGCTCGCCAGCGCCTACAACAATTGCAACAACAATGCCTCGAACACGTCGCTGGCGTACAACCCGACGCCGGCCTACATCAAGAACGTTCTGGGCGGTGTGGACCCGACCAACGCCACGGATTCGGGCGTCTATGGATATGGCTGCTACGGCGACGGCGAGTCGAGCCTGCCGGTCCGAAAAGAGCTGGCGAACGGAGCGACCTGGACCTCGGCGCTCGGCTATACGCTGAATTACAACACGCTCGACAACACCAAGAACCCGACCGACGGGTTGCTGATCGACTTCCGGCAGGATTTCGCCGGCGTCGGCGGCGACGTCACCTATCTGAAGACGGCCCTGGACACCAAGTACTACACGCCGCTCGTCTCCGAAATCATCAGCGTCATCCATCTCCAGGGCGGTCTCCTCAGCAAGCTCGGCAACCAGGATCTGCGCATGCTGGATCACTTCCAGATGGGTCCGAACCTCGTGCGCGGTTTCGCGTCCAACGGCATCGGTCCGCGCGACATCACTTATTGGAGCTTGGGCGCGAGCGGGGATGCGCTCGGCGGCACGAAATACTGGGGCGCATCGATGGAATTGCAGATGCCGTTCTGGTTCCTGCCTAAGGAGGTCGGCCTGAAGGGCGCGGTCTACGCCGATGCCGGCTCGCTCTGGGGCTACCAGGGGCCGACGTCGTGGACGGCCACCGGGGAGGTCAACACCAAGGCCTGCCCGACCTGCGGACTGCAATATGACGACGGCAATCTACGTCGCCGGCGAGCTCGCGATTGCCAGCAGAGGCAGGACCAGGGCGAGACCGAGCCCGCCCGCAATGATGATCGGCTTGCTGCCATGGCGCGCGCTCATGATGCCGGTCAGAAGCATCGCGACGACCGAGCCGATGCCGAGGCTGAGCAGGAGCAGTCCGAGCACACCATCATCGACGGCGAGCCGCGCCTTCGCGAACGGCACCAGCGGTGCCCAGCACGCGATGCCGAACCCCGCGACGAGGAAGGCAAGCCTGGTCGCAAGGCGGGTCGCCGGCGTGTCGGCAGAAGGCATGGGAACTCCGGGGGGAAGCAGGGCGAGAGTGAATCGACAAGCCCTGCGATTGCCGCGCCTTTATGTCCGCAGCGTGCCCGAATTGTCGCAGGCAATCTTCGATAGCTGCAAAGCGGACGCGCAGGCCCTCTCGTCCGTTGCCGGCATCTCGGCGCGCCGGTGGGCTGCCCGTCGGGCAAAACACCGGAGCATCTCCGACCTGCGCGGTGTGGGCCGCTGCGCTTCGACTATGCCGTGCCGATCACGAAGGGCAAGTACGACATTGTTCAGGAGTTCAGGTTCGGTGGCGGCACGTCGTTCTAGCCGGTCAGGATCCGTCGGCAGGCGTCGACGAACACCTGCGCGCCGGTGACGATGTCGGCGTCGGCGGTGTTCTCGGTCCAATGATGGCTGATGCCGCCGATCGACGGCACGAACAGCATGCCCGCGGGCATGATTGTCGCGAGCATCTGCGCGTCATGACCGGCGCCGCTGGCCATGCGGACGGATCGCCCGCCGGCCAGGGCCTTGCTCGCAGCTTCGATCGCGTCCTGGATGCCCGCGTTCATCATCGCGGGCGCGCCGGTGCGCAGCTTCTCCACGGTGACGGTGCAGGGACCGTTCGCGTTGGCTTCGTCCGCCATGCTCCGCAGCAGTGCTTCCAGCCGCGCGATGACGATAGGATCGTCGTCGCGGATCTGGAACAGCATCTCCGCGCCTCCGGGGATGATGCTGGGCGCGCCGGGATCGAGCGTGATGCGGCCAGTGGTCCAGACCGTGCGCGGGCCGCTTGTATCAGGGAAGCGCTGGTCGATGGCCACGCAGAATTTGGCCAGCGCCAGTCCCGCATCCTTCCGTGCCGCCATGCGCGTGGTGCCGGCGTGATTCTGCTCACCGACGAAATTGATCTGGTATTGCCAGATGCCGACGATGGAGGTGACGACACCGACCGCAAGGTGGCCACTTTCGAGCGTGTCGCCCTGCTCGATATGCGCCTCCAGATATCCGACGTGCCGGCCCGGCTCGGCGGCGATGCGCGGTCGTCCTGCGAGCCCCATGTCGGCGAGTGCGTCCCGCATGGTGCGGCCGCTGGTGCGGTCGCGCGCGGCGTCGATGTCGGCCTCGGTGACCTGACCGACGTAAGATCGAGAGCCGAGGAAATGCCCAAAGTGTCCTTCCTCGTCGCACCAGGCGGCAACTTCGACGGCGCCCTTGAACGAGGGATCGGCATTGAGCACGCGGGCTGCTTCGAGCGCATAGATGACACCGAGCGGGCCGTCGAGCCAGCCGGCGTAGTTCTGGCTCTCCAGGTGCGATCCCGCCAGCAGCTTGGGTCCCGACTTTGCGCTGGTGCCGAAGACATTGCCGATGCCGTCGATCGCGGCGGTGAGGCCTGCGTCGGGCAGCTGCTGCACCAGCCAATCCAGCGAAAGCTTGTGCGGCTCGGAGAAGGTTGGCTTGTGCACGCCGGTCTTGTAGGCGCCGATGGCGCGGAGCGCATTGAGGTCGGCGAGAACGCGCTTTCCGTCGGCGCGCGGCTGGCTGTCAGGCATGTTCGGCAACCTTCAACGCCTCGGTGCGGATCTCCTCGACCAGGCGTTCCTTCAACTGGACGAATTCGGACGTGGTCTTGATCTTGTAGGAGCGCGGATGCGGCAGGTCCACATTGATCTCGGCCTTGATCCGGCCGGGGCGTGCACTCATGACGATGACGCGGCTGCCGAGGAAGATCGCTTCCTCGATGTCGTGGGTCACGAACAGCACGGTCTTCTGGTCGCGCTCCCAGATCCCGAGCAGCATTTCCTGCATCAAGGCGCGGGTCTGGTTATCGAGCGCGCCGAAGGGCTCGTCGAGCAGCAGGATCTTTGGATCATTGGCGAGCGCGCGGGCAATCGCCGTGCGCTGCTGCATACCGCCGGAGAGCTGCTTCGGCCAGTGGTTCTCGAAGCCGGACAGACCGACCTGGCGGATGAAGGCGTCGGCGATCTTGTTCCGCTCGTCCTGAGGTACGCCGCGCTCGCGCAGGCCGAAGGCGATGTTCTCGCGCACGGTCAGCCAGGGAAACAGCGTGTAGGACTGGAACACCATGCCGCGGTCGGCGCCCGGGCCGGTCACCTCGCGTCCATCGAGCACCACACGTCCGCCGGTCGGGCGATCGAGGCCGGCGACGATGCGAAGCAGCGTGGACTTGCCGCAGCCGGAAGGGCCGAGGATGGTGACGAAGTCGTTGTTGCCGATCACAAGATCGGTCGGCTCCAGCGCCCTGGTCGGTGCGTTGCCGTGGCGCGCGGGAAAGGTTCGCGAGACCTGCTCGACCTTGAGGGTCGTCATGCAAGCCTCCAGGGAAACAGCCAGGCGTTGAACGCCTTGAACAGGAAGTCCGAGACGAGGCCGATCAGTCCGATCACGATGATGCCGAAGATGATCTGGCCGGTGTTGAGCAGCGCCTGGCTGTCGGTGATCATGTGGCCGATGCCGGAGGACGAGCCGATCAGTTCGGCGACGATGACATAGGTCCAGGCCCAGCCCAGCACCAGCCGCAGGATTTCAGCGATCTCCGGCGCGGAGGAGGGCAACAGCACGCGGCGGATAATGCCGCGGTCGCTGGCGCCTAGCGTATAGGCCGCCTCGACCAGATCGCGCCGCGTCGTGCCGACGGTCACCGCCACCATCAGGATGACCTGGAACACCGAGCCGATGAAGATGACCAGCAGCTTCTGTAGTTCGCCGATACCGGCCCACAGGATGAGGAGCGGGATGAAAGCGGACGCGGGCAGATAGCGTGCAAAGGAGACGAAAGGCTCGAGGAACGCTTCGACCGGCTTGTAGGCGCCCATCAGCACGCCGAACGGCACCGCGATGATTGCGGCCAGCGCGAAGCCGCCGACGACGCGCCAGATCGTCATGCCAATGTCGAACAGGAAGCCCTGTTTGGTGATCAGATCGACGCCTTCCTGCACCATGGTCAGCGGGTTGGCGAGGAACACTTTGGACACGTGGCCGCCGAAGGTCGCCCAGGACCAGAGGGCAACGAACACCACGAAGAACGCAAGGCCGTAAGCCACGCGCTGCTTTGACGTCACAGGATCGAGGGGACGCATCAAACTGTCTATCCGGGCGGTGAACAAGTTTGCCGGCCCCGCCGCGAGACGGGGCCGGCGGCTCTCAAGAGGTTTACTTGATGTAGCTCGCGTCGAAGAGGTCCTCGACCTTCGGCGCAGCCTTGATGATACCGATCTCGAGCAGAAGGTCTGCGGCCTCCTTGTTGAAGGTCAGGAAATCGCCGGCGAAGAACTTCTGGTTCGCAGCCTTGTCCTGCCAGCGCAGATACTTTGCCGAGTTGCCGAACTGCTCGCCGCTCTGCTTCACGTCGGCGCCCATGATCTCGTAGGCCTTGGCCTGGTCCTTGGCGATCATGTCGAGCGCCTCGAAATAGCTGTCGGCCAGCGCCTGCGCGGCTTTCGGGTTCTCGCTCAAGAACTTCGGCGTGCAGCCGAACGTGTCCATGACCATGGGATAGTCGAGCGTGGTGGCGATGATCTTGCCCTTGTCGGGCGCGGCACGAACCGTCGACAGATACGGCTCATAGGTCATCGCGGCGTCGTTCTGGCCGGAGACGAAGGCTTGCGCGGCAGCGGCCGGCTCGAGGTTCACGACGGTGACGTCCTTCACCGACAGGCCGTTCTTCTTGAGCATCCAGGCCAACGCGAAATAGGGCGAGGTGCCTGGCGCGGAGGCCGCAACGGTCTTGCCCTTCAGATCCTTGATCGCGGCGAGATCGTTGCGCACGGCCATGCCGTCGGCGCCGTAGCTCTTGTCGAGCTGGAAGATCTGCTTGGTCGCGACGCCGTTGGCGTTCCAGGAGATCCACGTCTCGACCGTCGTTGCCGCGCACTGGACGTCACCGGAGGCGATCGCGAGATGGCGGTCCTTCTGCGGGATTTTCTTGATGGTGACGTCGAGGCCGTTCTTCTTGAAGATGCCGGCTTCCTTCGCCAGCGTCAGCGGCGCGAAGCCGGTCCATCCGGAGATGCCGACGCCGACCTTGACGTCGTCGGCGAGCACGGGAGTGGAGGCCGTAAGCGCAATGATTGTCGCAAATACTTTCGAACTACGCATGATTGTCGTCCTCTTGCCGATCGATGGATTGACGTCCTGTTGATCCTGGTCGGCCCTCATGAACCGTTGCCCGAAGCGTTGCACGATTTGTGCCGACATCGTCCTCTCAGCCTCCCTTGAATCGGGCAACAAGGCGGTGAGAGTCACCGGGATAGAGCAGGCGCACCGCGGTGATCGTGCGCGCGCTACGCCAGGTATAGCGGTCGATCACGAGGCAGGGTGCGCCGACGGCGATGTCGAGCGCTTCCGCCGTGCGATCGTCCGCAACGATAGCGCTGATCGTATGTTCGGCCTCTGTCCATGGAACATGGTGGAGCAGCCACGAGCCGGGCGGCTCACGCGAAAAATCCGCGGTCGCCGCATCCGGCACGGACGCCAGATCGATCAGCCTGTCCTCGACGGCGAACGGCACGTTGTCGGCGCTGTGGCGGCAGGTGATCGCGACTACCTTGCCGGCCTTCTTGACGCCGAGGCGGTCACGGTCGGCAGCGGTTGCGGCGCGAAGCTTGCGGCCGATCAGCTCGTAGCCGTAGCCGCGGCCGAGCGCGGTGATCTCGGCGCGGATGTCGGCGATCTTGAGCACGGCAGACTGGTGTTGCGGCCGGCGGACGAAGGAGCCGGCACGTCGCCGCCGCTCGATCAGGTCGGCTTGCGCGAGCTCCGACAGCGCCTTGTTCACGGTCATGCGCGAGCAGCCGTAACGCGCGACCAGTTCGTGCTCGAACGGGATGCGATGCCCGGGCGGCCACTCGCCGGTCAGGATGCGCTTCTCGATATCGGCGCGGATTCGCTTGTACAGCGTCGGCTGGTCGGTCGTATCCGTCGCGAGACTCATGCAACGAGTCTCCGGACCGATGCGTTGAAACGTTCGCGCGCGGTCTGGCGCAGTCTGTGCCGGCCACCTTCGACGACCATGTCGCCGCCGGCCCACACGCAATCGATGGCGCCGCTGCCCGCGGCAAAGATCCAACCGTCGATGGCGGCGTCGCGCGGGCGCCCCGCCAGCGAGGGATGCGTGGTGTCGAGCGTGACGATGTCGGCGCGCGCACCTGGCGTGAGGCCGACGGACATCTGTGCCAGTGCCCGCGCACCACCGGCCAGCGCTTGATCGAACAGGGCGCGTCCCGTCGAGCGGCCTGCGCCAGCGGAGAGCACGTTGCGCTCGCGGTGCTTGAGCCGCTGGCCGTATTCGAGCTGTCGCAGCTCGTCGGCGACGCCAACCAGCACATTGGAATCAGTGCCGATGCCAAAGGCGCCGCCGGCACCGACGAATTCGCGAGCCGGGAAAATGCCATCGCCAAGGCTCGCCTCGGTGATGGGGCAGAGGCCGGCGACCGCGCCGGTCTTGGCGAGGGCAGTGACTTCCTCATTCGTCGTATGGGTTGCGTGGATGAGGCACCAGCGCTGGTCGACGGGCGCGTGTTCCAGCAGCCATTGCACCGGACGTCGTCCGGACCAGGCCAGGCAATCCTCGACTTCCTTCATTTGCTCGGCGGCATGAATGTGCACCGGGCCGCCGTTCGCGAGCGGAATGATCGCCGCAAGCTCGTCCGGCGTCACAGCGCGCAAGCTGTGCGGCGCGATGCCAATATTGGCGCCCGGCAATTTTTCAATCGCCTTGCGCGAAGCGGCCATCAGCGCAGCGAACTGGTCGACTGAGCAGATGAAACGGCGCTGGCCGGCATGCGGCGCCGCGCCGCCGAAGCCGCCATGCGCATAAAAGCTCGGCAGCAGCGTAAGCCCGATGCCGGAAGTCTCGGTGGCCTGCGCGATGCGCGCGGCCATTTCGCCGAGGTCGGCGTAGGGCGTGCCGTCGCGATCATGATGCAGATAATGGAATTCGCCGACGCGGGTAAAACCCTGCTCCAGCATCTCGATATAAAGCAGTGTCGCGACGGCGGCGACGTCATCCGGCGTCATAGCCAGCGCGAAGCGATACATCGTCTCGCGCCAGGTCCAGAAGGTGTCGGTGCTATCGCCGCGCAATTCTGCGAGTCCCGCCATGCCGCGCTGGAAGGCGTGGCTGTGCAGGCTCGCAAGTCCCGGAAGCGCGATCTGGTGGCGCTCGTCGCCTGCGGCCGGCGCCACGCCCGGCGTCACCTCGGCGATCGCGCCGGCGGTGATCGCCACCTGCACGTCATTGGCCCAGCCCGAGGGCAGGAGCGCGGAGGCGAAATGCAGTCGGGTCATGATTACACGCCGGCTGGACAGAACCGCGACACGATTATATGTCTAGACATATAAGTCAAGCATCCCAGGACGCAGGGACATCCGCGAAGGGACAGTTGCATGGCAGAGCGCTTCGACCGGATCTGGCATAACGCCCGCCTCGCCACGATGCGGGCCGACCGTCCCGATCTCGGCGAGATGGAGCACGGCGTGATCGCCGCGCGCGGCGGCCGTATCGTCTATGCAGGTTCGCAGACCGATTTTCCGGCGGATGCCGATGCAGCCGAACGCATCGACTGCGAGGAGCGCTGGATCACGCCCGGCCTCGTCGATTGCCACACCCATCTGGTCTATGGCGGCGACCGCGCCCATGAATTCGAGCTGCGCCTGAAAGGCGCGAGCTACGAGGAGATCGCGCGCGCCGGCGGCGGCATCGTCTCGACGGTGGCCGCGACGCGCAAGGCAAGCGAGACCGAGCTCGTCGCGGGCGGGCTGCCGCGGCTCGATGCGCTGATTGGCGAGGGCGCAACCACGGTCGAGATCAAGTCCGGCTACGGCCTGGACATCGAGACCGAGATGCGGCAGCTGTCCGCTGCGCGCAACCTTGGCCGTCAGCGGCCGGTTGCGATCCGCACGTCGTTTCTTGGCGCGCATGCGCTGCCGCCAGAGGCGGAGGGCGACAAGGATCGCTACATCGATCTCGTCTGCAAGGAGATGTTGCCGGCGGTCGCAAAGGCCGGCCTGGCCGATGCGGTCGATGCCTTCATGGAGGGTATCGCATTTTCCGGTGAGCAGACGGCGCGTGTGTTCGAGACGGCGAGGCGGCTTGGACTGCCGGTCAAGCTGCATGCCGACCAGCTCTCGAACCTGGGCGGTGCTGCGCTCGCCGCAAAATTCTCGGCGCTGTCGGCCGATCACCTCGAGCACACCGACGAAGCCGGTGCCGCCGCGATGGCAAGAGCTAAAACGGTGGCCGTGCTGCTGCCCGGCGCCTTCTATTTCATCCGCGAGACGCAAAAACCGCCGGTCGAGGCATTCCGCAAGCACGGCGTCCCCATGGCGCTGGCGACCGACTGCAATCCCGGGAGCTCGCCGCTGACTTCGCTCCTGCTCGCCACGAACATGGGTGCGACGCTGTTCCGGATGACGGTGGCCGAATGCCTGGCCGGTGTCACCCGCGAAGGCGCGCGAGCGCTCGGTGTGCGGGAGGAGATCGGCACGTTAGAGGCCGGAAAATGGTGCGATCTCGCGATCTGGGACATCGAGCGTCCCGCCGAGCTCGTCTACCGCATCGGCTTCAATCCGCTGCATCGTCGGATCTGGAGGGGGCAATGACGGAGCAAGACGCGCCGATCGTTGTCAAGCCGGGAGCGGTCAGCCTCGATGATCTCGCGCGCGTGCTTGCAGGGCAATCCGTGCTACTCGATCCCTCGTTCTGGCCGCGCGTCGACGCGGCCGCGGAGATCGTTGCAAGGGCTGCGCAAGCCGACGTTCCCGTGTACGGGATCAACACCGGCTTCGGGAAGCTGGCGTCGAAGCGGATTCCGCCGGACCAGACCACGCTGCTCCAGCGCAACCTCATCGTCTCGCATTGCTGCGGCGTCGGCCTGGCGACGCCCGAGCCGATCGTCCGCCTGATGATGGCGCTGAAGATCATTTCGCTCGGGCGTGGCGCCTCCGGCGTGCGCCGCGAGGTGATCGAGCAGCTGCAGGCCATGCTGGCGCGGCGCGTCTATCCGCTGGTGCCGCAGCAAGGTTCGGTCGGCGCTTCCGGCGATCTCGCGCCGCTCGCGCACATGACTGCGGTCATGATCGGCGAAGGGCAGGCAATCGTGGACGGCAAGACCGTATCGGGCCGCGACGCGCTCGCGGCCGCCGGCGTCGTGCCGCTGACATTGGGGCCCAAGGAAGGGCTCGCGCTGATCAACGGCACGCAGTTCTCGACTGCCTACGCCGTCTCCGGCGTGCTTCGCGCATTTCGCCTGGCCCGTGCCGCTCTCGTCACCGGCGCGCTGTCGGTCGATGCAGCGATGGCCTCGACGGCGCCGTTCCGCCCCGAGATCCAGGCGCTGCGCGGTCATTCCGGACAGATCGCGGCGGCGGCAACCTTGATGGCGCTGCTCGACGGCAGCGACATCCGCCTGTCGCATCTCGAAGGCGACGAGCGCGTGCAGGATCCCTATTGCCTGCGCTGCCAGCCGCAGGTCGCGGGCGCAGCGCTCGACCTGATCGTGCAGGCGGCGCGGACGCTGATCGTCGAGGCCAACGCCGTCACCGACAATCCGCTCGTGCTGGTCGAGACCGGCGAGATCGTCTCCGGCGGCAATTTCCACGCCGAGCCGGTGGCCTTTGCGGCGGACACCATCGCGTTGGCGCTGTCGGAGATCGGCGCGATCAGCGAGCGGCGCATCGCGACGCTGGTCGATCCCGCGCTCAATTTCGGCCTGCCGCCGTTCCTGACTCCCGATCCCGGCATCAATTCCGGCTTCATGATCGCCGAGGTGACGGCGGCCGCGCTCTATGCCGAGAACAAGCAGCGCGCGGCCGCCTGCTCGATCGACTCGACGCCGACCAGTGCCAACCAGGAAGACCATGTCTCGATGGCCGCGCATGCTGCACGCCGCCTGTCCGACATGGCCGACAATCTCGCCGCGATCCTCGGCATCGAGTTCTTGGTCGCCGCCCAAGGCATCACGTTGCGCGCGCCGCATGCGACGAGCGCGCCGCTCGTTGCCGTCATTGCCGCACTGCGCGAGCAGGTACCGGCGCTCGGCGCCGACCGCTACATGGCCGGCGATCTCGCCAGGGCTGCAGCGCTGGTCGAAGCCGATGCGCTGCCGGCGGCAGTGCTCGCCGTGCTTTCAACTGACCCGTTTCCGACACTTGCTTGACGAGGTGTTCCGCATGAACCGCCGACTGGACAATGACCGCATCATCCGCGCGCCCCGCGGCAGCGAAATCAGCGCCAAGAGCTGGTTGACGGAAGCGCCCTTGCGCATGCTCATGAACAATCTCGATCCGGACGTTGCAGAACGTCCGAGCGAGCTCGTCGTCTATGGCGGCATCGGCCGCGCCGCGCGAGACTGGGAGAGCTTTGACCGGATCACGGCGGCCTTGCGCAAGCTCGAAGCCGACGAAACGCTGCTGATCCAATCCGGCAAGCCGGTCGGCGTGTTCCGCACCCATGCCGACGCCCCGCGTGTCCTGATCGCCAACTCCAACATCGTGCCGCACTGGGCGACGCTCGATCATTTCAACGAGCTCGATCGCAAGGGCCTGATGATGTACGGCCAGATGACGGCGGGTTCCTGGATCTATATCGGCAGCCAGGGCATCGTGCAGGGCACCTACGAAACCTTCGTTGAAGTTGGCCGTCGCCATTATGGCGGCAGCCTCGCCGGCAAATGGATTCTGACCGCCGGTCTCGGCGGCATGGGCGGCGCGCAGCCGCTGGCTGCGACCATGGCCGGTGCCTCGATGCTCGCGGTCGAATGCCAGCCGAGCCGCATCGAGATGCGGCTGCGCACCGGTTATCTCGATCGCCAAGCCGCAACACTCGACGAGGCGCTTGCGATCATGGCGGAGGCGGCGAAGACGAAGAAGGCGGTCTCGGTTGGCCTGCTCGGCAATGCCGCGGAGATTTTTCCTGAGCTGGTCCGCCGCGGCGTCAGGCCCGACATCGTCACCGACCAGACCAGCGCGCACGATCCGATCAACGGCTACTTGCCGAAGGGCTGGACGCTCGCCGAGTGGGAGACCAAGCGCGCCGCCGATCCCAAATCCGTGGAGCGCGCCTCGAAAACCTCGATGGTCGAGCACGTCCAGGCGATGCTGGATTTTCATGCGCAAGGCATCCCGACGCTCGACTACGGCAACAACATCCGCCAGATGGCGCAGGACATGGGTCTGAAGAATGCCTTCGATTTTCCCGGCTTCGTACCCGCCTATATCCGCCCCTTGTTCTGCCGCGGCGTCGGGCCGTTCCGCTGGGCCGCGCTGTCGGGCGATCCCGAGGACATCTTCAAGACCGACGCCAAGGTCAAGGAGCTGATGCCGGACGACAAGCACCTGCATAATTGGCTCGACATGGCCAGGGAGCGCATCAAGTTCCAGGGCCTGCCGGCGCGGATCTGCTGGGTCGGCCTCGGCGATCGCGACCGCCTGGGCCTTGCCTTCAATGAAATGGTGGCGCGCGGCGAATTGAAGGCACCCATCGTGATCGGCCGCGATCATCTCGACAGCGGCTCGGTGGCGAGCCCCAACCGCGAAACCGAGGCGATGAAGGACGGGTCGGACGCAGTGTCCGACTGGCCCTTGCTCAATGCGCTGCTCAACTGCGCCAGCGGCGCGACCTGGGTCTCGCTGCACCATGGCGGCGGCGTCGGCATCGGCTATTCCCAGCATGCCGGCATGGTGATCGTCGCCGACGGTACGCCGGAAGCGGCGAAGCGGATCGCGCGCGTGCTCTGGAACGATCCAGCCAGCGGCGTCATGCGCCACGCCGACGCGGGCTACGACACCGCGATCGAATGCGCCCGCGACAACGGGCTCGATCTGCCGAGTCTCGGCTAGGCGCGCCTCAGGCCACGATCTTTGCTCCGGCGCCGTCGAGGCGCTGGCGTTCCTTTGCGAGATACTGGTCGATCGTGTCGCCCCGCATGGGCTTTGCGAAGTAGTAGCCCTGGATGAAGTCGCATCCGAGCCGGCGCAGGGTGTCGAGCTGGGCGCGAGTCTCGACGCCCTCGGCGACGCAGGCGATCTCCATGTCGTCACAGAGGCCCGTGAGGGACTTGATGATCTTGTGGCTCACCGGATTGTCGTTGATGTCGGCGACGAAGCTGCGGTCGACCTTGATCTTGTCGAGCGGCAGCCGGTGCACGTGGCTCAGCGACGAATAGCCGGTGCCGAAATCGTCCAGCGAAATGCCGCAGCCCATCGCCTTCAATGCCGCGATCGACTGCTGTGCGCGCACGAAATCGAAGGTGACGGCGGTCTCGGTGATCTCGAAATCGATCCGGTGCGGCGGCAGCCCGCTCTTCTCGACGATGGTGATCAGCGGCAGGATGCCCTCGGGCGAGCAGACGTCGTGGGCGGACAGGTTGAACGACAGCCGGATGTGGTCGGGCCAGGTCCTTGCCGTCGCCAGTGCGCGCACCAGCAGCGCCTGCGTCAGCGGCCGGATCAGGCCGATGCGCTCGGCGGCCGGAATGAAGTCGGCCGGCGAAACCAGGCCGAGGCGGGCGCTGTGCCAGCGCGCCAGCACCTCGAAGCCGGTAGTGTGCTCACGCATGGCGTCCACGATCGGCTGGAACACCAGGTCCATCTCGGTGCTGAAATCGGCGGTGCGCAGCAAATTCTCGATGACGCCGCGGCTGCGGATCTCGGCCTCGAGCTCGCTCGAGAAGATTACGGTGCGGCCGCGCAGATGGCGCTTGGCGTGATAGAGCGAATAGTCGGCGCATTCATACAGCGCTTCCGCCGTCGTTGCCGATTGCGGGAATAGCGCGAAGCCGATCGAGCAGGACAGCCCGGTATGGGCGGTGTCGAGCTGATAGGGCAGCTTGACCTGGTCACCGATGCGTTCGCCGAGCCGCATCAGATCCGCGTCGTCGGGGTCGCCACACACGACGAGGCCGAATTCGTCGCCGCCGAGCCTGGCGAATTCCACCCGCTGCGGGCCAAAACCCTCGCAGACCTCGCGGATGCGCCGACCCGCCTCGATCAGAACGCGGTCGCCGACCGAATGGCCGTAATTGTCGTTGATCGGCTTGAAGCCGTCGAGGTCGATGATCCCGACCGCGATGCGAACGCTCCTGCGCTCGGCGTCAGCGAAGGCGCTCGACAGCTCGGCGAAGAAGCGGCGGCGGTTCGGCAGCTCGGTCAGGGAATCGAGATTGGCGAGGCGGAAGTTCTCGTCCGAGAGGGCTTGGGTGGCCGCCTGCTGCGCCAGCAGCGATTTGCGGCTCGTGACGAGATCGGCGAAGTCGCGATAATAGATGAACAGCACCGTCACCATCGCGCCCGACACGAGCAAATTGTTGACGGCGATCGCCTTCAGTGTCGGCTCGCCGGTGGCCCAGAAGAACAGCACATACGGCACGTCGACGACCAGCGTCACGATCAGCGCCGCCGAGCGCAGATGCATCAGCGAGAAGATGCAGCCGATCACGGTCACCGCCATGTAGAAGGCGACCTGGCTCTTGGCGAATGGATCGCCGTAAGGGTAGAGCGCGAAGGACCAGGCGGTGAAGCCCGCACCGATCGGCAATGTCATCCAGTTGGTGGCGCGCAGATTGCGCAGGATGTCGGCATCGGTGCGCACGAGATGCCGTTGGCGCAGCCACCAGAAGGTGCGAAGTGCGGCGAGCGCGGTCAGCACTGACGGCACGATCAGCGTCAGCCAGTCCGGGGCCACGTTCACATAGGTATAGGCAACCGCGATCGAGTTGCTCATGAGGAGGAAGTAGAGCAGCGGGACCTGCTTGGAGAAGGCGTCGAACTGCGCGCGCGTGAGGTCGGGGTCGGCAGGCACGCGAAACAGCTGCATCGCGGCGGCGAGATGAGATTTCAAATTGGTGAGAGGCATTGCAATACGAGCCCTGGATCGCCTTCAAAACATGGGCGATCTTGCACGGCGGGGGTAAAGGTCGCGTTAGGTGGATTTCGCGGGAATAGCCAGCGCAGGTTGCACGCTACCGCTGCATTTTCCGGCCGCGTGCATTGGTGAGGCCGCGGTAAGGATATGTGGCGACAGAGCCGGGCGTTTCGGCGCTGTTGTGCCGTTTGCGGCTACGTCCTGCTAACCATGCGCATCTGCGCAGCGTATTGGCGCACGTCGAGGCGCGTGCCGGACGCGAGTTCACCTCTCCCCGTCGGGCCCCGCCGGGGAGAGGTGAAGGGCAGCATCCGATGACCGCTATTTCTTCTCCAGCGCCGCCGTCTGCTTGGCGAGCTGCTTGTCGAAATCCTCCGACAGGCTGGTGGCGTAGGTTGCGAGCTCGCCCGGCTTGACGAACGGGTTCGGCGCGCCGTCCTTCATCTCCGCGCGCTTGGCCTGCATCCCATAGACTTCTGGATGCGGCCCGAGCAGCACGTCGATCTTCATCGCCTTCACCTTGGCGTAGGTCGCACGGTAGTCGTCGACGATACCGGCATGGGTCGGCTGGCCGACCAGCCGGTTGAGAGCCACCGTGCCGCTGCAGAAGAACAGCACCTCGCGATCCTGGTTGCCGTCCTTGACGGTCATCTCCCAGCTCGTGCAGCCCGGCGAGTGGCCAGGGGTTGCATGCGCCGTCGCCGTGGTATCGCCGAGGGTAACCTTGTCGCCTTCCTTCACGGCGCGATCGACCTTCACCGCCGGGAAGGCGAGGTCCTCGTTCTTCTCGTCGCCGGGATAGTAGCCGCCTTCGAGCAGCGGCTTGTCGCGCTCGCCGGCGATGAGCTGCGCGCCGGTCTCCTTCTTGATCTCGGCGAAGCCGCCGGTGTGGTCGAAATGCGCGTGCGTGTTGAGGATGATCTTGATGTCAGAGACCTTGAGACCGAGCTTTGCGATGTTGTCCTTGATCATGCCGGTCGATTCCGGCAGCGCCGTATCCATCAGGATCAGACCCTGCGAGGTCTTGATGACATAGACGGCGATGCCGTCGGTGCCGACATAGTAGATGTTGCCGATGAGCTGGAATGGCTCGAACGGCGTGGTCCATTTCTTGGTGACTGCCGCAATGAAATCCTTGACGGTCTGCGCCTGCGCGCCGGTTGTGAGGAACGCCAGCGCGCACAGCGCGGCCGTGAGCTTTTTCATAGTTTGCCTCCCAAATTTTTCTTGCAGATTTTTCTTACAGATTGTTCTTGTCGTTTTGACCGCGCGCGGCCTTCGCGCGGCCGGCCGGCAAGCTACGTCGTGCGAGGTGCGGCAGCAACGGCCACGCGTCCGGAAAATTTCGTGGCATGCGCGGAATAACGAGGCCTGCCCGGTTTGAGCATGGCGGCCATTGCTGCAACGCGGCCGGCTGGCGTTTGACCGCGCGCAGGCGGCTCGCCATACTTTGCCTCAAGACGAGCCAGAAAGACTCGTCGGCACCGGGAGTTAAAATGGCCAATTCATTCTCCGTCCTTGCGGGGACGCTGATTTCCGTCTTCTCCTTCACGTCGATCGCCGTCTCGCAGCCGGCCTGCGTCACCCAGAACATGGCTGTACCGCCTGGGGCCAACACCACCGACAAGGCGGGCCCGTTCTTCATTGATACGACGGGTCTCGACTTCAAGACGGCGCCTCCGACGCGTGATCCCTCCAATCCCAATTACCCGCGCGCCACCGAGCTGTCTGACGGAACGCTGCCGCCACCGGGTGCCGAGGGCAATTTCATCATCGGTCCCACCCACAATCCTGCGCCGGAGACGGTCGCGAAGGAGGGCGTGCCGCGCGGTACCACAAAATCCTTCACGCTGTCGTCGAAGGAGAGCACCATCTACAATCCGGGTCTGATCCGCGACGATGTCGCCGGCTGCACCAATTCCTCGATCATGACGACTGTCACGGCGCCTGACGACAAGTCGCACATGATCGTCACCACCAGCCACCCAGGGATCTGGTCGCGTACCATCGACGTCTACGTGCCGGCGCAATATGTGCGCGGCACCGAGGCGCCGTTCATCGTGATCGGCGACGGCGGCTCCAACGCCTACAAGGATCTCGCCGCGACGCTCGATAATCTGATCGCGCAGCGTCGTGTGCCGCCGATGATCGCGATCCAGATCGGCAATGGCGGGCAGGATGCGCAGGGCAGCCAGCGCGGCCGCGAATATGACGCGGTGTCAGGTGCCTACGCGCAGTTCGTCGAGCGTGAAGTGCTGCCGCTGGTGGAAAAGAACGCCGAGGTCAGGCTCACCAGAAATCCCGACGGGCGCGCGACCATGGGGCTGAGCTCGAGTGGGGCTGCGGCCTTCACCATGGCGTGGTTCTATCCCGATCTCTATCGCCGGGTGCTGGCCTTCTCGCCGACCATGGTCAACCAGCAATGGCCGCATGACCCGTCGCTGCGTGGCGGCGCCTGGGAATATCACAGTGCATGGACGGGGCCGGCCGGTCCCGACCTCATCTCCAAGGCGGGCGTGCTCACGCCGGCCGAGCCGCCCGGCGTGCCGCTGATCGTCGCTGCGCCGACCAAGCCGATCCGTTTCTGGTTCTTCGGCGGCGACCAGGACCTGTTCTATCCGAACCCCACCATTCCCGACGGCATGCACGACTGGACCCTGTCGAACGCGCTGATGGCCAAGGTGCTGGCGGAGAAGGGCTACCACTATCAGTTCCTGTTCGTGCGCAACGCCAAGCACGTCGATCGTCCCACGATCGCGCAGACGCTGCCGTCGGCACTGGAGTGGGTCTGGAAGGGCTATCCGATCCCCTGAGCGCGCGAAGTGGCCTAAAGCATGATCCGGAAACGTGCGAAGCGGTTTTCCGAAAAGATCATGCTCAAACAACAACCTAAAGCGCGATGATGATTCATCCTCATCTCATCGCGCTTTGGCGCCCGATCGTCACGCCGGCGGTCGAGCGCATGGCGTCCCTGAGGCTCGTCGCGTTCTTGTCGTCGAGAACCTCTCGCGTCAGCACGGTGGTCTGGCCGGGCGTATTGAGGATCGTCTCTCCGCGTGAGGAGGAGAGCCGGTCGGCCTTGTAGGGCGCGGCCGGATCGGTGGCGGGCGCTGTCGCGTGCGCGTGGCGCGGCCGCTTGCCGGACGCCGCAAGGGATGCTTGCGAGACACAGAGGGCGTCGATCACGACCAGTCGCAATGATTTTGCGGGCATGTGACCTCCTGTGTTCAGGACGTCAGCCTAACACATCGCGCGCATCGTCGCCGAAGATAGAGGGGGATCAGGCGAGAGCGGGCTGGCGTTCCCGCATGGGTTCGCGGACCCGCTCGGGTTTTCCAGGCTCGGCGAGGTGGGTGAAGCTGCGGTGGCCGGCCTGCGTGGGCGCCTCGACGATGACGCCCTCGCAGACGATCTGTCCGCCGAGCATCCCGAATTCCAGCTTGTCGTAGCGCGGCATCGTCTCGCCGGGCGCGGGCGGCAGCAGCCCGACGCTTCCCTGGATGTTCAGCGTGGCATCGCCGGCGCCGTGAAGCCGTGGATTCCACATCCTGATCCCGGTCTCCGCCCAACGCTGCCGGATCAGTGCGGCGCGGTCGGTGGGTTCTGCAGCTCGCGCGCCAACTTTCGGTGCATTGCGGATCTCGGGAGAAGGAGACACGAGAGCCGACGGATCGCTGCTGTCCTCAGGGACTTGCTCCGCCGAGATTTCGCGATCGGCAGACGCGACACACGTGGCGTGCGGAGTCGAGCGAGCATCCACGTCGACGGCAGTGGGATGATCGTCGTTGACGACGAGAGCGGGGGCATCAACCGGAGCGACATCGACGGACGAAGCCTTCTCCGCGACAACGGGCTCAGCGTCGGCCGCGAGTTCGGAAGATGGATCGCTGTTGATGATGAATTCGGAGACGTCGACCGGCTCGCGCTCGACGTCGATGGGCGAGACCGAAGCTTCCTTCACGACGACCTGCTCGACTTCCGTCGGCGTCTCCCGGGATGAATCGTCGCTTCCGCTGACATCGGCCGGCGCTTCCGACGGGCCCTCCGCGATGACAGAGCTGGCGGCGTCGTCTTCGGCGGCTGAAGCCGCGACCGCGGCGTCGCAGTGCGACGCATCCGCGCTGTTGCTGGTGTCGAGAGCCGGAGCGGCTTCTGCAATTTCGGCAACGATGGCGGGCGAAGCGTCTGCGGTATCAGGCGCGACGTCAATGCTGCCGCCCTGCTGCAAGGACCGAAGCCGGGTAAACGCCCATTTCACCGCGGGAATGCGGCGCAGCAACGATATCAGTCTCGAAAGCACTGGGAGTTGTCCAAGAGGTACTCGGCGTGAGGCAATCGCTGATTCGCCAGCAATTTAAAAACTGCCCCGGCCGTCACACTGATGTCAATGTAGGTGGGACCAATTGCAGAACATCCATGCCTCCGTCACCCGCGGGCTATTCATCGATGACAACAAGCTTGGCTGCATGAAGACGATTGGGCGAAAGAGCCCGAGCCACAGGCAATCTGCACCGTCGTTCCCTCTCCAGATTCCCAATCGATGCCGGCCTATTTGCCGGAGCCCGCGCCGCCGCCGGCTTGGCTGCCCATGTTATTGGTGTTGCTACCGCCGGCCGACGGAGTCTGCTTGCCCTTGCTGTCGGCGGCCTCGTTCTGCATGTTCGACGACGCGCCGGTCGTCATGCCCTTGGTCGTGGGGCCTCGCGAGGACGGGCCGACGTAGCCCTGGCCGGATGCGCCCGGAGCGGGTTGTGTCTGTGCGAAGGCGCCGCCGGTCGCCAGCGCCATGATGCACGCGGATGCTAAAATGAACTTCTTCATCTGGTTGTCCTCCTGGGTCTACCTCCGGACAATCCGCGCGCGTGGCGGACGTTCCCAATCGGCAGCGTCGCGAGTATCGCGCCAAGGGCGTTGCGCCAAATGTCGGGGTTCCCTGCACGGCTCTATCAACAGTAGAGCTTGGAACATCCGGCATCTGGTGTAAGACGAGGCATGAGAAAGATAGTCGTCCTCGGAGCGGTTCTGCTCTGGTCCACGATCGCATTCGCGCAGGAGCGCACCATCACTGTGGCCTCGACGACGTCGACGGAACAGTCGGGGCTGTTCGGCTATTTGCTGCCGCTGTTCTCGAAGGCCGGGGGTATCGATGTGAAGGTCGTTGCCGTCGGCACGGGCCAGGCGCTGGACATCGGGCGGCGCGGCGATGCAGACGTCGTGTTCGTCCATGACAGGCCTGCCGAAGACAAGTTCATGTCCGAAGGGCAGGGGGTGAAGCGCTTCGACGTCATGTACAACGACTTCGTCATTGTCGGGCCGAAGAGCGATCCCGCAAAGATCGCCGGCGGCAAGGACGTGGCCGAGGCGCTGCGCAAGATCGCGGCCGCGAAGGCGTCGTTCATCTCGCGCGCCGACAAGTCCGGCACGCATGCGGCCGAGCTGCGGCTGTGGAAGGAGGCGGGCGTCGACCTCAGTGCGGACAAGGACGGCTGGTATCGCGAGATCGGCCAGGGCATGGGCCCGGCCCTGAACATGGCGTCGTCGTCGAATGCCTATCTCCTGTCGGACCGCGGTACCTGGCTCTCGTTTCGGAATCGCGGCGAGCTTGCCGTCCTGACCGAAGGCGACAAGCGGCTGTTCAACCAGTACGGCGTCATGCTGGTCAATCCGGCAAAGCATGCGAACGTGAAGGCGCAGGACGGGCAGGCCTTCATCGACTGGCTGATCTCTCCGAAGGGGCAGGATGCGATCGCCGGCTACAAGGTCGGCGGCGAGCAGCTATTTTTCCCCAACGCGTCCCACTAGCAGGAAGGCGACGGTCGACACTGCGACGCTGAGTGCGAGCAGGATCAGCCCGAGCCCGAGTGCCAGCGGCAGGTCGCCTTTGCTGGTCTCCAGCGCGATCGCGGTCGTCATCGTGCGCGTGAAGCCGCGGATGTTGCCGCCGACGATGATGATGGCGCCGACCTCTGCGATCGCGCGCCCGAAGGCTGCGAGAAAGGCCGTCAGCAGCGAGGTCCGGCCCAGCGCGAGCAGCAGCGCCATGCTGCGCAGCGCCGACAGCCCGTCGATCCGCGCCAGGTCGCCATACTCCGCCCACAGCAGGCTCGCCGGCCGGTGCACCAGTGCGACCACGATCGGTGTTGCGAGCAGCGACTGTGCGATCACCATGGCCGCCGGCGTGAACAACAGGCCGGCCGCCCCGAGCGGGCCGGACCGCGACAGCAGAAGATAAAGCGCGAGCCCGACCACGACCGGCGGAAGGCCAAGCAAGGCATTGGTCAGTACGATGATGATCTGCCGCCCGCGGAACCGGGTGATCGCAAGCAGGGCCCCGAACGGCGCCCCGATCAGAAGCGCGACGATGCTGGCGGTCAGGCTGACGCGCACCGACAGTCCGACGATGCCCAGCAGCTCTGCATCGGCCTCGCCGATCAGCGTGAATGCGGCGCCGATGGATCGCGCGAAGTCGTTCATCCGTGCCTGAGCTTCGGCGCCCGCCACAATGTCTTGGGTGCGTCGATTTCGGGACTGCGGAGGTATTTCACGTCTAATTCCCTGCGGGTACGCGTGGAGCGGTTTGGTAGCCCGAATTTGACCGGAAATCAAAGCCGCGGGCGGCATGGCACGACGTTCGCGTTCGGGCTCATCGTTTGACGTTGGCCGATGCCGAGACCGTCGGGGATCAGATCAGGCCACGCAGCACTTCAACAAGCTGGCCACACTGAGCCTCGGTCCCGACCGTGATGCGCAGGAAGTCCTCGATGCGCGGCTTTCCGAAATGCCGTACCAGAACGCCACGCTGGCGAAGTGCTGCCGCGAGATCTGCTCCGCTCCGGCTTCGATGGCGCGCGAAGACGAAGTTTGCGAGCGACGGCAACACCTCGAAGCCGAGTTGTCCAAGCTCGCGGACCAGCGTTTCGCGGCTTGCGATGATACGGGCGCGGGTCTCGCGGAACCAGCCGTCATCCTCGATCGCGGCGACGGCGCCGGCGATGGCGAGGCAATCGACGGGATAGGAGTTGAAGCTGTCCTTCACCCGTTCCAGCGCTTCGATCAGCGGTCGTTGGCCGACGGCAAAGCCAACCCGCAGGCCAGCGAGCGAGCGCGACTTCGAGAAGGTCTGGATGACCAGCAGATTGTCGTGGCGCGCAACCAGCGGCACGGCGCTCTCGGCACCGAAATCGACATAGGCCTCGTCCACCACCACCAGCCGGTCCGGCTGTTCGGCGAGCAGCGATGCGATTGCGTCGCGCTGAAGGGCGATGCCGGTCGGAGCGTTCGGATTGCAGAGAAGGATGGCGCTCGATGGTCGCCTGTAGTCGGAGATATCGATCCTCATCGCGGCATCGAGCGGCACCTCGTCGTGCGCTATGCCATAGAGGCCGCAATAGACGGGGTAGAAGCTGTAGGTGACGTCGGGGAACAGAAGCGGCGTATCGTGCTTCAGAAGAGCCTGGAAGGTGTGGGCCAGAACCTCGTCGGAGCCGTTGCCGACGAACACTTGCTCGGCCCCCACATCGCAATGGGCCGCGATCGCCTCGCGCAGGCGCGTCGCACCCGGATCGGGATAAAGGCGTAGCCGCTCCGCAGCCGATGCGATCGCCGCCAGCACGCGCGGCGAGGGCGGGTAGGGATTCTCGTTGGTATTGAGCTTGACGATGCCGTCCTGCTTCGGCTGCTCGCCGGGGACGTAGGGCGAAAGCGTGTGGACGACCGGACTCCAGAAACGGCTCATGATCTCCAATCCGAATTTGATCGGGGCACAGTAGGGTATGCGGGACCTCCGCGGAAGTGCGCTTGCATTCAGCATTCCAGGCAAATCTGCATAAGGCTCACTGCCGGGGACGTTCCCGCAAGCGCGACCTCTGTGCTAGGGTCATCGCGCAGCCGCCGAGAACAGAAAACAAGAACGAAGGCCGGTGCGCCCAGCGCGCAGAACAGCCGCAAAGTGAGGAACACATGCCGGGTGCAGCCCCTCCCATCGCTCCCTCGATTCCGACTGCGCCCGTGACGTCAGTCGTTCTCGACCGCTTGCGGACAATCGTCGGCGACAAAGGCCTGATCCTGGATGAGCAAGACAAGCAGCCCTTCGTGATCGACTGGCGCGGCACGCTGGCGGGCCAGGCCGCGGCGGTCGTGCGTCCGGCCAGCACCGCGGAAGTCTCCGCTGTCGTCAAGCTCTGCTACGACAACGGCATTGCCATCGTGCCGCAGGGTGGCAACACCGGCCTGATGGGCGGTGCCACGCCCTGGCCTATGCACCGCGGCATCGTGCTGTCGCTCGGTCGCATGAACCAGGTGCTGAATGTCGATCCAGTTGGCTACGCCATGACCGTGGAGGCGGGTTGCATCCTCCAGACGCTTCAGGACACGGCCGCGCGCCACGACCGCCTCTTTCCGCTCAGCCTGGGGGCTCAGGGCTCGTGCATGATCGGAGGCAATCTGTCCACCAATGCCGGCGGCGTACAGGTGCTGCGTTATGGCAATGCACGAAATCTGGTGTTGGGTCTCGAGGTCGTGCTGGCTAACGGCGATGTCTGGGACGGCCTGCGCGCACTCAAGAAGGACAACACCGGCTATGACCTCAAGCACCTGTTCATGGGCGCCGAGGGGACGCTCGGTATCATCACCAAGGCGGTGCTGAAGCTCTGGCCGGCGCCGAAAGACGTGTGCACGGCATGGCTCGCGATTCGCGATCCCAAGGCAGCCATCGACCTTCTGTCGGAGGCACATGCCGCCTCCGATGACAATGTCGGCTCCTGTGAGCTCATCAGCCGTGCGTGCACCGACATGGTGCTGCGCCACATTCCCGGCACCCAGGATCCTCTCAAGGCGGAGACCGAATGGTATCTCCTGCTCGAATGGTCGTCGGCCCGGCCACGGCAGGACGGTGGCACCGGCATGTCGGACAGGATGGAGCAGTTCTTGGCTAACCAACTCGAGGCGGGGCGGGTGCTGGACGCGGTGATCGCGCAAACCGAAGCGCAGTCGCGCAACATGTGGCGGATTCGCGAGAGTGTGGCCGAGGCATCGCGCACCGAAGGTCCGGGCTTGAGCTACGACGTGTCGGTCGCGGTCTCCAGGATTCCCGAGTTTATCGACAGCGGTCTCGAGGCCGTGCTCGCAATCCTGCCGGCGATCCGCCCCTATCCGCTCGGCCACATCGGAGACGGCAATTTGCACTTCTCCTTCATGGGCCCGAAGGGCATGGACCGCGATATGCTCTCCCAGTATTCCGCGGCGATCACACCGGCCGTCAACGACCTCGTCACCTCCATGGGCGGCTCGATCTCGGCGGAACATGGCATCGGCATCGAGAAGCTCGACGAGCTCCAGCACTATCGCTCCCGGACCGAGCTTGACATCATGCGCACGATCAAGCGGGCGCTCGATCCCAAGAACATCATGAATCCAGGCAAGGTGCTTCGTCTCGGTTGAGGCGCTCCCGCCTCGAGCCCGATCCCTCCGTACCCTCGGCGCTCCTGGGGGCAGGATGCCGCGGATAGCTCGGGCCAAACAGGCCAAGGGGTCGCCAAATCATGCCGTCGCGCGACCGAAAGGCGGCTTTATTCCCGCCTTGGATGCTTTAAGGAAGGGGCAGGATCAGGTCGCACCCGCCCGGGGGCGGTGCTAGACCCTGATGCAGGAACAATGGGGCGGGGCCGGGTATGGCACGCCCGTAAGGATGAAGGATTTGAGGCAATGATCCAGACCGTTGGCATCATCGGGGCAGGGACCATGGGGAACGGCATCGCGCAGATTTGCGCCGCGGCCGGACTCTCGGTCGTGATGGTCGACATTTCCGATGCGGCGGTGAACCGCGGGATTTCGACCGTCGGCGGCAGCCTCGAGCGCCTGGTCAAGAAGGAGAAGATGTCGGCGGGCGATCGCGACGCCACGCTCAAGCGCATCACCGGCACCACCGACCGCGCGAAGCTCGTCGATTGCGACCTCGTCATCGAGGCCGCGACCGAGAACGAGGAGCTCAAGGTCAAGATCCTGAAGGACCTCTGCGCAACGCTGTCGCCGCGCACCCTGCTCGCCACCAACACCTCCTCGATCTCGATCACGAAGCTCGCCGCGGCGACCGACCGCCCCGACCGCTTCATCGGCATGCACTTCTTCAACCCGGTGCCGGTGATGGCGCTGCTGGAACTCATCCGCGGCTTGCAGACCTCCGACGACACCCACGCCAAGGCGCTGGATTTCGCCCAGCGCGTCGGCAAGGTGGCGATCACGGCGAAGAACAGCCCCGGCTTCGCCGTCAACCGCATCCTGTGCCCGATGATTAACGAGGCGATCTTCGCGCTCCAGGAGGGGATTGCGACGGCGGAAGAGATCGATGCCGGCATGAAGCTCGGCTGCAACCACCCGATCGGGCCGCTGGCGCTCGCCGATCTCGTCGGGCTCGACACCATGTTGTCGGTGATGGAGGTCTTTTACAAAGGCTTCAACGACCCCAAATACCGTCCGGCCCCCTTGCTCAGGGAAATGGTCGATGCCGGCCATCTCGGCCGCAAAACGGGGCAGGGCTTTTACACCTACAGCGCCTGACAATGGCGCAGGCGGTGGGCGTTTAGTACCCGCCGCCTGACCCGCAATTTGCGTTGCGACAAAGACGCCGCGCGCAATTGGCCCGACAATGTCGAACGGGCGGCCTGCGGGAACAACGGAACGGATAAATAAAGGACATGTCGGATCGACTGAAGGCCGAGCGCGAGGCTGCGACCGCGCGGCGGAACTTGCTGACCCAGGACGCGATCGCGCGCACGGGGATCACCGAAGAGATGATTGGGGAACTCGTGAACCGCTTCTACGGCCGCGTGCGCGAGGATGCGCTGCTGGGACCGGTCTTCGCGATCGTGCGGAATTGGGACGAGCATCTCGCCAAGCTCAGGGATTTCTGGTCGTCGGTCGTGCTGATGAGCGGCCGCTACCATGGCTCGCCGATGCGGCCGCATATGCCGCTGAGCCTGGTTGGCCATCATTTCGACCGCTGGCTCGATTTGTTCGAACAGACCGCGCGCGAGGTCTGCCCGCCGGCGGCGGCAGCGCTGTTCATCGACAAGGCGCGCCGCATCGCCGACAGCTTTGAGATGGCATCGGCGACGGTTGCCGGGCGCATCGCTTCACCGCGTCACGTGCTCCGCTCCTAGAATACAAAATGCCTGACCGAGGCGTGCAGCCGTATTAATGTCGCTGACATCGCGATGCGCGGTGACGCGTTGCACCAATACCGAGAGCATCGGTCTGATCTGCAAAATCATCATGCCGGTCGCGTCGTGTGACGTTGCAATTGAAAATATGCGCGTGAATGCGCGTATTCGCGTTCAATCAGCGCGAGCAAAGCCATATTGATGCACTGCGGCGAAAAATCTCTGCCTTTTTTTCGGCAGAGTTCCAGCGCCTGCTTGCGGACATGTCGAGTGCATCGTTCAACACATCCTCTTCATCCTCCGACAACACATCGGAATCCGAAGCTGATGCCTGCACGGAGAAAACGCGGCGGGCGCTCCTGATTGGCGCGCTGGCCACCACGACGTGCCTCGTCTGTTCCACGCGAGTGCATGCGGGCGAGGATCCGCCCGGCTCGGATGAGCGGCCGCAGAAGGGCGATGTGCTGGTTTTCTCGGAAGGCGATCAGGAGGGGAAACTCATTGCCGCGGCCGATCTGTCGGCCGGCGGACCGCCGGTGCACGCCTGGCCGAAAGACCCGAAGACATCGGTCGTGCGCAGCGCCTCGCGCCTCAACGAGATCCTGATCATCCGGCTCGACCCCGCCGAACTCGACGAGCAGACCAAGGCACGCGCCGTCGACGGCATCATCGCCTATTCGGCAATCTGCTCGCATGCCGGCTGTCCCGTCACGGCCTGGACGAAGAGCGATGTCGGCGACCAGGAGGTGTTCAAGTGCATGTGCCACAACTCCGAATACGATCCTCGCGCGGGCGCGCAGGTCGTGTTCGGGCCAGCGCCGCGACGGCTCGCGGCGCTGCCGCTGGCGCTCGCTGACGGTTCGCTCAGCGTCGCCGGCAACTTCATCGGAAAGGTAGGTGGCGTGCAGCCGGGATGATGGACGTGCGGGTTGTGCCCGCGTCACGAGAGGCCGCATCCGCCGATGGGCGGACGACGGGACGAACGACAAGAATTCAAAACAAGAATTCAAACGGATGCAAAAGGGGAACGTCCATGAAAACGTCCATGAAAACGTCGATGACCAGGAAACAATGGTTACTGTCCGGCTTCGTCGCCTTCACGTGTCTTGCCTCGACCGCCGCCGTGTCAGGCCCGATCGAGAACTACGCGCCGGTCACCGCGCAGCGGTTGGAAAACCCGGAGCCCGCCAACTGGATGCTCTACCGGCGGACCTATGACGGGCAGGGCTACAGCCCGCTCGACCAGATCAACACCTCGAATGTGAAGAACCTCACGCCGGTCTGGACCTTCGCCACCGGCGTCGTCGAGGGCCACGAGGCGCCGCCGATCGTCAACAACGGCGTGATGTTCGTGGCGACCCCGATGGGGCAGGTGATCGCGCTGGACGCCAAGAGCGGCGACGAATATTGGCGCTACAAGCGGCAGCTTCCCGACGATCTGTTCCAGTTGCATCCGACCAGCCGCGGCGTCGGCCTCTGGGAGGACAAGCTCTATCTCGCCACCACCGACGACCATGTCGTCGCGCTCGACGCCAAGACCGGCAAGGTGGTGTGGGACACCAAGGTGCAGGACTACAAGAAGGGCCAGTACATGACCCTGATGCCGCTGATCGTAGACGGCAAGGTCATCGTCGGCGGTTCCGGCGGCGAGTTCGGCGTGCGCGGCTATGTCGCCGCCTATGATGCCAAGGACGGCAAGGAGCTGTGGCGGACCTACACCATTCCCGGCGAAGGCGAGCCCGGCCACGACACCTGGCAGGGCGACGACTGGAAGAACGGCGGCGGCTCGGCCTGGATGACCGGCAATTACGACAAGGACACCAAAACGATCTATTGGGGCGTCGGCAACGCCGCGCCATGGCCCGGCGAGATGCATCCCGGCGACAATCTCTACACCTCGTCGGTGCTCGCGCTCGATCCGAACAACGGCAAGATCAAGACCTATCACCAGTACCACCAGAACGATTCCTGGGATTGGGACGAGGTCGAGGCGCCGATGCTGATCGACCTGCAACGCGACGGCCGCAACATCAAGAGCCTGGTCCATCCGGGACGCGATGCGATCTTCTGGATACTCGAGCGCACGCCGACCAAGATCAACTATGTCGCCGGCTGGCCGTTCGTCTCCACCGACGTCTGGAAGGGCATCGATGCCGAGAGCGGCAAGCCGATCGTCGATCCCGCGCACAAGCCGATGGTCGGCAAGCGCGTGGAATTCTGTCCGTCGCTGTGGGGCGGCAAGGATTGGCCGTCGGCGGCCTACAGCCAGAAGACCGGCCTCGTCTACGTGCCCGCCAACGAGAATTTCTGCGGCGGGTTCACCGGCGAGAAGCTTCCGCTCAAGCCCGGCGAGCTCTGGCTCGGCACCAAGCCGGAGGACATCGGTCTGAAGACGAAGCCGGGTGCGGATCATTTCGGCGAGCTCCAGGCCTGGGATCCCGTTACGGGCAAGAAGATGTGGCAACACAACTTCCCGAAATCGCAGCTGTTCGGATCGGTGACGGCGACCGCAGGCGATCTCGTCTTCGTCGGCGGCACCAATGACCGCAACTTCCGCGCCTTCAACGCCAAGTCCGGCGAGCTGTTGTGGGAGCAGAAGACCAACTCCGGCATCATGGGCATGCCGATGTCTTATGAGATCGACGGCACGCAATACATTGCGATCCAGTCGGGATGGGGCGTGGATGCGCAGCGCATTCAGGATGCACTCGTGACCAATAATATCGGCATCGAAGCCAACGTGCCGCAGGGCGGCGTCATCTGGGTGTTCGCGCTGAAGAAGTAAGCTCCGCTGGCGGATCGAAAGAAGCGGAGTGTCAGGGGGCAAATGCGGCGGACGGCAGCGTCCGCCGCATTTTGCATGTGTGATGGGATTGCTGCCCGCGCCACGAAGTCGTCATGGCCGGGACAACTGTTTAGCCCGGCCATGACGATGCGGTCGCAACACAACGCGCCAGATCGCTATTTGCCCTGGCGGTCGACCTTGTCCTTCTCCTTCTGGTTCATCTCCTGAACCTTCGGATTCTGATTGTGCTGCCCGGTGGTCTGGGTGGTCGAAGGGGGCGGGGCATTGGCGTTGGGCAGGGAGTTCTGGTCCGGCGTGCTGGGGCGCGTCGCGGTGGTCGGCGGCGTCGTGTTGCTCTGGGCGAACGCGCCAGTGGCCGTCAAAAGAAAGACGCTCGACAGCGAAACTGCGAGCGCCTTTGAGATATGGGTCATCGATCTGCTCCTGTCAGATCGATGGAAACGGCGCGAGGCCGCCTTGTGTTCCCGCCTTTATGTTCCCGCCTTTACGCTTCCAATTGCTTGCCGAGCGGAAGGTTGCGGATGCGTTTTCCGGTCGCGGCGAAGATGGCGTTCATCAGCGCCGGCGCGAACGGCGGGACCCCGGGCTCGCCGACGCCGCTCGGCGGCGTGTCGGGTCCGGGCGGCACGATGTAGACGTTGGTCACCAGCGGGGATTCGTCCATCCTGAGGACCTGGAAGTCGTCAAAGTTCTTCTGCTCCACCTTGCCGTCCTTGAAGCTGATCTCGCCGTACTTGGCGAGGCTCAGCCCCATGATCGCCGCGCCTTCGATCTGCGAGGCGATGCGCTCGGGGTTGACATAGGTGCCGCAGTCGATCGCGGTGTCGACCCGTGGCACCGTCAGCTTGCCCTTGTCGTCGACGGCGACCTCGACGATGGTCGCGATGTAGCTGACGAAGCTGCGGTGAACGGCGATGCCGAGGCCGTGGCCCTTCGGCACCTGACGGCCCCATTCGCCCTTCTCGGCGACCAGCTCGACCACCTTGCGCAGGCGCGCGGTGTCGATCGGATAACTGTCGAAGGGCTCGCCGTAGTTCCACATGTCCTTCACGGCGGGCTTGACGATGCGCGGGCTGCCGATCAGGGCGAGCAGCGTCTCCTTCTGGTCGCGGCCGGTCGCATGCGCGATCTCGCCCACCATCGACTGTACCGCGAAGGCGCGCGGGATGTTCGAGACCGAGCGGAACCAGCCGATGCGGGTGAACGCTGCGGCTTCCGGGTTCTCGCAGGAGATGTTGGCGATCTCGAACGGCATGTCGACGAGGCCCATGCCGAGCTCGAAGGGGGCCTCGTTCTTTGCACCCGCGGCAAAGGTCGAGGCAATGCTGGGTGCCACGCTGCGGTGGCGCCAGGCGATCACCTTGCCGCTCTTGTCGAGCCCCGCCTCGATCCGTTCCACGGAGACCGTGTGCAGGAAGTCGTGGCGGACGTCGTCCTCGCGCGTCCATTGCACTTTGACGGGCGCGCCGAGCTCCTTCGACAGCAGCGCGGCCTCGAGCGCGAAGTCGCATTTCGACTTGCGGCCGAAACCGCCGCCGAGCAGGGTGACGTTGACCGTGACATTGCCCTCGGGAATGCCGAGGGTTTTTGCGACGTCCTCGCGCGTACCGCCCGGGCTCTGCACCGGCGCCCAGATCTCCGCCTTGTCACCCTTGACGTCGGCGACCGCCACCGGCGGCTCCATGCTGACATGGGCGAGGTGCGGCAGATAGTATTCGCCGACGATGACTTTGTCGGCGCCCTTCAGGGCAGCATCGGCGTCGCCTTCCTGGCGCACGACGAGGCCCGGCTTGCGCGAGGCCTCCTCGAGCTCCTTGCGGTAGGCGACGGAGTTGTATTTGCCGTTGGGGCCGTCGTCCCAGGTCAGCTTCAGCGCGTCGCGGCCCTTGATCGCCGCGCCGGTGTTGCGCGCGATCACGGCGACGCCGCCGAGCGGCTGGAATTTCGACGGCCACGGCCAGCCGCGCACCTCCATCACCTTCTCGACGCCGGGGACCTTCAACGCCGCGTCCGGATCGAACGAGACCAGCTTGCCGCCGGTCACCGGCGGGCGCGCGATCACGGCATATTTCATGCCCGATAGCCGTACATCGGCACCGTAACGCGCCTTGCCGGTGGTGATGTCGTGGAGATCGACGATGCTGATTTGGCCCTTGCCGAGATAGCGGAAGTCCTTGGGGTCCTTCAGCTTGAGGCCTTCGATGCTCGGCACCGATTCCTTGGCGGCGTCGGCTGCGAGCTCGCCGAAGCCAAGCTTGCGGCTCGTCGCGCTGTGGACCACCTCGTGATTGACGGCTTTCACCTCTGTCGCCGGCACGCCCCAGCGCTTGGCCGCGGCCTGCTCCAGCATGGTGCGGGCGGAGGCGCCGATCTGGCGCATCGGGATCAAATAATGCCGCGTGCTGCGCGAGCCGTCGGTGTCCTGGTTGCCGAACTTGACCTCGTCGCCGTGGGCCTGCTCCACCTTGACCCTGGCCCAGTCGGCCTCCATCTCCTCGGCCACGATCAGCGGCAGGCTGGTGCGCACGCCAGTGCCCATCTCGGCGCGGTGAGCGAGGATGGTGACGGTGCCGTCGGCCGCGACCGCGACGAACACGCGCGGATCGACCACGACGCCATGCGGCATCTTGCCGGCGCCGGTCTCATAGGCGAACGCCTGGCGCGACATCACGGGGGCGGCGAGCACGAAGCCGCCGGTGATGCCGAGCCCCTTCAGGATGCTGCGGCGCGAGATCTTTTCGACACGGATGTTCTTTTCGAAGCCGCGAAGCTTCCCCGGGTTGTCGATGAAATTCATGTCACACTCCCGTCGATGCGAGATGGACTGCGTTCTCAATGCGCTGGTAGCAGCCGCAGCGGCAGATGTTGCCGGACATCGCTTCGCGGATCTGGTCGTGCGACGGCTTTGGGTTGTCCATCAAGAGCGCAGCCGCCTGCATGATCTGGCCCGTCTGGCAGAAGCCGCATTGGGGAACGTTGACTTGACGCCAGGCCTTCTGCACCGGGTGATCGCCGTTCGGATGCAGTCCCTCGATCGTCGTGACCTCGCGGCCGGCGACGTCGTTGATCGACGTGATGCAGGAGCGTACGGCTTCCTTCTCGACGATGACGGTGCAGGCGCCGCACAGGGCCTGGCCGCAGCCGTACTTGGTGCCGGTCAACCCGGCCTCGTCGCGCAGGAACCAAAGTAGCGGGAGATCCGGGTCGCCGTCCCAGCTCTGTTCCTGGCCGTTGATCTTCACCTTGATCATGATCGTCCCTCGCTCTTCATAAGCTTGCCGATTTCAAATTTTCCCGACGTCGGTCGGTGCAATGCCCGCCGCGTCGTGTCGTCGTATTCCAGCCGTCATCCCGTGCGGGCAGATCCCGGCAGGAAGCAGGAATGCGAATGTCATGTCCGGGTGTGCTCGATACCTCCCGTCTTGTTCTTGATTATTGAATTTCGCGCGGCATCGTCACGATGCGATCGTAGCAGAGATCGCCTCGGTCCGGCGTTCACAGCCAAGTGTTCTTCTGGTCAGCTGTTCTTTAGTCAGCTGTTCTCGACGGGAAAAGATTGCAACGAAGGTTTGTCAAAAGCAGGGCGCCGCATACGCCGCGCGCCTCCCGAAATGGGCACAATGAAAAAAGCTTCGTCCGCCAGAAAGAACTGTGCGGACGAAGCAGGATGCCTCAGTCGAGGGAGGGAGAAACGCAAGCGCCGCGGACGTCAAGCAGGAAGCCGGCGGCCCTGCGTTGTCATTCAGAGACCAAGACTGAGGGAGCTGACGGCCCTCGCATACGCAGAAGTGGAGAAGCGGCGGCATCGCCGCGATCGTCCCGGGGCCGGCCCCGTCCGGCTCGCTGGCGGTGGTGGAAACCAACGAGCGGACGGGGCGCGGCAAATGTCAGGCGGCCTTGCTCAAGCGGCTTTGGCCTTCGCCACGTGGGTGGCGATGGCGTCCATCAGTGCCGGCGACAGGCAGTCATAGGGCTCAAGTCCAAGCTCCTTGAACCGAGCCCGTATTCCGCCCATCTGCTCCGGCTTCACGCCCGATTCGATCACCGAGGAGACGAAGGCGGCGAATTGCGGCGCCTGCGAACCCTGTTCCTGGAACAGTTCGGGGTGGATGAAGTCGAGGCCGTAGAACGGGTGGTCCTTGTTCTCGATGCGGCCGTACATGTGTGTGCCGCAGGCCTTGCAGGCGTGGCGCTGGATCACCGCCGACGGATCGACGATTTGGAGCTTGTCGCCGTTCTCGAGCACGGTGACGTTCTGGCGCGGTACCACGGCGACGACGGAGAAATTCGCGCCCTGCGGCTTCCAGCACTTGGTGCAGCCACAGGCGTGGTTGTGCGCGACGTCGCCCTTGACGGCGACCTTGACCTGGTGGTCCTTGCATTTGCATACGAGCGTGCCGCCGGCGAAGCTGCCGCTGCCCTGTTTGATGCCGTTATCGATCGAGGGATGGAGTGCAACAGTCATGGGTCGATCCTCCTTGGGGGTGACGCTTTTCGAACTAGAACACGACGACTGAACGGATGGATTTGCCCTCATGCATCAGCTCGAAGCCTTTGTTGATGTCTTCGAGCTTGAGCGTGTGGGTGATCATCGGGTCGATCTGGATCTTTCCGTTCATGTACCAGTCGACGATCTTCGGCACGTCGGTGCGGCCGCGCGCGCCGCCGAAGGCGGTGCCCCGCCAGTTGCGCCCGGTGACGAGCTGGAACGGGCGGGTGGCGATCTCCTTGCCGGATTCGGCAACGCCGATGATGATCGAGGTGCCCCAGCCGCGATGGCAGGCTTCCAGCGCCTGGCGCATCACCGTGGTGTTGCCGGTGCAGTCGAAAGTGTAGTCGGCGCCGCCGTCGGTCAGGGTCACGAGATGCGGGACGATGTCGCCGGTGATCTTCTTGGGATTGACGAAATCGGTCATGCCGAACCGGCGTCCCCATTCCTCCTTGGAATCGTTGATGTCGACGCCGATGATCTTGTCCGCGCCAGCCATCTTGGCGCCCTGGATCACGTTGAGGCCGATGCCGCCGAGGCCGAACACGACCACGTTGGATCCCGGCTCGACCTTGGCGGTATTGACGACGGCGCCGACGCCGGTGGTGACGCCGCAGCCGATGTAGCAGCTCTTGTCGAACGGCGCGTCCTCGCGGATCTTGGCGACCGCGATCTCCGGCAGCACGGTGAAGTTCGAGAAGGTCGAGCAGCCCATGTAGTGGTAGATCGGCTTGCCCTTGTAGGAGAAGCGGCTGGTGCCGTCGGGCATCACGCCCTTGCCTTGCGTCGCGCGGATCGCAGTGCAGAGATTGGTCTTCTGGCTGAGGCAGCTTTTGCACTGCCGGCATTCCGGCGTGTAGAGCGGGATGACGTGGTCGCCCGGTTTCACCGAGGTCACGCCAGGGCCGATCTCGCGGATGATGCCCGCGCCCTCATGGCCCAGGATCGACGGGAAGATTCCTTCGCTGTCGAAGCCGTCGAGCGTGTAGGCGTCGGTATGGCAGATGCCAGTCGCCTTGATCTCGACCAGGACTTCACCGACCTTCGGTCCTTCCAGATCGACTTCGACGATCTCGAGCGGCTTCTTGGCTTCGAAAGCGACGGCGGCACGTGTCTTCATCGTAAACTCCTCAAATTCTCGCAGGGCGCCAAGAACCAGGCCTCGGTCGGACTCCAAACGTTCACTTGTTGCCCATGCACGAGTTTTCGTTCTTGGTGTAGGCGTCGTTCTTGTCCTCGTGTTTGCCGGGTCGTGTGCGGCCCCAGGCCTCGTCGGAGCGGGCGCGCAGGTAGACGTAGAGATCGTCCATGTAGCAGGCGACGTTCGGGTTATCGCCGAAGGCCGGCATCACGTTCTCTGCGGCAGTCGAGATGTTCTTGCGGCCGGAGGCGACGACGCCGAGAAAATCGGCGTAGCTCATCGTCTTCAGCGAATCCTTCAACGCCGGGGCGTAGGTCGAGCCCATTCCATCCGGGCCATGACACACATGGCAGTCCGAGTGATAGCGGCGGTATCCGGAATAGGTGTACCAGTCGACGGCCCCCTCGGTGACCTTGTAGGTCGGGTTGCCTTCCTTATCGAGCCATTCGCCGGTTTCGGTCTGCTTGACGGCGGTCGGGTCACCGGAGCCGTCCGCGACGGCAATTCCCCCGGACGCGACCAAGACTATCGTAGCAATGGCAGAGCAGATTTTACGCAAGAGATTTTCCTCGGAAGGCATTCGGTGAGACGAGCCGGCGCGTGGAGTTTGATCCACGCGCCGGAGCGATGCTGAACGGGCCTAGTTGGGCAGCGAGAACACGGTCAGCGTACCGCCGAGTGCCGTGTAGTTGCTGAGCGCCGCGTAGCCACCGACTGCGCCGAGACCTGCGGTCGGATCGGTCAGACCCGCCGCCAGACCGATGCCGGCCCAGCCGCCCACGCCGGAGAGCACTGCGACATACTGCTTGCCGCCGTTCTCATAGGTGGTGACGTTGCCGATGATGCCGGAGGGAGTCTTGAACTTGTAGAGCTCCTTGCCGGTCTTGGCGTCGACTGCCTTCAGGTAGCCTTCGAGCGTTCCGTAGAACACCACGTTGCCCGCGGTTGCGAGCGCACCCGACCAGACCGAGAACTGCTCCTTGTTCGACCAGACGATCTTGCCGGTCTTGCCGTCCCAGGCGATGAAGTTGCCCATGTGGGTTTCACCCTGCGGCGGATACATCGAGAGCGTCGCGCCCACATAGGGCTGGCCCGCGGTGTAGCTCACCTTGAACGGTTCGTAGTCCATGCAGACGTGGTTGGTCGGAACGTAGAACAGCTGTGTGTCCGGCGAGTAGGCTGCCGGCTGCTCGTCCTTGGTGCCGAGCGCGGCCGGGCAGATGCCCTTCACGTTGTGGTCCTCGCCCGCCTTGTCGGTCGAAGCTGCGTCGAGCACCTTCGGGCGGCCGTAGGTCGGCGAGTTCTTGTCCATATCGACGCCGGAGGTCCAGTTCACCTTCGGATCGTACTTTTCGGCGACCAGAAGCTCGCCGCTGGCACGATCGAGCGTATAGCCGAGGCCGTTACGATCGAAGTGCGTCAGCAGCTTGCGCGGCTGGCCGTTGATCTGCTGATCCGAGAGGATCATCTCGTTGACGCCGTCATAGTCCCACTCGTCGTGGGGCGTCATCTGATAGACCCATTTGGCAACGCCGGTATCCGGGTTACGCGCCCAGACCGTCATCGACCATTTGTTGTCGCCGGGACGCTGCTTCGGATTCCAGGTCGAGGGGTTGCCTGAGCCGTAATAGACGAGGTTCAGCTCGGGATCGTAGGAGATCCAGCCCCAGGTGGCGCCGCCACCGATCTTCCACTGATCGCCTTGCCAGGTCTTGAGGCTGGAGTCCTTGCCGATCGGCTTGCCGAGCGCGGTGGTCTTCTCGGCGTCGACCAGAATCTGATCATCCGGCCCTTCCGAGTATCCACGCCATGCCAGCTTGCCGCTCTTGATGTCGTAGGCCGACATATGGGCTTGAACGCCGAACTCGCCGCCGGAGATACCGACCAGCACCTTGTCCTTGACGACCATTGGCGCCGAAGTGCCGGTCTCGCCCTTGCTGGCGTCGCCATTCTTCGCGGTCCATGCCACCTGACCGCTCTTGGCGTCGAGCGCGACGAGTGTGGTGTCGGCCTGATGCAGGAAGATTTTGCCGTCGCCATAGGCCAGGCCGCGGTTGACCGTATCGCAGCACATCACCGGGATGACGTTCGGATCCTGCTTCGGCTCGTACTTCCAGATGATCTTGTTCTCGTTGGAAAGGTCAATAGCGTAGACCTTGTTCGGGAACGGCGTATGGACGTACATCGTGTTGCCGATGATCAGCGGGCCGCCTTCGTGACCGCGCAGCACGCCGGTCGAGAAGGTCCAGGCGACCTGGAGCTTGCCTACGTTTTGTGCGTTGATCTGGTTCAGTTTGGAATAGCGGGTATTGGCGTAGTCGCCCGTCGGCATCACCCAATCTTTCGGGTTCTGCGACATCTTGAGCACTTCGTCGTTGGCCGACGCGCTGCCGACGGCGAGAGCCGCCGCGGAGCCAAGATAGGCCGCCAGTAGTACCTTGCGCATAGTCATTCCTCCATTGGTCTCGTTTATTGTTTCCGAAGCATTGCTTAATCGCCGGGCTTTTCGTCCGGCGTCTGCTCGTGCAGGGCGGTCACGTTGGGACCAGAAACGATGCTGTGGTGTTTTCTCCTCCTGATGAGAGCCACGGGTCCACGTGCAGAGCGGCCCGTTCTTGTTGTTCCTGCCGCAATCCGTAACGCCTTCGTCATCGGGAAACTTGCCCAAGAGAGAAGCTGGTTTGCTTGACAGCGCACGGACGCGAAGATTCTGATTTTGCAGTAGCGAATTCAGCAGCTTCCGCATCGCTTGGGACCGTCTTCGACGCTCAGGTTCCGCTTGACGGCGCTACAACTAAGGCGGAGGATTAACTTTCAAGAGTGGCAATGGAACGGTGGCTGTCGTTCCAAAAGATCGCTCAAAATCGAGGTAAACGTCACGCAATCACGGCTGAGGGCTCCGGCAGCGCTGGTCGCGATTCGCGTCGAATCTCCGGATCAAACCACTGGCTGGATTAATGTCCGACACCATTCACACGCTCTCGACGACGGGAATGACGCCGAAGCGGCAGATCCAAAGCTGGATCGACGGGTTGACGAGCCTGTGTGGGCATTTCGACGTCGATCCGCTGGAAGCGTCTTCGCTCGAAGGCCGCATCGATTACACCAGCGTCTCGCGCCTGAAGCTCTGCCAGATCGAGGTCAGCCAGCATCGCATCGCGCACACGCTGGCGCGCGCCAAGGCCAATGAACACCCGTATATCAAGATCCACTTCCAGACTTACGGCGTGTCCTATTTCGAGCAGGAAGGCCGCCACATCGAGCTGAACCCGGGCGACATCCTCGCCTACGACGTCTCCTGCCCGCATTCGATCATCAGCCCCGCTTTCACGCGCCACGACGTGGTGATCGTGCCGAAGGCGCTGCTGCGCGACCGCGGATTCCCGTCGCAGCGAATGCCCGCCTGCAAATTGACGTCACGCACCGGGACGGGGCGGATCGCCCACGATTTCGTCCATGCGACCTTCGACGAGGCGGCCAAGCTGTCGGCGAACAGTGCGGTCGGCGTCGCCGATTCGCTGATCGACCTCCTGCTGCTGCCGCTGCGCGAGGCGGATACGATGCTCGATCGCGTCGGCCCCGAAGCGACGTATGTGCGCGCGCAGTTCTTCATCCGCGAGCATTTGCGCGATCCGGATCTGTGCATCGACCAGATCTCTGCCGAGCTCGGCTGCTCCAAGCGTTATCTGCACATGCTGTTCTCGGAGCGCGGCACCACGGTGAGCGACTACATCTGGCAGGCGCGTCTTCAGAACTGCCGCCAGGAGCTCGAGACCCACGCCGGCAAGACCATCACCGACGTCGCGTTCTCCTGGGGCTTCTCCAGCTCATCGCATTTCAGCCGGGTGTTCCGGAAATACTTTGGCGTGGTGCCGTCCTCGATCCACAAGGCGCAGCAGGGTGCTGCGGCTTTGGGCGAGCATTAGGCCGACGCCAGCCTGCGGCCGGCCGCCGACTCTCTCACGCCGATATGGCGATGTAGGGAATGCTGGCCAGGAGAGCGACGAGCAGGACCGCGTTACCCAGCATTCCGCTCCAATGCAGCCGTCGCAGCCGACGCGGGGCTTCGGTATCGCCCGCGTCACTCGCGCTGAGCTGGTCGTCCATCCGCGGGATGAACCAGCGGCGTCCGCAGATCGCCAGGGCTGCAATCAGGCCGACGCCGATCGCGGCGACCAGGCGACCGTCGAGCAGGAACGCTGCCGTTCCGACGATCCCGGCAACGCGCATCACCAGAAAATGGGCATTGAACATTCCGCGCAGCAACTGAGCGACGGGCTGGATGTCCAGTTTCACCAGCAGGAAAGCGGGCGAAGCCAGCGTGAAATAGCCCATCGGAAACAGCAGGATGATCATGACGGCTACGGCGACGCCATCCGGTGTCATGCGAGCGGCCTTTCTCGTCCGCGCGGTGAAATCTTTCGCCAGCGCCGCAAAATCGTAGCGGGAAAATGCGTTTTCCGACACTAGGCTTTGGTCGGACACCGGGCGGCGCAGGGGCGCGCCCGGCGGCATCCCTCGAGGTTCAGGCCGGCTCCAAGCCAAGAGACCGCGCGCTCTCGAGCCAAATCGGCAACTCGCGCTGATACAACGCATTGGTATCCTTGAAGCCGATCGCGGGTTCGAGCACGAAGGTCGCGAGGACGTCCTTCACCTTCGGATCGCTGTTGGCGGCAACGCAAAGCTCCGCCAGGCGGTCGACGACCGGTTGCGGCGTCGCCTTTGGCACGGCCCAGCCGGTGAAGCCGCTGACGGTGAAGAACTTCGACGTCGCGCCCTGTTCGGGCAACGTCTTCACGTTCGGGATCGCATCGACCTTCTTCGAATGTACCGCGAACACGGTGCCGCGGTCGCTTTGCAGCACCGACTGCGCAGCAGTGAAGCTGCCCATCGCCGCATCGAGCGTGCCCTCCAGCATGCCCGTCCACATCGGGGCTTCGCCGCGGTAGTGGACCGGCTCCATCGAGAGGCCGTACTGCTTGTTGAGCTCGTGGATCGTCATGTGCGGAGCCGAGCCCGCGCTATAGGTGCCGAAGTTGACCTTGCCGCTCTTGCGCGCGAAGGCGACAAAATCCTCCAGCGTCTTGACGCCGGTCTTGGGGTTCGCCACCAGCAGCAGCCCCGCGCCCGGAATGACGCTGACGAGCGTCAGATCCTTGTCCATGTCGTAGCCCGGATTCTTCATCACCAGGCGGTTCATGATGTAGGTGGTCGAGATCGAGCACAGCATGGTGTGGCCGTCGGGCTCTGCGCGGGCGACCTCCGCCGTGCCGATCGCGCCGGAGGCGCCCGGCTTGTTCTCGACGACGACGGTCTTTCCGACCTGCTTGGAAATGAATTCGCCATAGGCGCGCGCGAGCAAATCGGTCTGTCCGCCGGCGGGATAGCTGCAAATCATGCGGATCTGCCGCGATGGCCACGCACCTTGCGCCGAGGCGCTGCGCGAGACGAAAGGCATCGCGAGTGCAGTGCTTCCGGCGGCGATGACGTGGCGGCGATCGAGGTTTGCGGACATGATTCTCTCCCGGATTTTTGCCGAAGGTACTGCATCGGGGCGCCTCCGCCATGGGCGACAGGCGAGACAGATTGGCGCATTCGAAAGACCGTGCTGTGCCTATTCGGGCGTCATCCGGACGATCGCACTTTCGCATGACACGCAGCCAGACGATTTCGGTCAGGGCCACCGCCAGCAAGCCAAAAGTGCCGCCGATCAGCACGTTGACGATGCGCTCCTCCGCGATGCCGCTGGCGCCGCCGGCGACGGAAGCGGCGAGTGCAATGAAAAAGCAGCGCAGGCCGAAGCCGACGATGTGGCGGGAGAACGAGATCAGCGTCAGGGTGGCGGCGAGAACCGCGAGCGCATAGCCGACCCGGCTTTGCGGCAGCACCATGCCGGCGAGGAAGCCGGGCGGCACGCCGACGAAGGCGCCGATCGCCCGCTGCTTCAGCTTGCCAGTGGAGGCGGCGGGATCGCCGACCACGACGCTTGCGGCCGACCACAGTCTCGTCGTTCCGGGCCCGCCCTGCAGTCGCCCCGGAATGACGAGGGGAGTCACCGCTGAATGATCTTCATCCAGACGTCGCCGAGGATCGCAGGCTCCCGCGGCGGCAGATAGGTCAGCCCCGCCTGCCTGCCGAATTCGGCGATCTTGCCCTCGGCAGCAAGCCCGCTCAGCGCCTTGTTGACGGCGTCGATCAGCGCGGGATCGCTGGCGAGCCCGACATAGCCGCGGTTGGCGCCGATCGGATAATAATAGCCGGACGCGGTGATCGCCGTATCAGGATGCGCGGCGCGATGGGCGTCGAAGCGGCCGAGGTCGATCAGCGTCGCGTCATAGTCCCCCCGGGCAAGCGCGCCCAGGATGTCATCGCGGCCGGGGACGAGATGGGTGACGTTGTCGATCAGGCGTCCTTTGTCGAAGGTCATGAGGATCGCATCGCCGAGCGAGCCGCTCTCAATGACGAGGCGAAGCCCTGCGAGGTCGCCGATATCGCCGATCTTGCGACCCTGCGCCTTCGGCCCGAGCACGACCGTCATCGGCGAATAGACGTAAGGCTGGCTCGGTGCGAGCACGCCGAGCGCGACGCGGCGGCGTCGGTCGTCGCGGGTGGCGCCGGCAAAATCCGGCAAGCGTGCCGTTGTCATGCCGGGCTTGACGAGAGAGTCCCTCGTCAGCGCGTAGCCGCCGACGAGCGAGCAGCGCCGGTCGGACAGCAGCGCATTGGCCTCGAGCTGCGGGCTCGAATCCTCATCCAGCTTGCTCTCGAACCACTGGATCGTCAGCGGCCGTCCGAGCTGGTCGGCGATCGCCTGCGCCAGCCGCACGTCGAAGCCGGAGTCCGGCTTGCCTTTGTGATGCACCGAGAGCGGCGGCCGGTCCTCGTCGAGACAGATCCGGAGCGGATCGTCGGCCGCTCGCGCAGCCGTGGCCGCCGCCGCGAGGATCGCGGCAACGCTCCATACGGCGCGCCAGGTCCTCATGGCTTCCTCCGGCTCGAGATGAAGGCCCAGAGATCCCCGATCTCGTCGTCGCTGAGGATATCGGCCCAGGGCGGCATCTTGTTGTTCTTGCCGTTCTTCACCGTGGTGACGAAGCGCGTCCTGTCGTCGGGGAAGGCGCGCAGGTCCGGCGTGATGGTGCCGGGGTTCATCATGTTGGGGCCGTGGCAGTGCGAGCATTTCTCGGCATAGGTCGACTTGCCGTGGTCGATCTGCACTTGGGCGGGATTGCCGGTTGAATCATCCGCGGCACGAACGGTCGCCGCAAGCGCGACCGTCAGCACCGCGACGGTGGCGAGGATCGCCACCGTCTTGTGAGATAGCTTTGTCAGCATCGTGCCGTGGTTATTGCTTCACCGCAAAAACCCAAAGCGAGCCGCCGGGCGGCACCTTGGCAAGCCGCTCGTCGCCGGAGAACAGCGAGTAGACGCCGCCATAGCCGCTCGTCACCGCGACATACTGCACGCCGTCCTGCTGCCAGGTCACCGGTTGTCCCTCGATGCCCGAGCCGGTCTGGAACTGCCAGAGCTTCTTGCCGGTGTCGGCATCGAAGGCCTCGAACTCGCCGGTCAGCGCGCCCGAGAAAACGACGCCGCCCGCGGTCGACAGCACGCCGGAGAAGCGCGGGATGTCGCTTGGTGCTTCCCACTTCGCCTTGCCGGTCATGGGATCGATCGCCTTCAGATGACCGCGCGGACCGTCGCCCCATTCCCAGAGATCGGTGAGGTCCATGCCGAGATACCATTCACCCTGCTTGAAGGTGACGGGTTCGGTCTTGTACCTGCCGCCGAACGCGAGCGTATTGGCGTAGGCAAGGCCGGTCTGCGGATTGAACGACATCGGCTCCCAGTTCTTGCCGCCGAGGATCGACGGATAGACTGTCACCTTCTTGCCGTCGCGCGCGTCTTTCGAAACGTCGGTCTCGATCGGACGTCCGGTCTTCATGTCGATGCCGGTCGCCCAATTCACCTTCACGTAAGGATTGGCCGCGAGCAGCTTTCCGTTGGTGCGGTCGAGCACGTAGAAGAAGCCGTTGCGGTTGGCATCCATCAGCACCTTGGTCGGCTTGCCCTCGACGTTCATGTCGGCAAGGACCATCTCGGCCACGCTGTCATAGTCGAACGGATTGTTCGGCGAGAACTGGTAATGCCACTTGATCTTGCCGGTCTTGGGATCCATCGCCAGCACGGAGCAGGTGTAGAGATTGTCGCCGGGACGCACCGCCGAATTGAACGGGCCGGGATTGCCGATACCCCAATAGACCGTGTTCAGCTCGGGATCGTAGGAGCCGGTGATCCAGGTCGAGCCGCCGCCGAGCTTCCAGGTGTCGCCCTTCCAGGTGTCGCCGCCGGGCTCGTCGGGGGACGGGATCGAATGGGTGCGCCACAGATGCTTGCCCGTCGCCGGATCCCAGCCGTCGATGAAGCCGCGGGTGCCGAACTCGGCGCCGGAGACGCCGGTGATCACGACACCGTCGGCGACCAGCGGGGCCACCGTCATCGAATAGCCTTCCTTGATGTCGGCCGCCTTCTGCCGCCACAGCTCCTTGCCGTCCTTGGCGTCGAGCGCGATCACGTTGGCGTCGAGCGTGGTGCGGATCACCTTGCCGTCGAAGAGTGCGGCGCCGCGATTGATGATGCCGCAGCAGACGATGCGCGGCGTCTCGGCGGGATACTCGATCTTGCTCTTCCAGATCTGCTTGCCGGTCTTGGCGTCGACCGCCATGGTCGCGTTGTGCGAGGTCACGTAGATCACGCCCTGGTACACCAGCGGCTGCGATTCCTCGCTGCGATCGTCGTTGAAGGAGTAGTTCCAGACCGGGACCAGGTTCTTGACGCTGTCCTTGTTGATCTGGTTCAGCGTCGAGAAGCGCTGGAGATTGTAGCCCATCCCGTAGTTGAGAACGTTCGATGTATCGGTCGCGCCCTTGACCAGCTGCTCGCTGGTTTGTGCATTTGCACAAGTCGATGCAAGCATGACGAGGCTCGCGGCCATCGCAAAGCGTTTCATCCGTTCCTCCCAATATGCGCGCCTATTGACGCTGCGACAGCAACACTCCGCCCGAATGCAAAACGCGTCAATACGAAAGTCGTATTTACGACGCCGATATGGTGGGCGCCGGATGCCGGTCACCTGACGGAAACCTGACAAACGACTCTCACTTGTGCGCAGGCGCTGAAGAAATTCCGCGGCATGAAGCAGAGCGCGCCGCGCTCGGGCCGTCGGTTCCGCGAGTTGTGCGGTGCGCGGACTGCAATTCGGGCTTGAACCGAAGCTGGCTTGTGGACTTATGTCGTTTCGATCCGGCTCGAATCGGAGCCCTTGATCAGGGAGGTTTTGATGATATCGCGTCGCTCTGTTGCGCTTGCGCTCACGATTGCACTGCTGTCCGGCCCGGCATGGTCGGCCTCCGGCAACGCGGTCAAGACGTTCGATACCGACAATGACGGTACGCTCGATCTTGCCGAGGTGAAGAAGGCTGCCACCGCATTGTTCGCCAAGCTCGATTCCGATCACGACGGCACGCTGGACGCCCGCGAATTGCGCGGACGGTTAACGGCGAAAGAACTCGCCGCCGCCGATCCCGATCACGACGGGACTCTCACGCTCGACGAATATCTCTCGGTGGTGGAGCAGCGCTTCAACGCAGCGAATCCCGACAGGGATGGAACGCTGGATGCGAAGGAGCTGAACTCGCGCGCCGGCCGCGCGCTGCTTCGCTTGTTGCGGTGAGGGCAGTCGCGCTTGACTGGGAGTGAAGGCGTTTTGCACGAGAGGGAAATTTGCGAGCGCGATGCGACAGTTCGCTGTGTCAGCGGCTCGATTCCAGACTTGCGCTGTCGTTGACGCAGCCCTAGGTTTTGGCCCGCGCGATGTCGCGCTCAATCCCTTGGGAGTCCCCGAATGGCCTGGAAAGCTCCGAAGATCGTGGAAGTGCTGGTCGGCATGGAAATCAACATGTACGCCTGCGCTTTGCGCAAGTAAGACTGACGACCTGCCGCGGCTTCGATGGCAACCACCGTCGAAGCCGTGGTAGTGTTGGGGATGCGCGCGAGAGCCCATACCTTCTGGACCATAGCCGCCTGCACCGTCGCGCTCGCACCGGCATGCGTCAGCGCCGAAGAGGGTTTTGATACCGAGCACATCTTCGGCTTCATGATCGGCACCGATGTCGGCAATCCCGGCGAGCGCGAATTCCAGACCCAAACGACAGGGCGATTCGGCAAAGGCGGCGGGACCTATCGCGCCCTCGCGCAGGAGGTCGAGATCGAGATCGTGCCGCTGCCGAACTTCCGCATCGAGGTCGGGGGCACCGCCACGCTGCACGACATCACCGGCGTCCCCGATATCGGCGACCGCCGCCAGTTCAATTTTCAGGGCGCTTCGCTCGACCTGCGCTATCGCCTGCTCGATCGCGAGCGCGCGCCGTTTGGCTTGACTGTCGCCGCCGAGCTCCATGGCGACCGCATTGATGAGACCTCCGGCGCAAAGGGCCGGATGTACGGTACCGATTTCACGCTCGCCTTCGATCGCGAACTGATCCCGAATTTCGCCATCGGGGCGCTCAACCTGATCTATCAACCCGAATGGGCGCGCTTCGAGGTGGCGGGACTGTCCGAGAAGAGCTCGACGATCGGCGCGGCTTTCGCCGGCCTGGTGCGCGTGCGGCCCGATGTGCTGCTCGGCGGCGAGGTGCGCTACTTCCGGCAGTACGAAGGCATCGGCCTCGGCGAGTTCGCAGGCCAGGCCCTCTTCGTCGGTCCGACCGCTTATTTCCAGCTTTCCGAGCGCTCGCGCCTGACCGTGAGCTGGAGCATGCAGGCCTGGGGCCGTCCGGCCGGATCGAGCGGCAATCTTGACCTCGTCAATTTCGAGCGTCACCAGGCAAGGGTCATATTCGGCGTCAATTTCTAGGCGCGCTCTTCGCCTCTCCCCGCGTGCAGGGAGAGAGGAAAAAGCCTCCCGTTTCTCCCACCGGATTGAAACTTCCCGCTCCGTGGAGCGTAACCATTTGTGCTAATCTCCATCGCCTCTGCGAGGATCCCGGCATGAATCCGATCGACCTAGTGGTGACTGTGTGTGCGCTGCTCTCGCCTGCGACCTGCGAGGAGCAGCATCTGGTGTTCAACTATGCGGGGTCGCCGACGCAATGCGCGATGGCTGCGCCGCCCTATATCGCGCAATGGATCGGCGACCATCCGAAGTGGCAGGCGGTGCGATGGCGTTGCGAATATCCGCACCCGAATGACAAGGCGTGACGCCGGCACTATTTGGTGCAGTCCTTCAGATCCTTGTCGGCGATCGAAAACACCGCGTCGGCCTTGATCTCGATACCGAGGACGAAGCACTGGCGCGAATTGGGAAAGCTGACCTTGGCATCATAGCGGCCGGGCTCGACGCCGGTGATGCGCAGCCGCTCGTCGTGATCGACCTCCTTGTCCTTGTCGTTCAAGGTCTGGTTCGGGCCGAACTCGGGCTTGCCGGCCGGCGATAGCTGGAAGCCGGTGATGGTCTCCGAGGTCAAATTCCAGAGCCTGATGCCCTTGCCCTTGGCCTGTGCGGCGGCCTCGCCGCCGCACACCAACAATGCGATCAAAATCAGACACCGACGCATCAGCTATTCCTCCCCAAAGCAGCGCTGTCATTTCGTGATCAGGCGCTCGCGGTTCTTTGCCTTGTCGAAATTTTTGGCGCGGTCAAGGCCGTTCGGTGCGATCAGCTTCGCCGAGACGAGATCGGCGCCGTCGAAATCGGCGTCGATGACGATGGCGCCGGTCAGATCGGCTCCGCCGAGTTGGGCGTTTTTCAGTGATGCACCGGTCAGGTCGGCGCCCCTGAGGACCGCGAATTCGAGGTCGACGCGTGACAAATCGGCGTTGCGCGCGTTCAGCCGTTCCAGATTGGTGGATCTCAATACCGCACGCATCAGCCCCATCGACTGGTTGCGCATATCGGCGCCAAGATGCGCGTTCGCAATCGAGGCGCCGACCAGGCTTGCGCCGGTGAGGTCGGCAGCAATGCGCGCTCCCGACAGGTCCGCGCCGTCGAGACGCGCACGTGCCATCTGCGAGGCGAACAGGTTGGCGCCCTTTAGGCTCGCGCCCGTGAGATCCGCATCCAGCAGCCACGCTTGATCGAGGATCGCATGATCGAGTTTCGCGCCGACAAGCCTCGTCTTGTTGAGCCGCGCCGCGCGCAGAATTGCGTTGGAAAGATCGAGCCCGGAGAGGTCGAGACCCGACAGGCGCTTGCCGGTGAAGTCTACGGGTGTACCAGCGCTGGTCTTGGCGAGCACGGCCTCGACGTCCTGCCGGCTCATTTCGGCGGAGACCATGGCGGGCGATGACAGGTCGACGTCGCGCATCATGTCCTGAGCTCGCGCCGCCAGCGCGACAAGAGCGAGGCCAAGCGTCGTCAGGGCGATCCTTCGCTTCATGGTCAACTCCGCCGACCGCTTATTTAGCACGGGCCCGGGGCTGCTGCCTATGAGACATCACGCCCGGCGCGTTCGCCGCCATTTTCGCCTTGGGTCCGCCGGACAAGGTCTGCCTTGATCGCGGATATCTCTGCGTCGCCGCGTGCGGCGCGTGGGATACTGATGGGTACCTCGGCAAGAATGCGTGCAGGCCTCGGCGACAGCAAGAACAGGCGGTCGCCGAGCCGGATGGCGTCGTCCAGGCTGTGGGTGACGAGCAGCGTCATCACCGGACGGCTCGCCACCAGTGTCGCGATCTCGTCGCGCAAACGGCCGGCGAGTGCGTCGTCGAGCGAGGCGAGGGGCTCGTCGAGCACGAGCAGATCGGGCTCCACCGCAAAGGCGCGGGCGAGCGCGACGCGCCGGGCCAACCCCAGCGACAATTCGCCGGGAAAATGGCTGCGATGCGCCTCCAGCTCGAGGATTCTGAAAAGCTCCGACAGCTTCGCATCGCTGACATCGGGCGCAGCTAGCCGCACGTTCTGCTCGACCGAGCGCCACGGCAACAGCCGCGGCTCCTGAAACACCATCCCGATCCTCGCCTCCGGCGGCCGCGAGACATGCCCCCCGAAATCGCGGTCGAGCCCGAGGATGATGCGCAGCATCGTGCTCTTGCCGCAGCCGGACGGGCCGATCAGCACACCGACCTCGCCGGACTGAAGCGCGAATTTGACCGGCGCGAGCACCTCCTGCGTTCCGCCCGCGGCGCTCCTGAACGTCTTGCCTGTGATATCGACCTCAAGCCGCACGGGGTCGCCACCGTGTTGCGCGGGCTTCGAACGGTTGCACCAGCGCGGTCTCGATCACGAGCACGACGGCGGCGAATGTCAGGGAGTAGGCCAGCAGCCGCGGCGTGTCGAACAGTTGGAAGGCGATGCCGATCTCGAAGCCGACGCCGTTTGGCCGGCCCAGCAGTTCGGCGACCAGCACGATCTTCCACACCAGCGACAATCCGGAGCGGGCTGAGGCCGCGATATACGGCGCCAGCTGCGGCAGCACGACGTGGCGGAACGCGCGCCAGCGCGGCATCGCGAACACGCTCGCCATCTCGTCGAGCGAGCGGTCGAGCGCGCGGGTGCCCTCGCGCAGGGTAACGATGGCGGTCGGCAGCTTGTTGATGGCGATCGCGGCGATCGCGGCGGCCTCGGTCAGTCCGGCCCAGATATAGGCGAGCACGATCACGACCAGCGCGGGCAGGTTCAGGAGCAGGATCAGCCAGGGGTCGCCGAGGCGGTCGGCCAGCTTCACCCGCCCCATCAGATAACCGATGGCGCTGCCGAGCGACATCGCCAGCACGAAGGCGAGGGTGACGCGGGCGAGCGTGGCGCCGAGATGCAGGAACAGCGCGCCGTTCGATGCTTCCGCGATGATGACGTTGAGCACGGCCGGCGGGGAGGGCAGCTTTGCGGCGCCGACGAACAGCGCGGCAATCCACCAGATCGCGAGGAACAGGGCAAACGACAGAAGACGCAGCACCTCAGTCTCCGGGAACTGCGCGATAGAAGGTGCCGGGCTCGAGCTCGGCCGCCGGCCCAACCAGGTCGCGTCCGCCGATCTCGGCCAGCACGCGGTAAAGCACGCGCGCGTCCTTTTCCTCGTCGTCGATGCTCCGGCGCGGAATGCCGTCGCGATAGCGCTCGCGGTAGGTCTTGAGCATGGCCGGATCGGTCGCGCCGGTGAGCGGCGCGATCTTGTCCCAGGCCGCATCGGATGTGATCAGCAACTGCTTGGCCTTGCGCGTCATCGCGATGAAGCGCGCCACGGCTTCGCGATGGCTCGCCGCCCAGTTCTCGTCGAAGACATAGCCGACGGCGGAGACCGCGCCCTTGGCCCCCAACTTCGGCAAGATGTCCTCGATGCCGGCGAGGCGCCTAAAACCCTTGGCTTCCAGCTGGGCGCAGAAATTCCAGAAGTTGAGGCTCGCATCCATCTCGCCGTCGAGCGTCTTGGCGGCGATCAGGGGCGGGGCACCATAGACGATGGTCGCCTCCGACTTCAGGTCGATGCCGTCCTGCTTCATGCGGGCCTGGAGCAGCAGCCAGCTCTTGTCGATGGGACCACCGCCCACGGCGAGCTTGCGGCCCTTCAAATCGGCGAGCGACTTGATCGGCGAGGAGGCCGGCACCATCACCGCGCCGAGCGCGCTGGAATAGGGATGGAAGGTAAGCTTGGCGCCGAGCGCGCGCTCGCGCGACACCCATAGCCAGTCGGACAGGATGATGTCGGCATTGCCGGCGCGCAGCGCGATCTTGCCGGCCTCGGGGCTCGCAAGCTCGGTGACGTCGAGCGACAGGTCGGCCTCCTTGTCGAGGCCACCGGCGCGGATCGCGGCCAGCTCCCAGGAGAACGTTCCGGTCTTCTGCACCGCAAGGCGGATGGTATCCGCGGCGCGGCCGGGTCCGGCTAGGGTCAGCGCCAGCGTCACCGCAAGCGCCAATGGTCGACCAAGTGCTCTTATCAAACCAAGTGCTCTCATCACCTTGTGAGCCGTTTCCTCTGACAGAGTGCTTTTCAGGACAATACGCATAGCATAGCTTTCGTCGCAACCAGCGGGAGGACGCTCATGAATCTGGCCGGACAGCTACGACCGATTGTCGCCGCATTGGCGGTGCTGGCCGCGTGCGCGGCGCGAGCCGAGGAGGCCAATGATTATCCGACGGCGGCGCGTGCTGAATACGTCTATGGCTGCATGAAGGCCAATGGCGAGAGCCGGCAGGCGATCGAGCAATGTTCCTGCTCGATCGACGTCGTGGCGTCGATCGTCACCTATGAGCGCTACGTCACCGCGGAAACCGCGCTCAGCATGTCCCAGGTCCGCGGCAATCTCGGCGTCCAGTTCCGCACGTCGGAGCAGGCGAACTCGGCCGTGAATGATTTGAGGCGTGCGCAGGCGGAAGCCGAGGTAAGGTGTTTCTAGTCACGTCCCCGGCTTCTCCACGTCCCACTCGTTGCGGAACACGTGTCCATCCGTATCTTTCGCTTCCGCGCGAAAGCGCTTGGCGCCGTTGGACACATAGGTGAAGCGCAGATTGGGATCTTCCGAGATCGAGATGCCGCCTTCCATCGAGAGCACGGGGCTGTCGTCCTGCGTCAGCCTGAGCTGGTTGACGAAGTAGGCGGGAATATAGAGCTGCGTGACCTGGTCCATCTGCAGGCCGGAATTGTTGGGATGGCCGATCATGATCTGCGCTTCACGGATGCGGCTCGCCGGGGCCTCCTCGCGCGCGAATTGCCGGTAGCGCATCTGCCCGAGCCGGTTCTGGGCTTCCTCGGCATTCTTCCCCGCCGGGGCCGAGCAGCCGCCGGAGGCCTTTACATAGACTTTCGAGACGTAGAGCTGGCCGTCGCTGAGCTCGGCCACCGCATGGACGTCGGTGTAATTGTTGACGCGCACGCGCGTCGAGATTTCGGTGACGTTGGCATCCGGTCCGAGCTCGAACTTCGCCGCCATCGGCGCCGGGTTACGATCGATCACCAGCGTGATCGATCGGATGCGGCGGGCATCGCCAGGCGAGAGCTTGCTGCGCAGGGTTACCGGCACGATGGCCGCGTCCTCGGCGCGATACGGCATCTCGATGCCAATGACATTGCCGCCGTCATGTATCGGACGGTTGCTGAAGATGTCCTGCACGAGGTCCGGCCAGGGATCGTAAGCTTCTTCAGCCTGCGCCGGCACGGCAAATGCAATGCCGAGGAGCAGGGCGATCAAGGTCCGGCGGCGTATGCATCCCGTCATGGTCATGGTCCCGCGGACGAAGCAATGTTTCGCCGATCGTAGCGCGTCCGCTACTCCCATTCAATTTCCGAAAATGCTGCGGTTGCGTTGCGGGCGTTGTAGTCGTCGAACAGCTCCCAATGCGACCGCTCCGAGGCGGCCGCCTTGTCTGCGGCGGTTCGGATCGGCTCGCCCCTCTTGTTCGATGCCCGGACGTCCGCCAGCAGCGCCATCAGATAGCGCCGTTCATCGGTCAGCGCTGCAGGCCATTCGCTCACGGGCCCGTGACCGGGAACGACGCGCTGCGCCGGAATGCTCTCGAGTTCCCCGAGGGTCCCGAGCCAGCCGCGAATGCTGCCGTCCATCACCGGAATATGGCGCAGGAAGACGAGGTCACCAGCGAACAGCGTCTTCGTCGTCTCATCGAACACGGTCAGGTCGTTGTCGCTGTGCCCGGCCGGCCAGGCCCGCAAGGTCAGGCGGCGCGAGCCGAGATCGAGCGTCAGGGTGTCCGTGACAAGCATTGTGGGCGGCACGATCTTCACGGGAGAGATCAATTCGTCGCCCATGATACGTCCGAAATTGTCGAGATAGTATGGCCCGCGCGCAGCCAGCGCCCGCGGCAGCCTGCTGTGACCGACGAAAATGGTGTCCCCCACGGTGAAGGCCGCATTGCCGAAGACATGATCGGGATGGCCGTGGGTGTTGATGACGTAGCGGATCGGCTTGCTGGTGCGGGCCCGCACCGCCGCCAGCAGCGCCTCGCCCTCGCGAAGGCTACCGCCGGTATCGATCACGGCCACCGCATCCTCGCCGACGATGAAGCCGATATTGGCGATGTCGCCCTCGTTCTCGCGGGTCATCAGGGCGATGGTCCCGGAGTGTGCGAAGATTCCCGGCGCGACTTCGCTCACAGGCAATTCGGCCGCTGCGGCGCATGCTAGCGTCGTGAGCCCCAGCAGGGACAAGGCTGCGATCACGAGAGCGATGCGAGACACGTTTCCGCCTCAGTTCAAAGGGTTGCGCGCATTGCACTGCAACAAAGAAAAGCCAGCAAACTCTGGCAAAACATGGCGCGTCATGCGTTGCATGGCTAGCATTCAAACAAACCTAGGAGGAAGCGCGATGACGGAGGCCGGACGACATCGTCGCTGGTTGTTTTCACTGAGTATCCTGGTTGCGTCTTGCGCGCTCGGCGACGTCGCCATCGCGCAGACCAACGATGCCGGCGACCTCTCCTTCGAGCTGGTCGATCCCAAGGTGCTGCGCGTCTGTTCCGACCCGCGCAATCTGCCGTTCTCGAACGAGAAGGGCGAGGGGTTCGAGAACAAGCTTGCCGAGCTGTTTGCGGACAAGCTCCAGAAGAAGCTCGACTATGTCTTTTTTCCGCAAGCCACCGGCTTCGTGCGCATGACGCTCGGCTCGCATCGCTGCGACGTCATCATGGGCTTTCCCCAAGGCGACGACCTCGTACAAGGCACCAATCCCTATTACCGCACGAGCTATGCGCTGGTCGCGAAAGCAGGCAGCGGGCTCGAGGAGGTCGACACGCTCGAGGATACCAGGCTGAAGGGCAAGCATGTCGGCATCGTCGCTGGCACGCCGCCTGCGACCAACATGGCCATCGCGGGATTGATGGGTGATGCAAAACCCTATCCGCTGATGATCGACACGCGCTACGACAATTCGGCGCAGGCGATGGTCGATGATCTCACGGCGGGCAAGATTGACGCCGGCGTGCTGTGGGGACCGATGGCAGGGTTTTACGCGAAGAAGGCAGGCTCGCTTCATGTCACGCCGCTGGTGAAGGAAACCACCGGGCCAAAACTGGTCTATCGCATCGGCATGGGCGTGCGTGGCGCCGACCAGAACTGGAAGCGGCAGCTCAACAAGCTGATCCAGGAGAACCAGGGCGAGATCAACAAGATCCTGCTCGATTTCGGCGTGCCGCTGCTGGACGAGAGCGATCGGCCGCTCGGCGCGGAGACGGCCAAGAAGACGCCATGAGGCAGACGCCATGAGGCGGCACCTTGCCGCTGCGCTCGTCGCCGCCACGCTGGTGGCGCCGGTAGTCGCGCAGCAGCAGGAGCCGTTCGAGCCCGAGGGTTATCGCGTCGACAATTACCGCGCGCCGGTGCCGGCGACGCTCGGCGGCGCACGTGTGCTGTCGACTTCAGAAGCCGAGGCGATTTGGCACGCGAAGAGCGGCGCCTTCATCGACGTGCTGCCGCGCGCGCCGAAGCCGAAGAACCTTCCCGCGGGGACCGTCTGGCGCGAGGCGCCGCGCAAAAATATTCCGGGCAGCATCTGGCTGCCGGATACCGGCTACGGCACGCTGCCGCCCGCCATGGACGACTATTTCCAACGCGGCCTCGCGCGCGCATCGCACGGCGACAAGGCCGCGCTGCTGGTGATCTATTGCCTGGCCGATTGCTGGATGTCCTGGAATGCCGCCAAGCGCGCGCTCGCGTACGGCTATTCCAACCTCGCCTGGTATCCCGATGGCACCGATGGCTGGGAGCGCGCAAGGCTTCCGACTGAGGAGGCGCAGCCCGAGCCGCGGCCCGAGCAGCAGGCGAATTGAATCGATCCGCGCCACCGACGGCCTCGTGGTTCGAGGCGACCGCTTGCGGTCTCCACACCTTGAGGATCTAGCATTTCGCCGCGAAGCCAGACCTCATCATGAGGAGCCCGCCAAAGGCGGGCGTCTCAAAGGATGGCCGCAAAGATCCCGGCCTACTGCTTCTGCAGCTTGGTCAGCGTGCCCGTGCCGTTATTGTCGGTCGCCGAGTACGTCACTCGGTCGCCCGCATGGACGGCGTCGAGCATCGCGGCATCCTTGGTCCTGTACTCCTGGAGCGCGCCGGCGCCGCCCGCGCTGCCGCCGACCGTTCCCTTCTGTGTCTGCTGGATCGAGATCGTGCCGTTGAGCCGGTCGATCCGCGAGACCATTCCGGTCATGTCGTCAGCAAATGCGCTGGACGCGAGCACGCTGATGGCCGCAGCGCCTGCGAGGATAAATTTCGTAGTTCCCATCGAGGCCTCCCGACATCTTGGATTCCCTTCGACAAGACATCCTAGATCGATTTGGTTCCGGCCGATAGCGTTGCAAATGTTAACGATTGCGATGAACCAAGGGAACTCTCCGGAAGTCGACGGCAAAAACTGACGCTATTCCATTTCCTGCTGGATCACGCGTCCGAGCGCGAACAGGCGCTGGTCGATGGTGGTCGGAACCTCGCAGACGAACCGCACGACCTTGTGGCGGTCCTCGAAAATGCGGGTCTTCCAGATCAGCTCGTTGCTGAGCGCCTCGATCTTGGCCTCGTCGCGCGGCGTTGCACCCTGGAGCGCCTGGAGTTGAATCGATTCCTCGCGGATATTGTCGGCGGCATCGCGCTGCTTGCGGCTGACGCGTTCGAGCCCTCCCATCACCAGCGAGCGCTGAGCGTTCAGCGTATCGAACAGGCCGGCGAACAGCAGTTTTGCATTCGCGGTCTTGTCGGCCGCGGAGCCCGCCAGAAACTCCTTTACCGACTTCTCGGCCTCGTCCAGCGGCGTCTTGCGCGCCGACAGTTTCGAGACCAGCGCGCTGACCTTGGCGTCGTCCTTCCACTTGTTCTGCACGTCGTCGAGCGCAGGACCGGCCCAGACGGCGGCGAGCGAGATCTCCGGAACTTTTGCCTGGGTGCACGGCCAGTCGGGATAGCGCGGATCGGCGGCGCGCGCGGTCGTGCCCGACAGCGCGAGCGTCAGAACGGCCATCGTCACGATCCGAACCTTCATCCTTCGCCTCCCGCAGGGCCCCGTCGCGCCAGCCCGCGCGAGGGATCATAGGCATAGATCGCCCCGATCATGAAGACGATTGTGCAACAAGTGACCACCGCCAGCGAGATCCAGTTGATCTGTCCGTACAGCGCAAAACGTATCAGCTCGACCGCATGGGTGAACGGATTGGCCTCGCAGAGATAATAGAGATAGGGGCTGCCCTCCTGTACCCGCCAGAGCGGGTAGAGCGCCGAGGAGGCGAAGAACATCGGGAAAATGACAAAATTCATCACGCCGGCAAAGCTCTCAAGCTGCTTGATGCCGGAGGAGATCAGCATGCCGAGCGAGCCCAGCATCAGTCCGGACAGGATCAGCGCCGGCAGCACGGTGAGATAGCCTGACAGGGGAGGGGTGATGTCCCAGAACCAGGCGATCAGCAGGAACGCGTAGACCTGGAGCAGCGACACCGCGGTGCCCGCGAGCAGCTTGCAGAACAACAGGTAGCCGCGCGGCAGTGGGCTTACCAGCAGCGTGCGCATGTTGCCCATCTCGCGGTCATAGACCATCGACAGCGAGGACTGCATGCCGTTGAAGAGCTGGATCATCGCCATCAGCCCCGGCGCGATAAAGACCTCATAGAGGATGTAGGTCTCGTAGGGCGGGATGATGGAGATGCCGAGCACCTGGCGGAAGCCCGCGGCGAAGATGAACAGCCACACCAGCGGTCGTACCAGCGCCGAGACGAAACGCTCGCGCTGGTGCAGGAAGCGGAGCCCCTCGCGCCAGACGATGCCGGTGAGGCAGGTCATGTACTCCTGGAACGAGAAGCCGCGCGGCGCCTCGCGTGTGATGATGCTGCTCATGTGCCGCCGCCCGGCAGGGTCTGCGCGCCGGTCAGGCGCATGAAGGCGGTGTTGACGTCCTGCGCGCCGGCTTCCGCGACGACGCGACCCATCGGCCCCTGCGCCAGAACCTTGCCCTGGTGCAGCACCACGAGATCGTCACCGGCCATGATCTCGTCGAACAGATGCGTGGCCCAGAGCACGCCGATGCCTTGCTCTGTCACCAATTGGCGGACATGGCTGATGATGTCGGCGCGCGCCTTGACGTCGAGGCCGACGGTCGGCTCGTCCAGCAACAGCAGGCGCGGCCGGTGTAGCAGCGCCCGCGCGATCTCCAGCCGCCGCATCTGCCCGCCTGAGAGATCGCGCACCTTGCTGCCGGCGCGCTCGGTAAGCCCGATGCGGCCGAGCAGCTCGGCGGCTCGCGCGCGCGCTTCGCGGCGGCTGATGCCGTGGAGCGCGGCGTGATAGAGCAGGTTCTGCGTCAGCGACAGATCGAGATCGAGCGTGCGCGGCTGGAACACGACGCCGAGCAACCGCAGCGCTTCGCCGGGGCTTTTGCTGATGTCATGGCCGAAAATGCCGACGCGGCCGGACTGGATGCCGAACAGGCGCGTGATCAGCGAGAACAGCGTGCTCTTGCCTGCGCCGTTGAGGCCGAGCAGGGCCGTGAAGCTCGCGGGCTGAACGTTGAAGGACACGTCCATCAGCGCGCGCCGCGGGCCATAGGCGTGGCTGACGCCGTCGATCGACAGTGCGGGCACCGCCGCCGGATCAGGCCTTGGCGTTCCGCGTTGTTCGGCGATGGGAGCAGGGCTGGTCATGGCGCGATCGTGATGCCCCAGGGCAGTTCGCCCACCTGAATGGTCTTGATCACTTTTTGCGCGGCGACGTCGATGACGGAGACGTCGTTCGACACGCCGTTGGTGGTGAGCAGATATTTCTCGTCCGGCGTGAACGCCATGTGCCAGACCCGCTGTCCCACCAGCAGATATTTCGTCACCTTGCGCGAGGCGGTATCGACCACGGCGACGCGGTTGGCGGGACCGAGCGCGATGAAGGCGGTCTTGTCGTCCCGGGTCATGCCGATGCCGACGGGCTGGATGGCCTCTTTCCTCAACCCCGGAATCTCGAAATTGATCTTGCCGGTCACCTCGTGCTTTCCGGGGTCGATGATCGACACGGTGCCGCCGATCTCCGAGGACACCCACAATTCGGACGCGTCGTGCTTGAATTCTGCAAAGCGTGGCCGCGCATCGACCAGCACGTTGGCGACGATCTGGCGCGACGATGTGTCGATGAAATGCGCCATGTTGGTGGTCTCGGACGTGTTGATCAGCGTCTTGCCGTCCGGGCTGATGGTCATGCCCTCGGGCTCGACGCCGACCTGGATGTCGCCAAGGCGCGCGCGCTTATCGAGGTCGATCACGGTCACCGTGTTGTCGTTCTCGTTGGCGACATAGAGGATCTTGCCGGCGGCATCCTGTGCAAACAATTCAGGGTCGGGCCCGGAAGGCAGGCTGTCCACCACGCTTTGCGTCTTCGCGTCGATCATCTGGATGGTGTCGTCGTCGCCGACCGCAACCATCACGAACTTGCCGTCGCGCGTGAAATCGATGCCGCGCGGGCGCTGGCCGACCTTGATGGTCTTGGTTACCGTCCAGCTCTCGGTGTCGATCACCGACACCGTGTTGCTCTTCTCGTTGGAGACATAGGCGATGAACGCATGCGCGGGCGTCGCCGCCAGCGCCAGTCCGGACAGCAACCCCACACGCCACATGCGCAACATTCCGCTGCGGGTTGATTTCACCTCCCCCGCTTGCGCGGGAGGTCGCGTCGCATCGTAAGATGCGATGCAGGTGAGGGTTCTCTCCTCTAGGGGGGTATCGCTTGTGGAGACACCCTCTCCCCAACCCTCCCCCGCAGGCGGGGGAGGGGGCACAGCACCGTTGCGGTCGCAGCTCGATCTCATGTCGCAAACACTCATTTCAGCTTGCATTTGCTCTCCGGGCGGTCATAGCCGAGCGTGTCGAGCTCGGAGACCTGATGCAGGAATCCTTCCTGCGGCGACACCGACACCACCATGCGGCCGTCGACCAGCAGGATCGGCTGGCGCAGCTGCAGGTTCCAGTCGCGTAAGGTCAGCTTTGTGCCCTTGAAGGCGGCGACCGAGAAATCCGGACCCTTGATGAAATCTGTGACCTTCCTGACGTCGCCGGAATTGGTGCGGGAGGTGGCCTCGCCGATCATGCGCACGGCGGTCCAGGCCTGCATGTCGAGCGCGGTCATCCGCCGCGCGTTCAGCTTGACGAAGCGGTTCTGCATCTGGATTGCGCCCCATTGGTCCTGCGCTGCGTCCCAGCTCCGCGGCACGAGGCCGGCCGAGCCCGCGACAGGCCGCGGATCCCAGGCGCGATAGGGCAGGTACGCGCCGAACACCTCGCTCTCGTCGGCGGCGACCAGCACGTCGTATGCCGGCGCCTGTTGCGTGAACACCGGCATCTGGCGCTGGATCAGCGTCACGCCCGAGTCGGTGCGGCGCGCGCCGCCTTTGTCCTCGAAGCTGCGCTCCTGCACGATCTTGGCGCCGAACCGCGTCGCGGTGCGCCGGAGCGCATCGGCGAACAGCCTATCCTCGTCATGCGAGCCGACCACGAGCAGCCAGCGCTTCCACTGCTTCCACACCAGATATTGGCCGAGCGCATCGGCCAGCATAGCGCGCGTCGGCGCGGTGTGGATGACGTTGGCGCGGCAATCGGCTTCGCGCAGCCGCTCGTCGATCGCGCCGGCGTTGAACAGCAGCGTGCCGCGCTCGCGCAGGGCGTCGGCGACTTTCAGCAGCGCGTCGGCCGGCAGGTCGGCGATGATGAAGCCGTTGCGTGCGGCGAGGTCGGTGGCGGCCTGCACGGCATCCTCGCCCTCCTTGATGCGCCGCTCCTCCAGCGCAAATCGCTGGTTGAGGAATTTGCCGGTGGTGTTGTTGTCCTCGATCGCCAGGCGCGCGCCGGCGACGCCGTCATTGTCCGCGGGCTGCTCGACCAGCGACAGCGTCGATCTGGTGCCGGCGACGCCGAGATAGCCGACGCCGATCATGACGGGGTCGGCCGCGAGCGCGCTCGTCGCAGCAAGACCCAAGCCGATCAGGCCGACCAACCATCGGATCATGTTTCCTCCAGATGTTCTCCCTGGCTTGACCGCCGGTGGAGAATTGTCTCTGCTAAAGCATGACCGATTTGGCCCGGCTTGCAACCCCGCATTTCGTCCTCGCGCGCGCGAGGCCTGGAATCACGATCATGCGAGCGTTGATATGTTTCGCCGCTTTGCTGTTGACGGCATCAGTCGCGTTTGCCGATCCGCCGAAACTCGCGGTGTTCGATTTCGAACTGATCGACACCAGCCTGCCCGGCGAGTTCTATGGCTCCAAGCTTGAAGAGGCGCGGCTGGTGCGCATCAGCGAGCAGCTCCGCAAGGAATTGACGGATTCAGGCAGGTTCCAGGTGCTCGACATCGCGCCGGTCAGGGACGCCGCCCATCACGCCAATCTGCAGGCCTGCGGCGGCTGCGACCTCAAGCTTGCCGGGCAGTTAGGTGCCGAGTTGGAGATCACCGGCATGGTGCAGAAGGTCTCGAACCTGATCATCAATCTGAACATCTACCTGCGCGACGTGAAGACCGGCACCATGATCACGGCCGCCAGCGCCGACATGCGCGGCAACACGGATGAATCCTGGACGCGCACGATGAGCTATCTGATCCGCAACCGGTTGCTGGCGCCGAATTACGGCAAGCCGTGAGTTGATCCGGCGCTTCGCGCCACCTTCTCCCACAACGGGAGAAGGAAGAAAACTCACCCCTTCAATCTCTCCGCATGCCAGTGCAGATGGTCGCCCATGAACGTCGAGATGAAATAATAGCTGTGATCGTATCCGGCGTGCCGCCGCAGCGTCAGCGGGATGTTGGCCTTGGCGCAGGCGGCCTGCAGCAGTTCAGGACGAAGCTGCTCCTTCAAAAAGTTATCGGCCTCGCCGACGTCGACCAGGAAGCCCGAAAACGTCGCGCCGTCCTCGATCAGCGCCACCGTGTCATGGCTGCGCCAGGTATCCTTGTTGGGGCCGAGATAGCCGGTCAGCGCCTTGATGCCCCAGGGCACAAGCGACGGCGCCACGATCGGGGCGAAGGCGCTGGCCGCGCGAAAACGGTGTGGGTTGCGCAGCGCGACCGTCAGCGCGCCGTGGCCGCCCATCGAATGACCCATCACCGATTGCCGCTTGGCATCGACTGGAAAGGTCTCCGCCACGAGTTTTGGCAGTTCGTCGGTGACGTAGCTCCACATGCGATAATTGCGTGAAAACGGTGCTTCCGTCGCGTCGACATAGAAGCCGGCGCCCAGGCCGAAATCATAGGAATTGTTGGCATCGCCCGGCACGTCGGGCCCGCGCGGGCTGGTGTCGGGCGCGACGAATATCAGGCCGAGTTCGGCGCAGGCTTTGCGGAATTCGCCCTTCTCGGTGACGTTGGCGTGCGTGCAGGTGAGGCCGGAGAGATACCAGACCACGGGCAGCTTGGCGCCCTGCGCGTGCGGGGGAACATAGACCGAGAACACCATGTCGGTTCCGGTCGCCTGGCTGGCATGGCGATACACGCCCTGCACGCCGCCATAGGATGTATTGGTCGAGACAGTCTGGATCGTCATGCCGTCATGCTCCGTGGCATCAAGCCACATCAGGATTGCAACGCTTGTCTGACCGAATTCGTGGCGGCCGTCAGGCCACGCCGCTGTCGATCGCCAGCCGCACCAGCTCGACAGAGGTTTTCACTCCGAGCTTCTGGCGCATGATGGACGAAGTGTTGGCGACAGTCTTGTAGGAGGACTGCACCAGCCAGGCGATCTCGGAAAGGCTCTTTCCGGCGCTGAGCAACCGCAAGATCTCCATCTCGCGCGCGTTCAGCTTCGACAGCGGGCTTTGCGCCAGCGCGGGTCCCGCAAAGGCGATGCTGCGCGCGATCGCGCTTGGCAGATAGGTGCCGCCGCTGCCGACGGTGCGGATCGCCTCGACGAGATCGTCGGGGTCGCCGGTCTTGGAGACGTAGCCCTTGGCGCCGCACTCGATCGCACGCGCCGCGAAAGCAGGGTCGTCGTTCATGCTGAACATGATGATGCGGGCCTCGGGCGCGCGCTCGAGGATGCGGCGCGCGAGCTCGAAGCCGGACACGGTCGGCAGGTTGATGTCGATGATCGAGAGGTCGGGGCGCTCGACGATGAAGACGCACTCGCCGTCTTCGGCGTCGGCGGCCTCCAAAATCTCGATCTCGCCCTCGTCGGCCAGCACGGCACGGCAGCCGGAAGCCACGATGGGATGATCGTCGACGATCAAAATGCGCATAGGCGTTCCTCGCGACAGCACCGGCCTGTTTCGCGCCCGGCCGGGATTGCTGTACGCTTTCGATTAGATATCGGGCGCTTCGCCTCTGTCAACGTCATCGGGCAGGCGCGGGCGATCCTTCGCGGGGGCACGGGCGAGACCAATGTGGCAAAATCTATCCTTGCGCGGGCGCATCAACCTGCTGCTGGCGCTGCTGCTGGCGCTGGGGCTCGCCGTCAATATCGGCCGCCAGGTCGCGGAAGCCGGGCCGCGCGTGCAGGCCGAGGACCAGAGCGTGATCCGGCTCGCGCGCGAATTCATCGAGATGATCGTTGCGGATCTCAACGAGGCGCCCGATCCGGACGCCAGGCTGAATCAGATCGCGCGCGATCTCAGCCGGCTGCGCCATGTCAGCATCGCGCTTCGGGACGAAGGCGGCAGTCCGCTGACGCAGCCCCGGACCGACGCCGATGACGACACGCGCGGGCCGCCGGCCTGGTTCGTCAGCCTGGTTCATCCCGAGCAGACCGCGGTGAGCGTACCCGTCTCGATCCATGGCCAGCCGGGCTCGCTTCTGATCACCTCCCATCCCGATGACGAGATCGCCGAGATCTGGGACGCCATCGTGACCCAGCTCGAGGTCGGCTCGGTGATCGCGCTCGCGCTGTTCCTGGTGATGATGAATGTGGTCGGCCGGGCACTGGCGCCGCTCAAGTCCCTCGCGGATGTGATGGCCGAGCTCGAAGACGGGCGCTATCAGGCGCGCGTCGCGCCGGGCGGCGCGCCGGAGCTCGCCGCGATCTGCACCAAGCTCAACCATCTTGCGGCAACGCTCAGCGAGGCGGTCGAGGACAAGCGGCGCCTCGCCGAGCGAACGGTGTCGCTCCAGGACGTCGAGCGCAAGGAGATCGCGCGCGAACTCCATGACGAGTTCGGGCCGTATCTGTTCTCGTTGCGCGCGCATGCCAGCGCGCTGGCGAAGCAGGCGGACGGAGGCGCCCCGAGCGCCGAGGCCGTGCGAAAACACGGCAGCGCCATGCTGGAGCAGATCAACGCGCTCCAGCAGTTCAATCGCCGCGTGCTGGAGCGTCTCCGGCCTGTCGGCCTTGCCGAGCTCGGCCTGCGCCAGGCGCTGGAATCGCTGTCGCGGCTGTGGCGGGAGTCGCATCCCGATGTCGCCATCGAGACCGTGATCTCGCCGGCGCTTGGCGTCACGGGGGAGACCGCCGACCTCACCATCTACCGCATCGTGCAGGAGGCGCTCACCAACGTGTTCCGCCACGCCGGCGCGACCTCGGTCAATGTCGTCATCGAGCCGGTGGCGCAGGTGGCGAGCGACGGCCGCGGCTGCGCCCGGGTGCGGGTCAGCGACAACGGCCGCGGCATGGAGCCGGGCCAGAAGCTCGGCTTCGGCCTGGTCGGCATGCGCGAGCGGATCCTGGCGCTCGGCGGCACGCTCGACGTCGTCTCCGGCGATGGCGGTCTGACCGTCGAGGCGCTGGTTCCGACGGTGGCGGTCTGATCGCGCCGCTAGAGCATGATCCGGAAAAGTGTGCAGCGGATTTCAATCATCGGGAAAAATTCCCGATTTCGTCGGGAAAACGGGTGCGGATATTGCCCGACCTTTTGTGGCTGGCGCGTGGGCGGCTGCCGATTACACTCCTCTCGACCAACCGGCGAAGATCAAAACAGCCGGTGGTCTCGGATGGGAAGGCTGGGGATGGGCAAGGCTCGTTGGTTCAAGGCTCTTTGGTTCAAGCCTCTTTGGTTCAAGCGTCGTTTGGTGATGGCCTCGGTTTCGACCGGGCTGGTGTCGGGGTTGATCTTCGCGATCCCCGCGGGGGCCGCGCAGGACGAGGAAACCAACGTCCAGAACTTGCCGCCGGTCGAAGTGACGGCGCCGCCGCCGTCAACGGCGCGGCGCACCGCGTCATCGCGCCCGGTCGCGCGCGTCGGGGCGCCGTCATCAGCCGGCCCCAAGACGCGCCTCTACGTCTACCCGACCGCGCCGGGTACCGGCAGGGGTCTTGATGTCGACAAGGTTCCGTCGGCGATCAACGCCGTCGACGCAAGCCAGATCAAGCGCACCGGCTCGTTGAACATCACCGACGCGCTCCGCGATAACATCGCCGGCGTCAACATCAGTGAGGTCACAGGCAATCCGTTTCAGCCGGATGTCGAATTCCGCGGCTTCGTCGCCTCGCCCGTGACGGGTACGCCACAGGGCCTTGCGGTGTATCAGAATGGCGTGCGCATCAACGAAGCCTTCTCCGACGCCGTCAACTGGGACCTGATCCCGACCGCGGCGATCCGGTCGGTGACGCTCGTGACCAACAACCCCGTCTTCGGCCTCAACGCGCTGGGCGGCGCGATCAATCTGCAAATGAAGGACGGTTTTACCTATCAGGGGGCGGAGCTTGATCTCATGGGCGGCTCGTTCGGCCGCATCCAGGGCTCGGCGCAATGGGGCAAGACGGTCGACAAGAACTACGGCGTCTATGCCGCGCTCGAAGGCCTGCACGACAACGGCTTCCGCAATTTCTCCCAGTCGGACGTGCGGCGCTTCTACGGCGATGTCGGCTACAAGGCCGGCGACAGCGAATTCCACGCCAACATGGGAGTCGCCAAAAACGATTTCGGCGCCAGCGCCACCGTTCCGGCCCAGCTGCTCGACAAATATTGGGGCGCGACCTACACGACACCGCAGATCACCTCCAACCGCGTCGGCTATCTCAACCTGACCGGCAAGGTCGATGCGACGCCGACCTGGACGCTCGAAGGCACCGCGCATGTGCGCCGCTACGAGCAGCAACTCGTCGATGGCAATCCGACCGACGCGCAGGAATGCACCGATCCGGGGCTCGCCGGCCTTCTTTGCTTCGGCGACGGCGCCACACCGGCAAACGGCGTGAACGGCCTGCCGCTTGCCAATCCTTTCGCGTCCGGGACCATTTTCGGCGAGATCGACCGGAGCTCGATACGGTCGACCACCTTCGGCGTATCAGGGCAGGCCACCAACACCGATCAACTGTTCGGCCACGACAACCGCTTCGTGATGGGCGCGACTTACGACGCCAGCGTCACGCGCTACAACGCCACCGCCGAGATCGGTACGATTGGAGAAAACTACGTCGTCAGCGGCAGCGGCCTCTTCCTGGGGCCGACCGGCGTGCCGGACACCGTCGCCGGTCCCGTCTCGCTGCGGACCGTCAATCAATATAACGGCCTGTACGCGATGGACACGTTCAACGTCACAGATGCGTTTGCCGTGACGGGCGGCGGCCGTTTCAACGTGGCGCGCATTACCCTGGAGGATCAGCTCGGGGCCGATCTCAACGGCGATCACACCTTCACCCGTTTCAATCCGGTGATCGGCGGCACCTACAAGATCACGCCGGAGTTGACGGCCTATGCCGGCTATTCCGAGGCCAACCGCGCGCCGACGCCGCTGGAGCTCGGCTGCTCCGATCCAACCCGTCCCTGTCTCATCGCCGCGTTTCTCGTCTCCGATCCGCCGCTGAAACAGGTCGTGTCCAAGACCGTGGAAGCGGGCTTGCGCGGCAGCAGGGAGCTGAACATCGGCACGCTCGGCTGGAAGCTCGGCGGCTTCCGCGCCACCAACTACGACGACATCGTCGCCATCCCCGTTCCCGGGCGCACCGGCTTTGGCTATTTTTCCAATGTCGGCCGCACCCGGCGGCAGGGCCTTGAGGCCGAAATCAACATCAAATCGCCGACGCTTCAATTCCAGGCGAGCTACGCCTTCGTCGACGCGCGCTTCCTCGACGCATTGACCATCGGCTCCAACAGCCCGTTCGCCGACGCCGACGGCAACATCCAGGTCTCGCCCGGCAACCAGCTCCCGGCCATCCCGCGCCACCGGGTCAAGATCGGCGTCGACTATGCCGTCACCGACGTCTGGAAGGTCGGCGGCAACGCGCTGTTCGTCTCCAGCCAATATCTGGTCGGCGACGAGTCCAATCAATATGCGAAGCTGCCGTCCTATACCGTGTTCAATCTCCACACCTCCTACCAGGTGACCAGGAACGTCCAGCTCTACGGCAAGATCGACAACATCTTCGACAAGCGCTACGCGACCTACGGACAGTTCTTCGACCGCGAAGCCGTGCCCAACTTCACCAATGGCGGTGCCGAGTTCACCGACCCGCGCTCGCTCAGCCCGGCAAGGCCGCGCGCATTCTATGCGGGGATGAGGGTGACGTTCTAGGACGGGGGCCCAATCATCCTCTACGGTCCGTCCGCTAGACCCGCGAGCGCCATCGCTGCTCTGAGTTCATGCACCGTCGCTGTTCCCCCGCCGGCAGCCTGGAACGCCAGAGGGGCCGGATTCAACGGGAGCCGGGTCACGTTGGCCGGGCCGCGTGGCGGCTCGAATATCATCGCCTGGCTTGCGCCGAATGGAATCCGATCGAGCTGCCGAATGGCGCTGCGCATCTCGCGCAGTCCGGCATTCAGAGGCATGGCAAGGGGCCGCTGATCGGACCAGACGCCCAGCGCGCGGGCTGCATCCGGCAACCCGGCCCCGGTCTGCCATGGATGGCCGATGGGCTGCGCCGTCTCCTTCAGAATTTGAAACAGCCGTTCGACCCGGTGGGCATCCTTGGCGATGAAGCTGCCCTTGAAGTCGGCGTGGTCGGCGAGGATCAAGGCCGCAAGCGCGGCAACGTGAGCCGCTGCGAGCGAGGTGCCGTCGCAGACGGCGTAGCCGTCCGGCGACTGGCAGGCAATGACCGCAACACCGGGCGCGCACAGGTCGAGTTCGGACCCGCGGCAGGAAAACGGCGGTACAAACAACCCGCCCGCCGCCGCAGCGGCGGCTGCGGCCTGCGCCGCCTGCGGACTGTCTTCCGCGAAGCTTCCCATCCGTCCGACCGCACCGACGGCCATGACATGCGGGGAACAGGCTGGAAACAGTACGCCCTCTCCGGAGTTGCCGGCAGCGGCAATGATGCTGACTCCTTGCTGCTTGGCCATGGCAATGTGCTGTTCAACCAGCACGGAGCCACGCTCGCAACCGACTCCGACGCACGCCACGTCGATGCCGTTTTGCAGGCAATCATCGAGCGCCGCGATCAAGTCGCTGCAACGGGCATCCAGAGGAAGCTTGCAAACATGCAGCTCGCTGTCCGGGGCGTAGCCGCGGATACCGCGATCTGCCTGCGCAGCCGCATTGATGATACCTGCGCAAGGCGTGCCGTGGCCAGTGACGTCCTTTGACCATGAGCGATCTTCGCCACGTCGGGCATCGATACCGTGCTTGATGTCAGCCAATTGCTTGTGGCTGGTCGCCACGCCGCTGTCGATGAGCGCGATCTTGACGTCAGCACCACGGCAGTGGTCGGGAATCTGATCGAAGCGCATCGCTTCGCCGCCCCAATCGAGCCCGCCAGGCAGCGGCAACGGTTTCAGGGTGAAGGTGTTCGCCGCATCGATCTCGATATTCGGTCGCTGTTGCCACAAGCCCCAATGGCCAGAGCGCGCGCTGACGAAAATGACGGCGATTGTTTCCGGCACTTCGTCCCGCAGCGTCAGATCGACGTTGCCATCACGGTCCGTCCGTCCTTGAGCTGACGACTGCTCGCCGACGAGCTGCACAGTTGCTTTTTCCACAGGCGCACCTGTTTCGCTGAGGACCCGGATCGTCACCTTGAGGTCCGGCCCGAGTGCGGTCATCGTCGTGGCCGCCGGGATGAAAGAGGAGGCCGGGCCGGCAAAGGATGCAGCGCGCAGGTGGCTGTCCGACTCGATGATCAAGCTGCCGGCGGTGGAGCGGCGCAAGGCGGCGGCGGCTTCGTCGGGCATGCGCACGACCGCAATTGGCGGGCCACTGACGCCGCGCTGGTCGTGGGTCCACAGGATGTTGCCGAACTGGTTGAGTTGTTCGGCCAGCGTTTGAGCGCTGATGCCGGCGCTCGCCGGCGCGATCATGTATTGAGTGCTGCGCACTGGTTTGCGTCGATTGTCGCTCGAGGTCGGTCGCGCATCATCTGGACCTGTTGCCATGGCGTCGCCTCCTTGATTTCAGTGGATAGAAGATTGCGTGCGATCGATCGAAGCCTGTCTCAGCAACGGAATGCGGGGATCGGCCGCGCGGGCGGCTTCGATCGCGCGATAGGCGAAATAGATCAGGTTGAAGGCCTGCGCAAAATCCCGCTCGGTAAACTTGTTGGCTGCCTGGGTGACGATCGAGACGCAGTTTTCCAGGCCCGCATGCTGTCCAGCGTTGGCCTCGAGATAGGCAGAGAGCGAACGCAATGATTCTGCGATCATGTCTCCGATCATGTTTTCCGCAGCCTGATGATCGAGCACCGGGTTCGGCATCGGGAAGTTGCCGGGCACGGTTCGGAACGGCTGCTCGAACCCTTGCGACTGCAGGCGCAAGAGCAGCGGCATCAAATTGCCAAGCAGGCCCACGAGCTGCTGAATGTCTGGTAAGTGGCGCTGTGACGCCGATGCGGCGGAGGGATTGGAATCCGACATGAGGGGTCTCCTTCGGAGGAAGCATGCGCAAGGGCGAGGCGCGACCGCCGCTTTGGACGGCGGTCGCGCCTTACCGCGCGGTCAGATCATCCGCTGCTGGCCGTAGGCCTGAAGGTTGCCGATGACCTGGGGAATGACGCCGATCAGCTGGCGGGTGATGTCGGCGACGTCTTGCTGCGTCAGCTGTCGCTGCTGGCCCAAGCCCGTCGGACCGCCGAATGCCGCCTGGAACTGCGGCGCGCCGAACTGCGAACCCCACATCTGCGCTGGCTGAGTCTGCGTGGGATAGCCGAGACCGAATTGACCGGGGCCTCCGAACTGACCCTGACCGATACCGCCATGCATGGCCGAATGCTGCATTTGGGGCTGGCTTTGCAGCATTCCCACGATCTGCGGCACGATGGGCAGGATCTGCCGCACGACCTCGCTCACGTCTTGCGGACTTAGCTGCCGCGGCGCCTGGCCGTAAGCCGCATAGCCCATTCCTGCGAACGGAGTTTGAGCTTGCGCGAGAATTTGAGGCAGCGCCGGTATTAATTGCCGCACGACCTCGCTCACGTCCTGCTGCGAAAGCTGGCGTTGTTGTCCGCCCCAGGGTTGCTGACCCCAGCCCATTTGTCCGCCTCCGGCGGGGCCATATCCAAACGCGCCAAAGGTCGGCTGACCGCCGAACTGTCCGTATTGCTGTCCATAGGCCGCCTGGCCCAATCCGAGACCGCCGCCTCCATACTGTTGGCCGCCTTGCGCACCGAAAGCTCCCGATCCCCATTGTTGCGGACCGAACTGGCCGAATGGCGAACCATGCGCGAGGTTCTGTTGCAGGGTGTCATAATAGGTCATCGCTTGATCTCCGATGGTGGTGCCCTCAGCCCAAAATCCTGCCAAGGCCGGTCGCATGTGCGACCCCTTCGCTGGAAATGGCGGTTCGTCACGCCGGTGCGTCGGCGTTGGACCTTCAAGTTCAAATGCTTGGCACGAAAGTTTCAGCCGCAAGCAATCAAGCAATATCGTCTGCCTGGGAGGCGCGAGTTGCGTCCCCTCAAGGTGACAAGCCGACGGTGAAATGTTTTAGAGCGGCTAATGATAGCCGTCGAAAGATATGGGAGCGGATTTTCCTCACTGGCACGGTGGCCAGCGATTTATTGTTTATGTCCTACGTCCGCTCAGACGCTTGGCAATTACGCTGGTCTCTCCCGTTCTGCAATGAGCAGAGACGCGGAAAACGTACTCACGTCGAAATAGTTTCGCGAAAGCGCGGCGATATTTTGGCGGCAATCGTCTTTCGCAAAAATTTCAAGCCGCGCGGAATTTCGTCAGCACTCTTTGCCTGGTTAGCGAGCCTTCCGATGTGCATCGGTGCCAACTTCAGCGAATGCTAATAGGCGAGGTTGAGCAATGTGCCGACGCGCTCGGAGGTGGCGGGATGGCTGCGAAGCAAGCGCGCCGGATCATGCACGAATGCGGACGTGCGGCTTGGTGCAGAGCCGGTGTGATGGCGCTCCAGCTTGTCGAGTGCGGCGATGAGCGCTCGCGAGTCGCCGGTCAGTTCGAGCGCCGTTGCATCTGCATCCAGTTCGCGAACGCGCGACAGAGCAAGTCCGAGGAGCTGGCCGAGCATTGGCGCTGTGCTCAGCAGCATCGCCAATGGCCGGCTCGATGTCATGCCACCGTGATGATGGCTGGTTCGCAACTGCGCGAGACCAGCGAGCGAGGTCCAATCGATCGCGCGTCGCAATGCTGTCGCCCAGCCCATCGTCCAGGCGTCATTGTTGCGGATATGAGCGACTTCATGAGCCAATATCCCGGCAATCTCGTCGCGCGTCAGGCCGCGGAGCAGGCCCTCGGTTAACACGATGGCACTGCGTTCCGGTCCGCCGAGCGCATAGGCATTCATGTCGCGCGGTGCCGGCAGGCAATAGAGATCCGGCAATCGCACCAGCCCGGCCCGGCCGCAAACTCTTGCCAGAATGGCGAACAGGTCCGGCACCTCGGCAGGGGACAGCAGGCGGGCACCGAACCAGCGATACACGTTCTCGCGCGAGATGACCGTTTCGTCGGGACGGGGCGTGCTTCCCAACAGCGCCCGCTGCATGCCCTCGGCTCCGCCGACGCTCCAGCCGCAGACGGCGAGCAGCAATGTCATGGCAAGGATCGCCAATTGAGATGATTGATGGTTCGCAGCCTGATGGGCGTGCCGCCGGTGCCGGAACCGCCACTGGTCTCTCGAGCTCAGCTCGATACGGCACCGCAGGAAGAGGCCTGCCTCTCCCGACGGCCAGTAGATCTCCACGGTGACGGCAGGGCCGCACCGTAAAACGCGCAGCATCTCTCGCGGCGCATGGCGCACCAGAGCGAACGAAACGCTCGGCGTGAGGCCGGCAACGACATCTTGGCCGTGCCGGTCACCACGCAACGCCATCGGGCTTACGTCAGTGCGAATCACCCCTGTCCCCTCGTGCGCGTTCAAAGCGAAAAGTTACGGATCTCCCGGTGTCTTGTCATGCGAGTTTCATGCCTTGGACACAGAAAAGTCCCGGTATCCACACGGGGGCGTCCGATCCGCTTCGGTGCAAGCCGTCGGGATGAGACATCAGGAGCCGGGTTCTATTCAACTAAACGATGGTTTGGTCCGATAATGCTTTATCGGCGCTCCACGCCGGAGACGACAGATGTGAGCGTCGGTTGTAGTCGAGACAGCGAGGTACGCTGCTTCTCAAATCGACCGGAACTCGTCATTGGCGGCCCGGAACGATGGAAGTGGAGCAGTACCAGTGCTGGACAAGTTCTCGCGTCGCCAGTTCGCGAAGCTGTCCGCAGCTGGAATGGCAAGTCCCATTGAAGCAGCAAGCGCAAGGCCAGCATCAACACTACGCAGCGCCGGCGGCTTTCCGGCCGGCTTTGTTTGGGGCACGGCGACCTCGTCCTATCAGGTCGAGGGCGCGGTCAACGAGGACGGGCGAGGGGCCTCGATCTGGGACGGCTTCACCCGCATCCCCGGCAAGATCGAGGACGGCACCAATGGCGATCGGGCCAATGAGCATTACCATCGCTACAAGGAGGACATCGCTCTCATCAGGGAGCTCGGCTGCAAGGCCTATCGCTTCTCGATCGCCTGGCCCATGGTGGGATGTCGGTAGCGAACCGTTCTACCTTAGGCCGATTGACTTAATGTTCATGATTTGTTCTTATGCTGGCCGTCCAGCCAAGGAGCGAGCCATGGACAACCGAATCAATGAAATCCGCAGAGTTATCAGAGCGTTGCGCGTCAGTATGCGTGAGGCTGAGGCCATCATGCACGAGCAGATCAACCGGGACGAGGACTGCACCTTCGTGGCCCAGGAGGTCATGAAGATGCGTGTCGTCATGAGCGGTCTCGTCCAGGAGCGGACCGCTCTTGGTGACACCGACCCGATCGTCGTCGCCAGCCTTTTCATTCCGCGGCGGCGGCCGACACCTCCGCGCGTTCGTCTCGAGCCGCGCCGCCTTCGCCCGCCGCGAGAGGTGGCACAGGCATGAAAGGCGAGAGGGTGACCTATTTCTCCGACATGGAGGAGCCGCCTGAGTTTCTGAAGGCTCTCGATCACGCGCGGCGCCTGTCTTGCTATGAGGGGTGGTGCCGGATGCACATCGAGGCCATCCAGGTCGCGATCGATCAATACGCGGAGGCGGCTCTGGGCAACCGGGAGTTCTTCCTCAACAAGCCGCACAGCATCGGCGGAAGTCGCAGGAACGGCGAGGTGCCGTGAGATCGAATGGCGTCCGGCGCGCGGGCGAAGCTTGACACCCCATTGCCCTTTACCGGTCGGAAACCATAGCGAATGATCCGAAAACTTTAACGAAACTGTTCGGCTGTCTCCGCGTCGATCTGTCGGAGGGCCCGTTTGATGACAGAGCAGCAGTTGAGAGAGCAGGAATTCCAGATCGCGCGTTATCGGCGTCTGGAACGGGAAGTGACCGATCCGCTTGCCGCATGTCTGCTTCACAGCATCATCGAGGAGCTTGAAGCCGAGCTGCGCAGGGACAGCCCGGATTGGCACGGGCCGCGCGATTAACGCTTTGTTAGCACCAATCGCGCGGATTGTTGGCGAGGGAATGCCAAGGGGAGACTGCTCCCATGCTGAAGGACGGCAACTACGCGGCGTGGTGGTACAAGACGCCGCTCGATCAGGGTGCCGGCATCGTCCATGTCGCAGACGGACAGATCTGCGGCTGCGACAGTCTGATGACGGATCACGGCTCCTGCAAGGTCGATGGCGATCGCTTCACCGCCACCGTGTCGACGAAGCGTCATACCGACGGACGTGCAACAGTCTTCGGCGTTGACGACGAGCTCACGCAACTCCGAGCCAATTCATCCGCGCCGGACTCCCACCGTCATCAAGCAGCTCACTGCGAATACGAAAGCTGATCTTCCGTAACGACTCGCTCAATTTTCTCCGACTTGCACTTGATGCGGTATCGGAGACGTCCATCGGCCTCGATGGGCATATGCTGGACGATGGTGTAAATCATCGGTTGATCAGTTGCGGCACGTCCTTGTGGGCCTTGGGGCTGGTGGCGAACATCTTCATTTAGCTTGTAGGCATACGACATATATCTACCTCGAAAATTCACAGTATTTTGTGCACAAGGCACGGCTGTCGCCGCACCGTTCACGCCGAAGGCCGGTCAAGCTACGAACTGGCTCACCCACTGGCTGGTCCACAGGAGCCCGCCCTCAAAAGACGAGAGTGCAAGCATTCTCAGTCGCCGACAGTTGCCTGGAGCGGAGCGGCGATGGTTGGACCATACGCCACATTTGCGAACTTTGGTCGTAAATTCTGAGCGGGTTTATGGCATTCTGTAAGCATGCGGGCCCGCGTCTCGAAGGGAACTGACCACTTGCTTCCAGATGGGGGCTGGGAATCTCGAGCCAATCCTGCGCTCAGGAGCCGCGAATCTATAATGCAGGCTAGGTCCAGGCATCTGGGTTCGTACATGGACGGGGCGGGAGCTGTTTGGTGGTTCTGAGCATAAGGCACAAGACCGTGTATCGGTTTGGAGGCCAGGTCAGCCTGAACCCGCATCGATTGTTGCTGCGCCCTCGCGAAGGTCGCGATCTCAGGCTTCTTTCCAATCTTATTCACCTCACGCCGCTTTGCGAATTAACATGGGCGCAAGATGTTTTCGGCAATTCTGTCGCTACGGCCAACTTCACGGGCAGTACAGACAGCCTGGTCGTCGAAAGTTTGTCCGAGGTCGAACTGACCTCGGCCGCCTGGCCTGTTTTCCCTGTTTCGGCGTCAGCCATCTCCTACCCGTTCCTGTACACGGACGAGGAGTGGATGGATTTGGGGGCGCTCGTCAGGCCTCAGTACCATGATGCCGAGGACGCGGTACGTAACTGGGCTCGATCTTTCGTGCTTGGCAGTCCTACCGATACCCTGTCTCTGCTCAAAGACCTCAATCAAGGTGTCACGCAGCGCCTGCGCTACGAAGCCCGTGAGGCGGAGGGTACTCAGTCTCCGGATGAGACGCTCCAGCTTGGCATCGGAACGTGCAGGGATATGGCGACGCTGCTTGTGGAAGCGGCGCGTCTCCTCGGATTTGGGGGTAGGATCGCTTCCGGTTACCTCTACGACCCAGACATGAGCCGCGTTGGCTCAGTGGGCTCCGGTTCGACTCACGCTTGGGCGGAGATCTATGTTCCGGGCGCTGGATGGATCACGTTTGATCCAACCAACCAAAGTGTGGGGGGCCACAATCTGATCCCTGTCGCTGTGGCGCGGGATATCCGCCAAGTGACGCCGGTATCTGGAAGTTATGCGGGCGCCAGCTCGGCGACCGAAATGACGGTGGACGTGAGTGTTTCGGCCTTGGCGTAGGTCGGCCGGCGATCGCCGTGGACTGTTTCAGACAGCTTTGTCGCATCCGGCAATTCTGCATTCTCAGCCCTCGGCTCGCCCGCTTCTCAAACGACCCGCGATTAGCCATGGTGCCGCCGCAAGAGCATCACCCCGGAGCAGCATCAATGTCGGACAAGGTCTCGCGGCGCCAGTTCGCGAAAATCGCGGGATTGTCCGCAGCCGGGCTGGCCAATCCTCTGGAGGCCGCCGAGGTCAAGCCGGCACCGTCGCCGCGAGCTATGGACGGCTTTCCAGCGGGCTTCGTCTGGGGCACGGCGACTTCGTCCTATCAGGTCGAGGGCGCGGTCAACGAGGATGGGCGAGGGGCCTCGATCTGGGACAAGTTTGTGCGCATCCCCGGCAAGATCGAGGACGGCAGCACCGGCGATCGCGCCAACGAGCACTATCACCGCTACAAGGAGGACATCGCGCTCATCAGGGAGCTCGGCTGCAAGGCCTATCGCTTCTCGGTGGCCTGGCCGCGGCTGTTTACGGACGGCGACGGCAAGCCGAACCCGAAGGGGCTCGACTTCTACAATCGGCTCATTGACGAGCTCCTCAAGAACGGCATCGAGCCGTGGCTGACACTTTATCATTGGGACCTGCCGCAATCGCTCCAGGACCGGTTTGGCGGCTGGCGCTCGACGGAGACCTGCAAGATTTTCGGCGATTACGCGGCCTATGTCGCCGAGCATCTCACCGACCGCGTCAAGAACGTGTTCACGCTGAACGAGAGCGGCCGCTTCGTCTATTTCGGTTACGGCATCGGCATTGACGCGCCGGGCGTGACGCTGCCGCAAGCCGAGGTCAACCAGATCAGGCACAACAGCGCGCTCGCGCACGGGCTCGCCGTGCAGGCGGTGCGCGCCCATGGCCGCCGCGGCACGCGGGTGGGGCCGGCCGAGAACATCGATGCCTGCGCGCCCGCGATCGACACGCCCGAGAACGTCCGCGCCGCCGAGATCGCGCTGCGCGAGATGAACGCCGGCTATCTCAACGTCATCATGACAGGCCAGTATACCGACGCCTTCCTGAAATTCGCCGGGCGTGACGCGCCGAAATACACCGATGCGGAGCTGAAGATCATCTCCTCGCCGGTCGATTTCCTCGGCCTCAACATCTACGCGCCGCAGAATTACGTGGTGGCCTCCGACCAGGGCGCGGGCTTCATGCCGCTGCCGATCCCGAAATCGTTTCCGCACATGAATTCGGACTGGCTGCGCGTCGGCCCCGAGACGATCTACTGGGTGCCGAAGCTGGCGGCGAAGATCTGGAAGACGGATGCGATCTACATCAGCGAGAACGGCACCTCCGGCGACGACGTCGTGACGCCCGACGGCAAGATCTACGACACCGACCGCATCATGTATTTGCGCAACTATCTTGCCCAGCTGCAGCGCGCCACCGCGGAAGGCGTGCCGGTGCGCGGCTACTTCCTCTGGAGCCTGATGGACAACTTTGAATGGGTGTTCGGGCTCAACAAGCGTTTTGGGCTCTACCACGTCAATTTCGACACGCAGGTCCGTACGCCAAAGCTCAGCGCCAGCTTCTATCGCAACGTGATCGCGAAGAACGCGGCGGGGGTGTGATTGCTCTCGCTCGCCCCGCTCTTGCGGGGGCGCGACGAGCTTGGCCCGCGCCGAGAGGGTTGGGGTAAGGGGCTGCCTCGGCGCGCATTGACTCCCTTCGCCTCCTGATTCAAAACGCCTCTAACCCTTCAAAAAAGAGGATAACGCCAATGACCGACGCACTCATCATCGATGCCTGCCGGACCCCGCGCGGCGTCGGCAAGGCCGGCAAGGGGGCGCTGTCAGGCATTCATCCGCAGCAGTTGGGAGCGACCGTGCTGCGCGCGCTCGTCGAGCGCACCGGCATCGACACCGCCGACGTCGACGACATCGTCTGGGGCTGCAGCGCGCAGGTCGCGACCCAAGGCGGCGATCTCGGCCGCATGTCGGCGCTGGATGCCGGCTACGACGTGCGCGCGAGCGCCGTGACGCTCGACCGCTTCTGCGGCTCCGGCATCACCAGCGTCAACATGGCCGCAGCCTCGATCATGGCGGGCGCGGAAGACCTCGTCGTCGCCGGCGGCTGCGAGATGATGTCGATGGAAGGACGTCGCGGCGGCGGTCCGATGATGATGGACAGCGGCAATCTGCGCCTGCGTGCGCGGCATCCGCAGTCGCATCAGGGCGTCTGCGCCGACGCGATCGCCACGCTGGAAGGCATCACGCGAAGGGACGTCGACGCGCTCGGGCTCGAAAGCCAGAAGCGCGCAGGCTTTGCGATGGCGAACGGCCACTTCAGGAAGAGCCTCGTGCCGGTGCATCGCGAGGACGGCAGCCTCGCGCTCGACCATGAAGAATATCCGCGGCCGCAGACCACGATGGAAGGCTTGAGCGCATTGAAGCCCGCATTCCCCGCGGTCGCCGACCATGCGCTCGACGACAAGGGCACGACCTATCGCGGCCTCATCCTGCAGAAGTACCCGGATATCGAGATCGACTTCATGCACCACGCCGGCAACTCGTCCGGCGTTGTCGACGGCGCCGCAGCGATCCTGCTCGCGTCGCCCGCTTATGCCAAGGCACACGGCCTGAAGCCGCGTGCCCGCGTGGTTGCGATGGCCAACATGGGGGACTCGCCGATCCTGATGCTGAACGCGCCGGTGCCGGCGACGCGCAAGGTGCTGGCGAAGGCGGGGCTGACCATCGACGACATCGACCTGTTCGAGATCAACGAGGCCTTTGCCGTGGTTGCGGAAAAATACATCCGCGACCTCAAGCTCGACCGCACCAGGGTCAACGTCAATGGCGGCTCGATCGCGCTCGGCCATCCCATCGGCGCCACCGGCTCGATCCTGATCGGCACCGTGCTCGACGAGCTCGAACGGCGCGACTTGAAGCGCGGTCTCGTCACCATGTGCGCCGCCGGCGGCATGGCCCCGGCCGTCATCATCGAGCGCGTCTAGCCTTATTTTCCAGGGTGAATCGCGCTCCTGCTTTCACAAAGAGGCCGGTCGTCGCTTGTCGAAAGCATCGAATCAGCTTTAGCAAGGCTGCGTGCGGGCCTTTGAAACAAGGTAAAATGCGCTGCCCGAGGCTCCTTCCGCACTGGAAGTGGCTAAAATGCAGGGTTTTTTGCCACAGAGGGCCAAAAAAGCCCGTAAAACCGCGACAAAACTGTGCAGAAGGCTATAGGCCTTCGCCGGTTGGTCTAATATGCAGCCGCCAACGAATCAGAGGAGACACGATGCCAACTCAAATGTCCAAATCGCAGCTGATTGAAAAGATTGCGACCACCACCGAGCTTTCCAAGCGCGACGTCAAGAGCGTCATGGAGACGCTGACCGACGTCGGCCACAAGGAGCTCAAGAAGAACGGCCTGTTCCTGGTGCCGGGCTTCGCCAAGTTCGTGGTCATCAAGAAGCCCGCGACCAAGGCGCGCAAGGGCACCAACCCGTTCACGGGTGAAGAGATGATGTTCAAGGCCAAGCCGGCCCGGAAGATCGTCCGCGCCCGCCCGGTCAAGGCCGCCAAGGACGCCGTGGGCTAACAACGCAAAGGCCCCCTCGAGCGAGGGGGCCTTTTGTTCGGGGCTGCCGCGAGGACTTGAGACGGAGGGCTCAACCCTTGCGGCGCTTCACCCGGACCGGGATCGGTTGAAGCCGCGGTCCTGGCGCCGCCAGCGCATCGCGAAACCCGTCGATGGCGCGATCGAGCAACTGGCGCAGCCGCTGCGTCCTTCGCGATCGCTTTGCTCGTTCCAGCAGTTTCTTCATCGCATTCACTCCGCCGCTTCGACCTTGGCACCAGCCGGCTCGAGCGCCGCGGCGATGGCCTCGTCGACGCGCTCCAGCCAGATGAATTCGAGGTTGTCCCGCGCGCTCTGCGGGATGTCGTCGTAGTCCCGCTTGTTGCGCGCCGGCAGCATCACCCGCTTCAGGCCCGCGGCCGCGGCCGCCACCACTTTCTCCTTGATGCCGCCGACCGGCAGCACCAGGCCGCGCAGCGAGATCTCGCCGGTCATGGCGGTGTCGCTGCGCACCGTGCGATTGGTGAGCAGGGACGTCAGCGCCGTGAACATCGCAACGCCCGCGCTCGGCCCGTCCTTGGGGGTCGCGCCCGCCGGGACGTGAACGTGGATGTCGCTCCGCTCGAACAGCGACGGATCGATGCCGAGCTGCGTGGCCTTGCTCTTCACCAGCGTCATCGCAGCCTGCACGCTCTCGCGCATGACCTCGCCGAGCTGGCCGGTCAGGATCATCCCGCCCCGGCCTGATACGCGCGAGGCCTCGATGAACAGGATGTCGCCGCCGACCGGCGTCCAGGCAAGGCCGGTGGCCACGCCTGGAATGCTGGTGCGCTGCGCGATCTCGCCCTCGAAGCGCGGCTGGCCGAGCACGATGGCGATATCCTTCGGCGCCACGACGACCTTTGCAGCCGTGCCCTCGGCGACCTGCACCGCGGCATGCCGGAACAGCTTTCCGATCTCGCGCTCGAGGTTACGCACACCGGCTTCGCGGGTGTAGCCCTTGACCACCAGCTGCAGCGCCTCCGGCTCGATCGTGGCTTGCTCGGCCGTCAGGCCGTTGGCCTCGAGCTGCCGCCGCACCAGATAGCGCCGCGCGATCTCCAGCTTCTCGTCCTCGGTGTAGCCGGCAAGGCTGATCAGCTCCATGCGGTCCAGCAGCGGACCCGGGATCTGGTCCAGCATGTTGGCGGTCGCGATGAACACGACGCGCGACAGGTCGAAGGGCACGCCCAGGTAATTGTCCCGGAACGTCCCGTTCTGCTCGGGGTCGAGCACCTCCAGCATCGCGGCGGAAGGATCGCCCTGCACGCCGCGGCCCATCTTGTCGATCTCGTCCAGCATCATGACGCAGTTCCGCGTGCCGGCCTTCTTGATGCCCTGGATGATGTTGCCGGGCAGCGCGCCGATATAGGTGCGCCGATGGCCGCGGATCTCGGCCTCGTCATGCACGCCGCCGAGGCTGACGCGCACGAAGGGGCGATCCATCGCGCGTGCGATGGATTGGCCGAGCGAGGTCTTGCCGACGCCGGGCGGCCCGACGAAGCACAGGATCGGCGCCTTGCCCTGCGGCGCCAGCTTGCGCACCGCCAGATATTCGATGATCCGGGTCTTGATCTTCTCCAGGCCAAAGTGATCAGCGTCGAGGATGCGGCGCGCTTCCTTGATGTCGATCGGCTTCTCCGCGGGCAGCGCCCAGGGCAGCTCGATCAGCCAGTCGAGATAGGTGCGGACCATGCCGGCTTCGCCGGCGGCCTCCGGCATGCGCTCGTAGCGGCGCAGCTCCTTCTTCGCATGCGCGTCCGCCTCGGGCGGCATGTTGGCCTTGGCGATGGCAGCGGTCAGCTCGGCGACCTCGGCCGCCTTGCCGTCGCCTTCGCCGAGCTGGCGCTGGATGGTCGCCATCTGCTCGCGCAGGATCGCCTCGCGCTGCCGCTCGTCGAAGCTGGCGCGGGTCTTCTGGCCGATCTCGTTGCTGATGCGCAGCACCTCCAGTCGTTCGGCCAGATGCTTCGACACCTTCTCGACGCGCAAAGAGAGGTCGATGGTCTCCAGCACCTCCTGCTTGTCCTGCGGCTTGATGTCCATGAACGAGGTCGCCAGGTCCGCCAGCGCGCCGGGCGCGGTGGTGCCCTGGAACATCGCGACCAGCTCGGGCGGCGCCTGCGGCAGCAGCTCGATCGCCTCGATCGCCTGGCGCTGCAGGTTCAGTGCCCGCGCCTCGATCTCCGGCGAGCTCGCGGTCGGCTCCGGAATCTGCTGGATCCGCGCGGCCGGGAACGGCGTCCCCGGCAGGAAGTCGAGGATGCGCGCGCGCTGCACGCCCTGGCAGACGATGTGATGGGTGCCGTCGGGCGCGGTGATGTAGCGCACGATATTGGCGATGGTCGCGACCCGATAGAGGTCGTCCGGACCGGGGTCGCCGGTCTCGGGGCTGCGTTGCAGGACGATGCCGATCGGCCGCTGCTCGCGCAGCGCCTGCTGCGCCGCGGCGACCGACTTCGGCCGCGCGATCGCGATCGGCGCGATGGCGCCGGGGAACAGCACCATGTCGCGCACGGCGATGATGATCAGCGCGTCTTCGGGGATCTTCACGTCCGAATTGTTTTGGGGATTGGTCTGTGCGGTATTCATTGGTTCGGTGGCCATGATCGACCTCAGGATTTGGCGAGGCGCAGTGCGACGCAGCCGTCCATCACGAAGCGGCTGATGGCGTAGCGGCCGACGGGAAGCGCGATGCGCCGCTCGAAGCGGCCCTGCGGCAGCTCGAGCCGGTGGATGCGGGCGTTGCGAAGCTCCGACGGAAGGGTGCGCTGGCCGGAGATGACGAGCACGCCGTCATGGATCACCGTCTCGACATTGTCGGGATTGACGCCGGGAAGCGCGACCAGGATCAGGAGCTCATGCTCGGTTTCGAGCACGTCGATCGGCGGCTCCCAGCAGGCTTCCTGGCGGCCGAACTGCTGGCGCAGCCGTCCGGCGCGGGTCAGCGAGTCCAGGGCTTCGGATAGCATCCAGTCGAGGGGATTTTTGGGTTGCATGATGCGGGCTCGGCGGTGAGGAACGCTGCATATGGGACCGGTTCCCGAGAATTCCAGCCCGGCGGCGCGGAGGTGCCATGCGGATCGTGCGATCCGAAAAGACAAGCGCCGCGGCCTCGGGGCCGCGGCGTTTCGTCATCAGGTGCGTGCGGCTCAGGCCGCTTGGCGGTACTCCGCTTCCGCTTCGAGGTTGATCACGGAAGTGGCGAGCTCGGTCAGGGCGTGATCGGTCGCCTCTTCCTCGTCCAGCGTCGCCTGGAGCAATCTTGCGGCGTCCTGCATCCCGAGCTCCTCGGCCCAGGTGCGCAACGTGCCGTAGCGGGAGATTTCGTAGTGCTCGACCGCCTGCGCGGCTGCGAGCAGGCCGGCGTCGAGCGCAGGAGCGTTCTTGAACTGCTTCATGATCTCGGCGCCTTCGTCGGTGATGCCGTTGATCGCTTCGCAAGGCTTGCCGCGCGCGGGCTTGCCCAGCATCTTGAAGACCTGGTCCAGCCGTTTGACCTGACCCTGCGTTTCGCGCAGATGCTTGTTGAAAGCCGCCGTGAGCTCCTTCGAGTGTGCGGCCTTGGCCATCTTGGGCAAGGTCTTGATGATCTTGTTCTCGGCGAAATAGATGTCCTTCAGCGTCTCCAGGAACAGGTCGCTCAACATCTTCGGTGCCTTACGGGCGCGCCGCGCCGCGGTCTTCTTGGTTGTGCGTTTCTTTGCTCGTTTGGCCATACATCCTCCTCTGAGGTGACATGGGAAGGCATTGCCTTCCTCAATCCTCAGGCGATCAAAACCTTTCCGAGAACGAAAGTTCCAAACGGCAGCCTGCGCTCGTGGCGACCGCTCAGGTCGGGCGCTTGTAGGGATCTTCCTTCCGCTGCCGCGCCTCGGTGTTGCGGTCGAGCTGTGCGCGCTCGCTGCGCCGCAGGCGTCCCGCTTTCGCCACGCCATAGACGAGGACCGCGCCGAGCAGGAAGGCTCCGATGAACCAGAGCCAGAGCAGGTTGGCCGAGAGGTGGCCCAGCAACATTCCAATTCCACTGTCGCTCATTGTGCATCTCCGGTGATTTTCAAAGCGGTTCTGCCGGGCTAAGTCAGTCCGCCAGCCATCGTTCCTGCGTCCAGGGAGCCCACCGAGACATGATCGATTTCGCCCTGTCCGCCTTCGTGACGCTGTTGCTCGTGGTCGATCCCGTTGGCCTTGCGCCGGCTTTCCTCGCCGCGACCGGCGGCATGCCCGACAAGATCAAACGCACGATCGCGCTGCGCGCGCCGCTGATTGCGGCGTCGATCCTCGTGGTGATCGCTCTGATCGGAAACTGGCTCCTCCGCCAGCTCGGGATCGGCATCCCCGCCTTCCAGATCGCCGGCGGGCTGCTGCTGTTCGGCGTGTCCTACCAGATGATCTTCGGCGACCGTCCGCATCGCGAGGCCCGCGAGGCCGACAAGGCAACCTCGGAGCATGCCTCGGACGTCGCGGTGTTCCCGCTGGCGATCCCGATGATGGCCGGTCCTGGCGCGATCGCGACCACGCTGCTCCTTTCGGGCGATGCCGGCTACGGGGCGAGGCTCGCGATCATCATCGCGGTCGTGCTCTGCGTCTGCCTCATCTGCATGCTCTGCTTTGCCTCCGCCAACCTGATCGCGCGCACCCTTGGGCGCACCGGCAATGCCGTCCTTTCGCGCGTGCTCGGCATGCTGCTCGCGGCCTATTCGGTGCAGTTCGTGATCAACGGGATCGCGGCCGTCCGGGCGAGCTTGCCGTAGGGCTGCGGCAATCGGTTAATGCGTTGATTTTCATGTTTATTTCATGATGCCATGAGGCGTCTGGCGGGATCGCGCGCGATCCGGTCCGCTTTCTCTTGCGCTGCCACATTGCTTTGACGTACTCCCCGTCTGACAAGCGCCCATCGTCAGGAAATCGAGATGTCGATGACAGCGGACGAGCTCGACAGGAGGCAGGCCATCATCGGCGCCTGCCGCCGCATGAATGCGCTCGGCATCAACCAGGGCACCTCGGGCAATATCAGCGTCCGACATGTGGACGGGCTTCTGATCACGCCGACCAGCGTGCCCTATGACGCCATGACGCCGGACCAGATCGTCTTCATGGCCATGGACGGCTCGCATGCGCCCAGTCAGAAGCCGTCCAGCGAGTGGCGCTTCCACCTCGACATCCTGAAGGCCCGGCCCGACGTCAACGCCGTCGTCCACGCTCATCCGACCTATTGCACCATTCTCGCGATCATGGGCATGGAGATCCCGCCCGTGCACTACATGATCGCGGCTGCCGGCGGAGACAGCATCCGCTGCGCGCCCTATGCCACCTTCGGAACGATGGAGCTGTCGGAACATGCGGTGCGGGCGCTGGAGGGCCGGCTTGCCTGCCTGCTCGACCATCACGGCATGATCGCGGTCGGCAAGTCGCTGGACAAGGCGATGTGGCTCGCCGTCGAGGTCGAGACACTGGCGCGGCAATATCACGGCTGCCTCCAGATCGGAGAGCCGCCGCTGCTTTCGAGCGGCGAGATCGAGCGGGTCCGCCAGCGCATGTCCGGTTACGGCATGTCGGAAGGGTAGGGCGGACAGAAAGTGTTCCTGCGGATCAGACATCTCACAGATCGCAAGGGGACGAACCGCGTCATGGTTCGGCTGCGGGCGCTGCTGCGCAGCAACGAATTCTATCTGATCCCGCTGGCGCTGGTGATCGGCACGCTTGCCGGCGCGATCGTGACGCTGATGGCCGAGATCGCGCAGATTGCGCACGTGGTGATCTATGGGATTCCCATCGACGTCCGCCTGTCCGCAAATACGCGCATCAGTCCCTGGGCCGCGCTGATCGCGCCCGCGCTGGGCGGGCTGGCGCTCGGTATCATGGAGTGGTGGCGGCGGCGGTGGAAGATCTCCAGCGCGGTCGATCCGATCGAGGCGAACGCGCTGCGCGGCGGCAATCTGTCGATGCGCGACAGCCTGGTGGTGTCGAGCCAGACGCTGATCTCGAACGGCTGCGGCGCATCCGTCGGTCTCGAGGCCGGCTATACCCAGATCGGCTCGGGTATCGCCTCGCTGTTCGGCAAGTTCTTCAATCTGCGCCGCAACGATCTGCGCCTGATCGTCGGCTGCGGCGCTGCCGCTGCGATCGCGGCGGCGTTCGGTGCACCGATCACGGGTGCCTTCTATGCCTGCGAGCTGATTGTCGGCGTCTATTCGGTCAGCAGCGCCGCCCCAATCCTGGCGGCCTCGCTCGCCGGCGCCCTGACCGCGCAATGGCTCGGCGGCGCACCGTACTCGCTCGAAATACCGAAAGTCAGCTCGGTCGGCGTCGAGCAATATCTGGCGCTGATCGGGCTCGCGCTCGTCACCAGCGGCGTCGGCATCGCCGTGATGCGCTCGTCATCGATGTTCGAACGCCTGGTCGGCTGGCTGCCGATCTGGCTGCGTCCGGCGATCGGCGGCCTCATCGTCGGCGGCTTTGCGATTCTCACCCCGCAGGTGCTGGCGGCCGGCCACGGCGCCATGGTGCTCGATCTCTTTCACGACATGACGATCGGGCTGATCGCGCTGATCATCGCCTTGAAGGTGACGGCCTGCCTGATCTCGCTCGCTTCAGGCTTCCGCGGCGGGCTGTTCTTTGCCTCGCTGTTCGTCGGCAGCCTGATTGGGAAGTTCTTTGCCGCGGTGCTGTTGCTGATCAGCCCGAACTTCGTGATCGACCCGCTGGTCGCGATGCTGACGGGCATGGCGACGCTCGGCGTCGCCATCGTCGGCGGTCCCTTGACCATGTCGTTCCTCGTGCTCGAGATGACCCGCAACGTCGACGTCACCGCCGTGGTGCTGGCCGGCTGCATCGTCACCTCTATCTGCGTCCGCTTCATGTTCGGACACTCCTTCTCGACCTGGCGCCTGCATCTGCGTGGCGAGACCATCCGCAGCGCCAACGACGTCGGCTGGTTGCGCAACCTCACCGTCGAGCGGCTGATGCGTTCCGATGTCGGCAAGGTGCCGTCGACCACGACCATCGCCGCGGTCCGCCGCGAATTCGCGCTGGGATCGCGGCCCGGGATCGTCATCGTCAACAATGCGGACGAATATGTCGGGCTGGTGCTGCTGCCCGACCTGTTCTCGGGCGATCTCGACACCATCGCCGACGAAATCCAGGTGATCGAGCTCGCCCGCCTGACCGAGATCGTGCTGATCCCGGAAATGAACGTGAAGTCGGCGATGGCGGTGTTCGACGAAGCGGAAGCCGAGATGCTGGCGGTGGTCGATTCCACCGACAGCCGCAAGGTGGTCGGCTTCCTCACCGAGACCTTCGTCCGCCGCCGCTATGTCGAGGAGATCGACAAGGCGACGCGCGGCGTGCTGGGCGCGCTGTCGTAAGGTCACGCGGAAGCGGGACGGCGTGCGTCATGCGCCGCCGCCCCCGCCTTCTATCGGCCTGGTCGGGAGGGAGCCGCGACGACGCTAGCCACGATCCGGCGGACCAGCGGCAGCACCATCAGCAGCGTCGGAAAGGCGACGAGCCATGACAGCGCCCAGGCGCCCGGCCAGGTCGCGAGGAACGCCGGCGTCGCGCCGAGGCTTCGAAGCGTGGAAATGACCGACACCACGGCCGTCATGAGGATGGACAGCACAAATGGCATCACGATCGACGCATAGCGCGCCGGCAGTTTGCGAACCGCAATCATCTGGTTTCTCTTTGGAATAGGACGCGTCAGTCACGTTGAACCTGAAAATGGCATCGATCCCGACGGCGTCGGTTGATGCGTTGGTTCACGTAAAACGCTTACGGCGACCGAAAAAACGGTGCGGCTGTTCATTATCCGCTCATGTTGGATGGTTCAAGCTGGATCCGCTCGTTCGGTTTACAATCGTTCAAAGCGTGGCAGATTGCCGCGATCACGAAACCATTTCAGTGGTTTGCGCGTTATGGACCGCTTTCATACGTATGTTTGATCTATGGTTTGGGCGAGAAGAGGAAGGTCAAGATGAGTGGTAGACCCACGATTTCCGCCGCCGGGCGCAGCGCCGTCCTGGCCGCGTTCGCCAGCCTGGCACTGGTCGCAACCTCTGCGTCGCCCTCGGCTGCGGCGTCCTCCGAATCCGCGAAGGCGATCACGGCGGGCCCGGCCTCCTCGGACGCCACCGATTTCAGCGCAGCGCGACGTCGCCACTACTATCGACGCGGGTCGAACGCAGCGGGCCTTGCCTTCATGGGGGCCGCGGCGGGCATCATCGGCGGGGTGATCGCCGAGCAGCGCCGTCGCGACTATTATGAGGACCGCTATTATCGGCCGCGTCCTTACTACGGCGGTCCGGGCTATTACGGCGGTAGTCCTTATTATTACGATCCGGGCTACTGATCTTTCGACGTCGTCGTACAGGCGCAGACCCGGTTCATTGATCTGATCCGCGCGCGTTTCCCGCTTCATCGGAGGAGACGGTGCCCGGCACCGCTCCTTTCTGCTGCTTGCGGATGATCCGCCGTTCGCCCTGTTTCGCGAGCATGTCAATCGTCTGCCGTAAAAATATTCCACTTTACCGAAATTCGGAAACGGCGTATGTGTCGGCCATCCCGGCTCATCCTTGAGGGGCGATCTTGTGGTCGTCATGTTCGCGAGCCGGGGTTGCGGTGGACGCGGCAGCGTTCGGGTGCGAGAGGTCTGGGGCAGGGCGGATTGCTCTCCGTGAGCCCTGAGGCTTCGTGCCGACGAGCGGCGCTGCCAGGTTCGTCTCGCCATCAGGTCGGCGGCAACGTGCACAACGTCGTCGAAACCGATGGTGAGCAGCGAGCCGTGCGTACGGCAAAACCGTGTGGTCCTGGCCGTCGTTGCTACGGTCAAGCCTTTGCGGATGCGGCATTCGCGTCAACCGGCGCGATGTCGGCGACTTCTGTGAGGGTGAGGGAGGCCAAAACGAACTCGGCTCCCGGGAGAGCGCGGCATAAGCCGTCCAACCACTGCGCAGGGAAGGCCGAGTGATTTGGCTACACCTGTATGCTGCTGTGCGGTTTTTCTGCGTGTACTTTCGCGCAGCGGACCGCGGGTGCCAGCCGGCACCCGGCCTTCCCCGCGCCCTCTTGGCTCAAGAGGGTGGATCGACCAAGCAAAGCTCGGGCGCCATGCGCCGCGAGGACGCGAAGGCGTGTCTGCGAGGCCGTAGGATGGGTTGAGCACTTGCGAAACCCATCATGTTTCCGCGTGGACGAGTGCGTGATGGGTTTCGCTTCGCGCTGCCCATCCTACGAGCGCTACTCGCAAGGACGATTGTGGAGGCAGCGAGCGCAAACGGATGACGGAGTTGATCGTGTCGTCATTGCTGCGCAGCTGCGCTCTACGCCCCAAGCATCACCGTCCCGCCGGCGCCGACATCGCGCCGTTGGAATAGCGCGACCAGTCGGGCGCGGTCGGTTGCGACGGCCAGAGCGCGTTGGAATCGCGTACCGACTGGGTGATGGGGGCCGGTTGCGCCTTGCGGACGTGGCGGCGATCGCTCGCAGCGGCGGTCTGGATGGTGGCGGCGGCAATCAGGGTGGCGCCGAGAATGGCAAAGGTCTTTTGCATGGTTGTTTCTCCCGTGACGACGTCCCGGTTGTGAGACATGTGTTCGTCGTCGCGGCTGACATGGCGATGCGTCCTGCCTGATATCAGCGACGTCGGCTTCACGATCGCAAGTGCAACCATCACGTTGGGGCGAGCCAATTTTCTAGCCTCGGCTAAATATTCGGCAATCGTGCCGTAGCCCCGATGGACTTGACCTGCGCAATCCGGTTCAATGGGCCAAATTTGGTTTTCAGGCGACAATGATGTCGAAATATCTGCTGATCCTCCTCCTGATCGCCTCGCCGGCCGTGGCGCAGGTCAAGCTGACCCCGAAAACCTCGGCGGTGCATCCGGACCCCTGCGCGCCGATCGGGCGTACCGCGGACGGCAAGCTGGTCTACTCCATGAAATGCGAGAATCTGCCGGCGCCGCCCCCGCCACCGCAGGCGGAACTGAGGGAGACGCCGCAGCCTGCCGCCGAGCCGGAGCCGGAGCCGGAGACGCGGCGGAGTGGCGTTTTCGGCTGGTCCTACGACCGCAGGTGACGGGCGCGGCCCTTGCGCGAAGCCCGATGGAATGCTCTTTGCCTGAAAATTCCCCGTGGGGCCACCGCCCCCGATCCAGAGAGATGAGATGAGCAAACTCGTTATCCGCGCCGGCGACTTCACCTTCGATGCCCGTTTCGAGGAGCAATCGGCGCCCAAGACTGTCGCCGCGTTCCGCAAGGCACTGCCGTTCGAAAGCCACATCATCCACGTGCGCTGGAGCGGCGAGGGCGTGTGGATGCCGCTCGGCGACCTCGATTTCGGCGTCGGCTACGAGAACCACACCAGCTATCCCGCGCCCGGCCAGATCATCCTCTATCCTGGCGGCATCAGCGAGACCGAGATCCTGCTGGCCTATGGTGGCGTGAGCTTCGCGAGCAAGATGGGCCAGCTCGCCGGCAACCACTTCATCACGCTGACCTCTGGCCTGGAGAATCTGGCAACGCTCGGCAAGAGCGTGCTGTGGAAGGGCGCGCTGCCGATCCGCTTCGAGGAAGTCTGAGTGACGGACACCCGCTACCCGCGCGATCTCCGCGGTTACGGCCGCAACCCGCCGCACCCGCAATGGCCGGGCAACGCGCGGGTCGCGGTGCAGTTCGTCGTCAATTTCGAGGAGGGCGGCGAGAACAACATCCTGCACGGCGACCGCGCCTCGGAAGCGTTCCTGTCCGACGTGCTCGGCGCACAGCCCTGGCCGGGCCAGCGCCACGCCAATATCGAATCGATGTTCGAATATGGCTCGCGCGCCGGCTTCTGGCGGCTGTGGCGGATGTTCAGCGAGCGGAAGTGGCCGGCCACCGTGTTCGGTGTCGCCACAGCGCTGAAGCGCAATCCGGAAATCGTCGCGGCGATGAAGGAGGCGGGCTGGGATATCGCCAGCCACAGCCTGAAATGGATCGAGCACAAGGATATGACCGAGGCGCAGGAGCGCGCCGAGATCGCCGAATCCATCCGCGTCCACCTTGAGGCAACCGGATCGCGGCCGCTCGGCTGGTACACCGGGCGCTCCTCGATCAACACCAATCGTCTGCTGATGGAGGAGGGCGGCTTCCTCTATCTCTGCGACTCCTATGCCGACGATTTGCCCTATTGGGTCAAGGGCGCCAAGGGCAAGCAGCTCATCATTCCCTACACGCTCGATGCCAACGACATGCGCTTCATCAACCCGCAAGGGTTTGCGGAAGGCGAGCAATTCTACACCTACCTGAAGGACGCCTTCGACGTGCTCTACGCCGAGGGTGAGATCGCGCCGAAGATGATGTCGGTGGGGCTGCACTGCCGCCTCGCCGGCCGGCCCGGCCGTGCGGCGGGGCTGATCCGCTTCCTGGATTACATCGGCAAGCACGAGCGCGTCTGGGTGCCGACGCGGCTCCAGATCGCGCAGCACTGGCACGACAAGCATGCGCATCTTGCCGCCGATGCGTTCGAGATCGGGTGAGGAATGTCGCAAATCTCGCTCTCCGACCTCAATGCTGCTGATAAGGCCACGTTCGTCGCCGCGCTTGCCAACGTCGTCGAATATTCGCCGTGGATCGCCGAGCAGATCGCGGCGCAGCGGCCGTTCACCGGCATCAATCAGCTGCATGCCGCGCTGATGGCGGCGATCCAGAGTGCCGAACCCGACGTGCAGCTCGCGCTGATCCGGGCGCATCCCGATCTCGCCAACAAGACCCAGCGCGCCGCGGGCCTGACGGCGGAATCGACCGACGAGCAGAACAGCGCCGGCCTCGACCGGCTGTCGGAGGCCGAATACACAGCGTTCGAGCGCGTCAACAACGCCTATCGCGACAAGTTCGGCATCCCCTATATCGTCTGCGTGCGCCGTCACACCAAGGATTCCGTGCTGTGCGATTTCGAGACGCGGTTGCGCAATATCGCCAAGACCGAGACGCGACGTGCGATCGAGGAGATCGGCCGTATCTCGGCGTTGCGACTCGACCAGCTCGTCGCAGCCGATGACAAGCTCAAGGTCCATGGCCGGCTCTCGACCCATGTGCTCGACAATCACGCCGGCAAGCCCGCTCCGGGCATCCCGGTGGAGCTCGTCGAACTCGCCGCTCTCGGCGAGAGCCGCATCATCGCGCGCACCGTCACCAATGCGGACGGGCGGACCGACCAGCCGCTGATCGGCGGCCGTCCGTTGCCGATCGGCCGCTATGAGCTCCAATTCCGCGTCGCCAAATATTACGCCGAGCGCAACGTGCCGTTGTCAGACCCGCCGTTCCTCGACGAGATCCCGCTGCGCTTTGCGGTCAGCGAGCCGGAAAATCACTACCACGTGCCGCTTCTGGTCACGCCGTGGAGCTATTCGACCTATCGCGGCAGTTAATTACCGAACTTCTCGCGCAGCGCGGGAAACAACCGGTCCGGCTTGAAGGGCGGCGCGGTGAAGCGGATGCCGGTGGCGTCGGCAATCGCGTTGCCGAGCGCGGCGGCGACCGGATTGTACGGACTCTCGCTCATCGACTTCGCCCCCAACGGTCCGATCGTGTCGGACGTCTCGGCGAAGAAGACCTCGGTGCGGGGCACGTCGGCGAAGGAGGGCAGGTGGTAGTCGCGGAATTTCGGGTTGGTGACGCGGCCGTCCGCGTCGATCACCATCTCCTCATAGAGCGCGGCACCGAGCGCCTGCGCGACACCGCCTTCAACCTGGCCGCGGCACTGCATGGGATTGGCGACGACACCGGCGTCCGCCGCATGCACGCTCCTGAGAATCCTGAGCTCGCCGGTGCCCTTGTTCACGGCGACGCGAAAGCCCTGCACGTTGAAGCCGACCGAACGCGGCGTGCCGCCGGAATTGCCGGTGCCTGCGAACGGCTGTCCGCGTTCGCGCGCGAGCTTTGCCAATTCCACAAAGGACATGCGCCGCACGCCACTGACCACGGCCTCGCCTTCGAGCGTGCAGCTCCCGACGTCGCAGAGCCATGCGCCGGCGGCGGCCGCCTTCAGCTCGGTCGCAAGCTGCATGGCTGCCGCATGCGTCGCCTTGCCGGCGACGAACATGCCGGCGCTGCCATAGGCGCCGGTGTCATGGCCGCCATGGGCAGTGTCGGACTGGCGCAGGCGAATCCGGTCGACGGTGGTCGCAAGCGTCGTCGCCGCGATCTGCCGGTGCACGGTGCTGGTGCCGTTGCCGAATTCGGCGGTGCCGACCGTGAGGTCGAAGCCGGCGTCGTCGTTGAGCGCGACCATCGCATCCGCGAGATGGCCGGCCGGGGGCACCGTGTCGATCATGGTCAGGGCGATGCCGTCGCCGATCAGCCACTCCGGCGACAGGTCCGGCTGCGGTCCATCAGCCTGCATCGCGCGCGCGACGAGGTCGAGGCACTGGTCAAGCCCGTAGGAGCCGTAGAGCACGTCGTGAAATTCCGACGGCGGCGGCGACAGCATGGGGTCGCCGGGCTTGACGACGTTGCGCCGGCGCATCTCGTAAGGGCTGATGCCGAGCTGCTTTGCGAGCTCGTCGATCGCAGCCTCCACCGCGATCAGCGTCTGGGGCAGGCCGTAGCCGCGAAACGCGCCCGCCGGCACCGTGTTGGTGTAGACGGCGTAGCCGTCGACCCGCTTGTTCGGGCAATTGTAGACGGCGATGGACTCGGACAGCGAGTGGAACATCACGGGGCCGGCATGATTGCCGTAGGCGCCGGTGTTGGAGAGCACGTCGAGTTGGAGCGCGGTGAGCCTGCCGTCCGCGTCGGCTCCGGCCTTGATGTGGACCCGCATCGGATGCCGCGTCGAGGTCGCGATGAACTGCTCCTCGCGGGTGAGCTCCAGCTTGACCGGCCGCCCGGTCTTGAGCGCGGCGAGCGCCAGAATGTCCTCGACGAACATCTCCTGCTTGCCGCCAAAGCCGCCGCCGACGCGCTCGCAGAAGACGCGGACCTTGTCCATGGGAAGCTCGAAGATATCAGACAGCGCGCGCCGGGTCAGGAACGGCACCTGCGTCGAGGTGCGAACATTGAGCACGCCGGAAGCATCGAGCCAGGCCAGGCCGCCATGGGTCTCCAGTGCGGCATGCTGCACACGGTGGCTGTGGAAGGTGCCCTCGAAGGTGACGGCGGATGTCGCGAGCCCAGCCGCGACGTCGCCGAATTCGCCATGCGTCTCCGCGGCGAGGTTGCGCTGGGCGTCGGCGACCCGGTTCGCGGTGGTGCGATCAGGATGAATGACAGGTGCACCCGGTGCCATCGCCTGCTCCGGATCGATCAGCGCGGGCCAAATCTCGTAACTGACCTTCAGCCGGCGGCACCCTTCCTCGGCGGCGGCCTCGCTGTCGGCGACGACGGCGGCGACCTTCTGGCCGATGAAGCGGACGACGTCGTCGAGGATGCGGGTGTCCTCGGGATCCATCCAGTCCTTCTCATGCCGCGCGGTGGAGATCAGGATCGTTGGCGCATCCTCATGCGTCAGCACCGCGTGCACGCCGGGAACGCTCAGCGCTTCCGACTTGTCGATCGCCACGATCCTCGCGTGAGCGTGCGGTGAACGGAGCAGCTTGATATGCAGCAGGCCGTCGATTTGCGTATCGAACGTGTAGCGCGCCTTGCCGCGCACGACGTCGGGGCCTGCTGGCGCCGGCAGGCTGCGGCCGAATGCGGCGCCGGGCTCGATGTTCTCCTCGACATTGGACTTGCCGAGCAACGCATCCTCGATCGAACGATAGCCGGTGCAGCGGCAGATATTGCCCTTCAACGCCACGCCGAGATCGGTGCGCTGCGCCTGGTTCAGCGAGGCACAGGTCAGGATCATACCGGCGGTGCAGAAGCCGCATTGAAAGCCTTGCGCATCGAGGAAGGCCTGCTGCATCGGATGCGCGCCGCTGTCTCCGCCGAGACCTTCGATCGTGGTGACGGCACGGCCTTCAGCGCGGAAAGCCGGAACCAGGCAGCTATGCACTGGCTCGCCGTCGAGCAGCACGGTGCAGGCGCCGCAATCGCCGGCGTCGCAGCCCTTCTTCACGCCGAAATGACCGAGCTCGCGCAGGAACGTGCGCAGGCACTGCCCGGCGCGCGGCGCTTGCGAAAACGGTGTGCCGTTGACCTCGAAGCTCATGATGGTGTCGCACCCAGGAGTTCGTCACGGATCTCTTCGGCAAGCCGGAGTGTCATGTGCTTGCGCCAGAGCGGCTTGCCGTGGATGTCGGTGTGGTAAAGCTCGTCCGTGATGTGTTGCTCGATCGCATCGCGGAGCGCATTCGCGTTGGGGAACCTGGGAAAGGACAGCTGGATCGGCCGCACCGTCGATGCGGTGACCGTGAGCGTCAGTGTGCCATCGGCATCCAGGCTGCCGGTCAGAAGCGCCGCCGAGCGGCCCACCGGCGCCAGCGAGATCTGACGGAAGGCCGTACGACGCTTCAACGCGGCAATCGGGATATCGATCTGCCGGAGCAGGTCCCCCGGCGTCAGACGGTTGCGCTGGTTGCCGGTGACGAAGTCGGCGACGGGCATCTTCTGTTCGCCGGCGTCGGCCTTCCAGATGGTGCAGACGCCGTCGAGCGCGGCGGTGAGCGAGATCATCGGTCCCGCCGGCAGCGACATGCAGAGATTGCCGCCGACAGTCGCCGTCTTCCAGATCTTGAACGAAGCAAGGAACGCGCGGCAGCACTGGCCGATCAACGGTGCCGCGAGCCAGTCGGGCGGGCAGGCGAAAGCATCGAGCTGCGCGACGGTGCAGGTGGCCGCGATGGTGAGATGACTGTCCGCAATCGTCAGCGCCGGCCATTTTAGATCGGTGAGATCGATCAGCCGCCTCAAGTGGACCTGCGGCTCCGAGAACAGCCAGGTGCCGCCCGCGAGCCAAGCATCACCTGCCGTCCAAACCGGCAGCTGGGCGCGCGTTTGCGGATGGGCCACCGCTGTGATGGTATTCAAGTCCATGGCGACGCCAACGCTTCCAACGAGTGAATCGAGCCAGGGGAAAGTCTTGCAAGACGGGCGCCAAGTCGCAACAACAAGTCGCAGCAAAAGCGCAATCAGGCTGGCCCCTGCCTCGCAGGCCTTTCGTCAGCGGATGTCAGGAGGAGCAGGTTGATGAGCGACGCAAAGCCGATCTGGATCAGGGATCCCCTGGCTATCCTCGCCGACGGCGCCGAGCGCGGGATCGTGGTGAAAGGCGGCCGGATCATCGAACTCGTGCCAGCCGGCGGCACGCCTGCGACCGCGGATGTTGCGGTGCTCGATGCTGGCGACCACGTCGTGCTGCCGGGCCTCATCAACACCCATCACCACTTCTACCAGACGCTGACACGGGCGCTGCCGGCGGCGATGGACCGCGAGCTGTTTCCCTGGCTCCAGGCGCTCTATCCGGTGTGGGCGAAGCTGACGCCTGATGCGCTCGAGCTCGGTGTCACCGTGGCGATGTCCGAGCTGCTGCTGTCCGGCTGCACCACCACGACGGATCATCACTACGTATTCCCGGCAGGGCTCGAGGACGCCGTCGATATCGAGGTGGCGGTGGCCAGGCGGCTCGGCGTGCGCGTGTTGCTCACGCGCGGCTCGATGAACCTGTCGCAGCGCGACGGCGGTCTGCCGCCCGATAGCGTCGTGCAGGATGAGGACACCATCCTGGCGGACAGCGCGCGCGTGGTCGCCAAGTACCACCAGCGCGGCGCGGATGCGATGGTGCAGATCGCGCTCGCACCTTGCTCGCCCTTCTCGGTGACGACGTCCTTGATGCGCGTCACTGCCGATCTCGCCGACAAGCTCGACGTGCGCCTGCATACCCATCTTGCCGAGACCGAGGACGAGAACAGGTTCTGTCAGGAGATGTATGGCTGCCGTCCGCTCGACTATCTCGAGCAATGCGGCTGGCTCAATGCGCGGACGTGGCTCGCCCATGGCATCTTCTTCAACGCCGACGAGATGAAGCGGCTCGGCAAGGCGAAGACGGCGATCAGTCATTGCGCCTGCAGCAACCAGCTCCTGGCCTCCGGCTGCTGCCCCGTCTGCGAGATGGAGGAGGCCGGTGTCGGCATCGGCATCGGCGTCGATGGCTCGGCCTCGAACGACGGATCGAACCTGATGCAGGAGGTGCGGGCAGCGTTCCTGCTGCAGCGGGCGCGCTACGGGGTAACGAAGGTCAGTCACAAGGATGCGCTGCGCTGGGCCACCAAGGGCTCGGCGGCCTGCGTCGGCCGGCCGGAACTCGGCGAGATCGCCGTCGGCAAGGCGGCCGATCTCGCGCTGTTCAGGCTCGACGAGCTACGCTTCTCCGGCCACGGCGACCCGCTGGCCGCACTGGTGTTGTGCGGAGCGTATCGGGCCGACAGGGTGATGGTGGCGGGGAAATGGGCCGTGGTCGACGGCACGATCCCGGGGCTGGATGTGGCGGACCTCATCCGCCGCCACAGTTCGGCGGCGCGGGCGATGCAGGTGGGATAATATCCAGGCGAAAGTAGAAAGAGGGGGCGACCACAAGTGCCGGGTGCTTCTGGCCACCCCCTCCGAACCTCCTCCGGGAGGAGCAGGTGATTTAGGCAATGCAAGAAGCGTGCTACTTGCCCGGCAGCTTGTCGTCGATGCCTTTGACGTAGAAATTCATGCCGAGGATCTGGCCGTCGTCGAGATTGGCGCCGCCCTTGCACTCGACCGGCTTGCCGTCCTGCCCAACGACCGGGCACTTGAACGGATGCAGCTTGCCCGCCGTGATCGCGGCCTGGGCATCCTCGGCGAGCTTCTTCACGTCGTCAGGCATGTTGGTGTAGGGCGCCATCGCGAACATGTGGCTATCGAGGCCACCCCATGTGTCCTCGGATTTCCAGGTGCCGTCGAGTTCCGCCTTGACGCGGGCGATGTAGTAGGGGCCCCAGGTGTCAAGGATCGAGGTGAGCTGGGTCTTCGGCCCGAACTTGATCATCTCGGAATCCTGGCCGAACGCGAGCTTGCCGCGTTCGCTGGCGATCTGCATCGCCGCCGGCGAATCCGTGTGCTGCATGATGACGTCGGCGCCCTGGTCGATCAGCGCCTTGGCGGCGTCGGCTTCCTTGCCCGGATCGAACCAGGTATTGGCCCAGATGATCTTGACCTTGATGTTCGGGTTGATGGTCTGCGCCGCGAGGATCGTCGCGTTGATGCCGGAGACGACCTCGGGAATCGGGAACGAGCCGATATAGCCGAGCACACCGGACTTCGACATCTTGGCCGCGATCAGGCCCTGGATGTAGCGCCCCTGGTACCATTTGGCCGAGTAGGTCGACATGTTCTTGTCGCGCTTGTAGCCGGTCGAGTGCTCGAAATGCACGTTCGGATATTTCTTCGCGACCTTCAGCGTCGGATCCATGTAGCCGAACGACGTGGTGAAGATCAGCTTGTTGCCGGCGCGGACGAGCTGCTCGATGGCGCGCTCGGCGTCGGGACCTTCAGGCACGTTTTCCAGATAAGTGGTCTCGATCTTGTCGCCCAATTCCTTCACCAGCGCCTGGCGCGCGAGATCGTGCTGGTAGGTCCAACCGAGGTCTCCGATCGGACCCAAATAGATAAAGCCGACTTTCAGCTTGTCGGCGGCGGAGGCTGCACTGACGCTTCCGGCAAGCAAGAGCCCGGCAGCCAGCGCAAGAAGTGATTTCCTCATCATCAATCTCCAAACATCAGGGGAAAGCCACGATCCGCAACGTGCGCGCCCCATCGCGCACGCCGCGGAAATGAAACGCTAGCGGTCCGGCACGAACACCGTGCCGAGCGCGGCCGGTGCGGTCGATCCGCCCGTGCGCGCGCGGGAGAGCAGGACCAGGACGATGACGGTCGCAAGGTAAGGCAGCGCCGACATGAACTGCGAGGGAATGCCGACGCCCCAGCCTTGCGCATGCAGTTGCAGGATCGTCACCGCGCCGAACAGATAGGCTCCCACCACGAGCCGCCCTGGTCGCCAAGACGAGAACACCACCAGCGCCAGCGCGATCCAGCCGCGGCCGGCGGTCATGCCGGGAATGAAGAACGGCGTATAGGCGAGCGGCAGATAAGCGCCGGCAAGCCCGGCGCAGGCGCCGCCGAACATCACCGCCAAAGTGCGGATGCGCAGCACGGGGTAGCCGAGCGCATGCGCGGAGACGTGGTTGTCGCCGCAGGCGCGCAGGATCAATCCTGGCCGCGTGCGGTACAGGAACCACCAGATGCCGACGATCAGCGCCAGCGAGAAATAGACGAAAGCGTCTTCGCCGAACAGCACGCGGCCAACCAGCGGAATGTCGGTGAGGCCGGGAATGGTGAGATGTACCGCCGGCGTGATGCGCTCGCCGACGAAACCGGCACCGATCAGGCCGGAGAGTCCGACGCCCAGGATGGTCAGCGCAAGACCCGTTGCAACCTGGTTGACCGCAAGCCCGAGCGCCATCAGTGCGAAGATCAGTGACATCAATGTGCCGGCGACGATGCCGAACAGCGCACCGATAAAGATCGAGCCAGTCAGCCACGCACCTGCAAAGCCACACGCGGCACCGACGATCATCATGCCTTCGACGCCGAGATTGAGCACGCCGGATCGTTCGGTAACGAGCTCGCCGGTCGCAGCGATCAAGAGCGGCGTCGAGGCGGCCAGCACTGCGAGGATGATGGCTTCAACCAGTTCCACGAGCCACCTGTCGGTTCGGGAAGACCAGCTTGAAGCGGTAGAGAATAAGGGAATCGCAGGCGAGCACGTAGAACAGCAGGATGCCCTGAAAAACCTTGGTGACGTCCAACGGGATCTTCATTGCGATCTGCGCCTGCTCGCCGCCGATAAAGGTCAATGCGAGGAAAAGGCCTGCAATTAGTATTCCAAGCGGGTTCAATCGGCCGAGGAAGGCAACGATGATCGCGGTAAAACCGTAGCCGGGCGAGATGCCAGGCTGGAGGTGTCCGACCGGACCCGCGACCTCGATGATCCCGGCAAGGCCCGCCAGCGCGCCGGAGACAGCGAAGGTCAGGATGATCAACTGGTTGGAATTGAAGCCGCCGAAGCGCGCGGCGCGGGGGGCCGCGCCGACCACGCGAATCTCGAATCCCTTGATGGTTCGCCCGAGCAGGATCGCCACCGCCGCGACGACGAGAAGGGCGATGATCGAGCCGAGATGCAGCCGGCCGCCTTCAATCAGCAAAGGGACTGTTGCCACCGGATCGAACTCGGCCGTGGTCGGGAAGTTGAAGCCGTGCGGATCGCGCCAGGGGCCGCGCACGAGATAGTCGAGGAAGAGGTCGGCGACATAGACCAGCATCAGGCTAGTCAGGATCTCGCTGGCGCCGAACTTCACCTTGCAGATCGCCGGGATCAGCGCGTAGAGCGCGCCTGCGGCGGCGGCGAGCACGAGCATGAGCGGCAGCACCCAGACGCCGGCGTCGGTGCCCTGCGTCTTCACCGCAATCCAGCTTCCGGCGACCGCGCCGATGAGGAACTGCCCTTCGGCGCCGATGTTCCAGGCGTTGGCGAGATAACAGAGCGACAGCCCGATCGCGATCATCACCAGCGGCGTTGCCTTCACCGCGATCTCCTGAAGCGAATAGCTGTCGGTCAAAGGCGCGATGAAATAGGCTTGCAATGCGAGCAGCGGATTCTTGCCGAGGATCGCGAACAGGATGACCATGGTCACGATCGTGAGGCCGATCGCGATCAGCGGAGAGATCAGCGCGATCGTATTGGAGCGCTCGGCGCGCTTCTCAAGCACCAACTGCATGCGCGGCCTCCTTCGGCTCCAGCGAGCTGCCGCCCATCAACAGCCCGAGTTTTTCGCGCGTCGCCTCGCTGGTGGCGAGCGGGGCGGACAGATGGCCGTGGAACATCACGGCGATGCGGTCGGCGATTTCCGCGAGCTCGTCGAGATCCTGGCTGGTGACGAGCACGGCGGCGCCTGCGGTCGCGAGATCGAGCAGTGCCTGGCGGATCACGGCGGCAGCGCCGGCGTCGACGCCCCAGGTCGGCTGGCTCACCACCAGAACTGCGGGGTTGCGCAGGATCTCGCGTCCCACGATGAATTTCTGCAAATTGCCGCCGGAGAGGCTCGCGGCTTCCGGATCGCGCTTGGCCTTGCGGACATCGAACGTCTCGGTCGCGCGATCGACGGTCTTCAGCGTCGCGGCGGTGTCGATGAAGCCGTGATGGACCATGCCGCTGGCGGCGTGCCCGGTGAGCAGCGCATTCTCCGAAAGCTTCATGCGCGGCGCGGTGCCGTGGCCGAGCCGCTCCTCGGGAACGAAAGCCGCGCCCAGCTTGCGGCGCTGCGTGATCGAGAGATGGCCGGCAGCAAGGCCTTCGATCACGATCGTGCCGGGATCCTTCGACAGGCGTTCGCCGGACAGCGCGGCGAACAGTTCGTCCTGGCCGTTGCCGGCGACTCCGGCGATGCCGAGGATCTCGCCGCCTTTCAGCTCGAACGAGATGTGTTCGAGCCGCACGCCATGCGCCTCGCCGGGGGCGAGCGAGAGGTCGTTGACGACGAGGCGCGGCACGGTGGTCTGCCGGTCGGCGGCCGCCTTCACTTGCTTGATCTCACCGCCGACCATCATGCGCGCGAGCGAAGCGGCGGTCTCAAGCCTGGGATTGCAGGTCTCCACCTTCTTGCCGCCGCGCAGGATCGTTGCAGTGTCGCACAGGCGCTTCACCTCGTCGAGCTTGTGGCTGATATAGAGGATGGCGCGACCTTCGGCCTTGAGCCGCTCCAGCACGATGAAGAGCTGGTCGGCTTCCTGTGGCGTCAGCACCGCGGTGGGCTCGTCCAGGATCAGGAATTGCGGATCCTGCATCAGCGCGCGGACGATCTCGATGCGCTGGCGCTCGCCGACCGACAATTGCCAGACCTCGCGTTTGGGATCGAGCGGCAGACCATAAGTCTTCGACACCTGCTCAAGCCGTGCCGACATGTCCTTGAAGGATTCTCTTCCGTCGAGGCCGAGCGCGACGTTCTCGGCGACGGTGAGGTTGTCGAACAACGAGAAATGCTGGAACACCATGCCGATGCCGCGGCTGCGCGCTTCCGAGGGACCGGACAGCACGATTGGCTGGCCCTGCCAGCAAATCTCGCCGGCACTGGGCTGGATCAGCCCGTAGATCGCCTTGACCAGTGTCGACTTGCCGGCGCCGTTCTCACCGAGCAGCGCGTGGATTTCCGTTGGCCAGATATTGATGTCGATGGCATCGTTGGCGAGGAAATCTCCATAGCGCTTGGTAAGCCCGATCGTCCTGAGGAGCGGGGCCTCGCCGGAATGCAGGCCGTTAGTCGTTGGATCCAACATTCGCTGATGCACTTGCATGGGGAGAAGTGCCTCAATAGTGGGCTAGTTTGAACCGCTGCGTAAGGTGTGAAAAAGCGTCATCCCTTGCTCAACGCTTCGGCAGGCAGGTGGTGTCGGCGAGTCGCGGCTCGCGCCCGGCGACGATCGTCCTCAAATGCTTTCCGAACAGCCTTTGCAGTCTCGGCTTGCGTGTGACGCCTGTTGCAAATTTGTGACGGTTCAAGCCAATTCGGAACCCGCTATGCAGGCTTGACGTGAAGTTGAGCAGAGGAGCGCCATCACGCGTATGCATTTGCGAACAACGCGACAATAGCTCCCGCCCATCGTGTCAGCCTCGTCCGTTCGACATGGAAAGGCGAGCGAAATCAAACGGGAATATCCGGCAATGGCCGCTCTCCCCCGACCGCGTCGCGGTGAGCGTAGCGCGCAAAAACTTCCAAATCCCAAGGGTGAAACGCCGCTTCCTGCGCAAACAAGCGGCATGCCTTGAAACAAGTTGAGGCTTCTCACTCCGGGAGATCAGCGCAAGTGTCGCACCCAAGGGACGTTCATTTTTACGTGTCCAAACTTGGGGGTATTCAGGATGTCGTTTCGTATGAAGGCAATTGCAGCTGGGGCGCTGTCACTTGCTACGCTCGCTACCGGTGGCCTGGCTCAGGCGGCGGATCTGCCGGTCAAGGCTGCCAAGAAGGCGGCGGACCTCCCGTTCTTCCTGGTGATCGACGACCGCGTCACCTTCTCCTACATTTTCAATGCCTCGCAGCCCGGTGCGTTCACCAACACCAACGGCGTGATCAACGCCAAGACGACGAAGCAGGTCTACTCCTTCACCCATTTCGATGCCTGGGCTTACGGCACCAACTTCTTCACCATCTCGATGTTCAAGTCGGACCACAACGATCCGGCAGGCCCGTGTACCGCCACAGGCGTGATCGTGTCGCCGGCTGCAGGCTTCGCAGCGACGCCCGCGAGCTGTGCCGGCGCGACAGAAATCTATGGCCTTTTCCGCTCGACCTTCGGCTGGAACGAGATCTTCAACACCAAGGCCTTCACTCAGGGCCCGCTGCATAACATCTCGTTCGAGGTTGGCATGGATGCCAACACGGAGAACCGGTATTTCGGCGCCGCCAAGCGCGACGTCGTCGCCGGTCTGCAGTTCGCCTTCGACCTTCCCTACAAGGGCTACTTCAACGTAGCGCCGCTGGTGTACTGGGAGTTCGCCAACCACAACTCCTTCTCGCAGTGCGGCGCCGGTTGGTCCGCCCCGTGTATTGCCGACGGCAACACGTCGTTCAAGCCAACCTGGGCGGTCGAGACCAACTATTATATGGACCTCGGCTTCCTGCCGCCGAACATGCAGTACTTCTCGATCAGCGGCCGTGCCGGCTGGTACGGCAAGAAGGGAACGGACACCGAGCCGCTTCCCGCCAGCGTCGCCAACGGCGTCTATCCCACCAAGGTCGAGTTCAACTCGGAGCCGATCCGCCTGACCCTCGATGCCTCGAAGGCGGTCTGGGGTGAGAAGTACTCGCACTTCGTGGATGTCTGGGTCGCCTACCGCTACTGGCAGAACAAGTTCGGCCTCGATCACAACAACGCCGTGGCCTGCACCACCTTGTCCGGTGGCGCGAAGGTGAGCACCGGGTCCTGCACCGAGTCCTCGCTCTACTCCGGTATCACTGTGAAGTTCTAACCACCTGACACTCTTCGGGTGAACGAGATGACGCCGCGTCAAACCTCCGCGGCGTCATCTTCGTTTGTGGGATGGGCCGGTGCCGTCAGGCGGCCCTTCGGCGAGCGCGGGGCGAGGCCTGCTCGGCGCCGCCTACTTCGTCCACACGCCGTCGTGCAGCGCTTCGGCCTCGTCTTCGAGTAGCGGCCCCACAACCTCCGTCGGCCGCTGCCCGCTGGCAAAGACCTCGCGGCAGGGCAGGTCGAGCGTGGGGTTCTCCGGATGATCGCCGGTGATGCCGCGCAGGCGGTGCTCGCTGAGGCCATAGACGACACGGCCGATGCCGGCCCAGTAGATCGCACCGGCGCACATGGCGCAGGGCTCGGCGGAGGAATAGAGCGTGGCCGTCGCCAGCACCTCGCGGCTGAGCGTGCGGCAGGCCTGCGTCGCCGCGAGACGCTCGGCATGCGCGGTGCCGTCATGATCCGGCATGTAGCCGTTCTCGGCCTCGATCAGGACCTTGCCTTCGGCATCGACAACGATGCAGCCGAAGGGATGGTTGCCATGGGTGAGGGAACGGCGGGCGACCACGAACGACAGACGGAGGAAGTGCTCGTCGCGCTCGGATTCGCCACTCATCGCTCTTCCCTGGTCAATGCCCCGCCATATGCCGGCCGACCACGGTGAGGTCGGCTTCGCTGGTCCGTGCTTCATACACGAATTCGCCGTGGAACATCACCACCAGCCGATCGGAAAGTTCAAGCAGTTCGTCGAGATCCTCGCTGACCAGCAGCACCGCGGCGCCGCGGTTGCGCGCGGCCATGATCTCGGCATGGATTTGCGCCACCGCCGCGAAATCGAGCCCGAAGCAGGGATTCGCGGCGATCAGCACCTCGACGTCGCCGCCGAGCTCGCGGGCCAGCACGGCGCGCTGGACGTTGCCACCCGACAGCGCCGAGATCGGCGTGTCGGGCGTGCGGGTCTTGATCCTGTACTGGGCGATCTTCTTCCTGGCGTCGACGCGGAAGGCGCCGCGGTTGAGCCACCAGCCGAGGCTTGCAAAGGGCGCGCGATCGAATTCGCGAAAGGCGATGTTGTCAGCAACGCTCATGCCGCCGACGCAGGCATTCTTCAGCGGCTCCTCCGGCAGGAGCGACATCTTGTGGCGACGCATCTCCTCGCGGCTGGCGTGATAGGGATCGCCGGCGACGCGGATCTCGCCGCTCTCGGCCTCACGCTGGCCGGCCAGCACCTCGACGAGCTGGCGCTGGCCGTTGCCGGAGACGCCGGCGATGCCGACGATCTCGCCGGCGCGGACCGTGAGCGAGACATCATGCACGGCGATGGCGCCGGCGTCGTCGAGGGCGCGCACCTTCGCCAGCTCCAGCCTCGCCTTGCCGGCCTCACCGGTGCGCGGCGGTTGTACCGTCAGCTCTTCGGCGCCGATCATGGTGCGCGCCATCGCGTCCGGCGTCAGCTCGGAAACCTGGCCCGCTCCGGCGAGCTTGCCGCGGCGCAGGATCGTGACGTCGTCGGCGAAGGCCATGACCTCGCGGAACTTGTGCGTGATCATCAAAATGGTCAGTTCGCCCCTGACGACCATGTCGCGGAGCATGCCGAGCACTTCGTCGGCTTCCGCCGGCGTCAGCACCGAAGTCGGCTCGTCCAGGATCAGGAAGCGGCGCTTCAGGTAGAGCTGCTTCAGGATCTCGCATTTCTGGCGCTCGCCCGCGGAGATGTCGGAAACCTTTGCGCCGAGCGGGACCTTGAACGGCATGCGCGCGAGAAAGGCCTCGAGCTCCTTCATCTCTTTCGGCCAGTTCACCATGGCCGGCACGTCATCGCGCGCCAGCACCAGATTTTCGGCGACCGTCATCGCGGGTACCAGCGTGAAATGCTGGTAGACCATGCCGAGGCCGAGCGCGTGGGCGTCCTTCGGATTGCCGATCGCCTGCTCGCGCCCCCCGACGAGGATGTCGCCCTCGGTGGCGTGATAGTAACCCATGATGCATTTGACGAGGGTCGACTTGCCGGCGCCGTTCTCGCCGAGCAGCGCATGGAACGAACCCGGCCGCACTTTGAGCCCGACATTGTCCAGCGCCAGGAAATCGCCAAAGCGCATGGTCATGGCAACGGCATCGACGCCGAAGGCGCCCGATGGCGGTGGTGTTTCGCCGATGATCACGAAATCGCTCCGATGAACGCGTCGGAGGTCGAGACCGCGCCGAACACGCCACCCTGCATCTTGATCATCTTCAGCGCGTGGTCGTGGTTGCTCTTGTCGGTCGCACCGCAGCAGTCATGCAACAGCACGCATTCGAAGCCGCGGTCGTTGGCCTCGCGCATGGTGGTGTGAACGCAGACGTCGGTGGTGATCCCGGTGAGCACGATGTTCTCGATGCCGCGCACACGCAGGATCAGCTCCAGATCGGTGGCGCAGAACGAGCCCTTGCCGGGCTTGTCGATGATGGGTTCGCCGGGCAGCGGCGCCAGTTCCGGAATGATGTCCCACCCGGGCTCGCCGCGCACCAGGATGCGGCCGCAGGGGCCGGGGTCGCCGATGCCGGCGCCGATCTGCCGCGAGCGCCAGCGCTTGTTGGCGGGCAAATCCGAGAGATCGGGGCGGTGGCCTTCGCGGGTATGGATGATGTGGAAGCCCTGGCTCCTCATTGCCGCGAGCAGTCTCTTGATCGGCTCGATCGGCGCCCGCGTCAGCGAGAGATCATAGCCCATCTTGTCGACATAGCCGCCGACGCCGCAGAAATCGGTCTGCATGTCGATGATGATGAGCGCGGTGTTCTCGGGGCGCAGATCGCCGTTGTACGGCCAGGCATAAGGCTCGGACTTGATGGTGCGCTCGGGCATGATTTCGCTTCCTAGCGGGTGATCGCCAATTCGGCCGGGGCTCCGGTCAGCGTTCGCTTCGGCGAGCAGGTGATGATCATGATCGCCAGCGTCAGGATGTAGGGTGCGGCGTTGAAGAGGTGATAGCCGGAGGTGACGCCGACCGATTGCAGCGCCGGGCCCAGGGCCGCGGCGCCGCCGAAGGCGAGCGAGGCCCAGAGGCACAGCAAGGGATCCCAGCGCGCGAAGATCACGAGTGCAACCGCCGTGATGCCTTGGCCGGAGGACAGACCCTCGTTCCAGCTTCCGGGATAGAACAGCGACAGGAAGGAGCCGCCGATGCCGGCGAGGAAACCCCCGACCATGGTCGCGCGCAGGCGGATCAGCAGCACCGAGTAGCCCATGGCACGTGCGGCATCCGAGCTTTCGCCGGCGGTGCGGATCAACAGACCCCAGCGCGTGGTGCGGAAGGCCCAGTACAGGATCGGGGCCAGCGCCACGCCGATCAGGAACATTACATTGATGCGGAGCGCCGCGCGAAGCTGCGGGATATCGCTCCACCAGCCGAAATCGATCGCGGGCAGCCGCGGCGCGGTCGGTTCGATCAGCGGCTTGCCGAGATAGAAGGCGAGCCCGGTGCCGAACAGCATCAAGGCGATGCCGACGGCAATGTCGTTGACGCGCGGCAGCGAACAGATGCCGGCATGGAGCGCTCCCAGGAGCGCGCCGGTGATGCCGGCGGCGAGCACACCTAACCACGGTGATCCCGTGAGATAGGAGATGCCGTAGGCGCTCATGGCGCCCATCACCAGCGTGCCTTCGAGGCCAAGATTGATGCGACCGGAGCGCTCGGTGATGCATTCGCCCAGGCTCACGAACAGGAACGGCGTCGAGACGCGAATGGCGCCGCCGAGCACGGCGAGCGGGACGGTCCAGAGTCCGATCGAGCCGTCTGCCATCTCAGGCCTTTCCCTTCAGAAACCCGATGCGGCCGTAGAGCGCATCGCTGGCCAGCACGAAGACGAAGATGATGCCCTGGAGCACCAGCACGGACGCGTCGGGCAGGCCAAGTCGGCGCTGCAACAGGCCGCCGCTGGCGCTGATGCCACCAAGCAGGATCGCGACGGGGACGATCGCGAGCGGATTTTGCCGCGCCAGGAAGGCGACGAGAATCCCGGTGAAGCCGTAGCCCGCGGCGAGATTGGCGTTGGCGCGTCCCTGCACGGCGGCGACCTCGACCACGCCGGCAAGGCCCGCAGCGCCGCCGGCGAGGAAGCAGATGGTCAGGATCAGCTTGCTGACGCCGAGGCCGACGATCTTCGCAGCGCGGATGTTGCCGCCGGCAACGCGCGCGGCGAAGCCGAACACGGTGTGATAGATCAGGATGTAGGCGGCGATCGCGGCGATCAGGCCGAACACGAGGCCCCAATGCACGTCGGTGCCGGGAATGGAGCCGATCATGTTGGCGGCACCGATCTCGCGGGTCGACGGCTTGTTGAGGCTGGCGGGGTCGCGCATTGCGCCTTCGACGAGATGGTTGAGGACCGCGAGCGCGATGTAGACGAGCAGCAGGCTCGATATCGTCTCGTTGACGCCGCGGTACTGGCGTAGCGCGCCCGAGAGCATGACCCACAGGCCGCCGCCCATCACGCCGGCAACGACCATGGCGATCTGCACGATGAGCGGCGGCATGCCCTGGAGCACCAGCGCGGCGCTGGTTGCCGACAGCGCGCCGATCAGGAGTGCGCCTTCGCCGCCAATGATGACCATGCCGAGCTGCGCGGGCAGCGCGGTGCAGAGCGCGGTGAGGATCAGCGGCGCTGCACGCGTCAACGTGTTCTGCCAGGAGAACCAGGTGCCGAAGGCGCCGTAGTACATGTAGAAATAGAGGTCGAGCGGGTTCTTGCCGAACATCGCGACGAAGATGCCGAAGACCACGAGCGCGCCGGCCAGCGCCGCGCCCGGGATCAGGACATATTCGATCGCTCCGCCGTGACGTTGGAGGAATCCCGGATCGGCGGCCGGGGCAACTGTCCCGACCGCTTCAGTAGGATCCGCCGTCTCCGCTGTCACGAAGTCGCTCCGATCACGCCCTCCACGAGATAGTCCATCTTCTCCAGCTCGGGATCCTTTTGGCCGCGATCGGTGCCGGCCGCGATTACAGTCTTGCCCTTGTTGTCGACCAACCCTCCCTTGAAGATGGCGTAGCCGTCACCGGACAAGAACTTGGCCTTGACGTCGTCGGCGTGCTTGCGCGCTTCGGCGGAGACCGCTTCGCCATAGGGCGAGGTCTTGACGATCTCTTCCTTGAGGCCGCCGCGATAGAAGTTCGGGATATTCTCGCCGGCAGCGATCATCTTGACGAATTTTGGATAGAGCGCTTCCCAATTCCATTCGGCGCCGGTCAGATACGCCTTCGGCGCGAGCGGCGACTGGTTGACGTGATAGCCGCACACCATGGCGCCGCGGCGCGCGGCGTTCTCGACCATGGTCTTCGGACCGTCGACATGGCAGGTCAGCACGTCGACGCCCTGGTCGATCAGGCTGTTGGTGGCTTCGGCTTCCTTGACCGGCATCGACCAGTCGCCGGTGAAGATGACCTGCGTGGTGGCCTTGGGGTTGGCGAGCCTGGCGCCGAGCGCGAAGGCGTTGATGTTGCGCAGCACCTGCGGGATCGGTTTCGCGGCGACGAAGCCGAGCTTGCCGCTCTTGGAGGTGTAGGCGGCGACGATGCCCGAGATGTACTGGGCCTCGTCGATATAGCCGAAATAGCTGCCGGCGTTCTTCGGGTCCTTGTCGCTCCACAGGCCGCCGCAGTGCTCGAAGTGCAGCTTCGGGAACTTGTTGGCCATCTTGATCATATGCGGATTGTAATAACCGAACGAGGTCGGGAAGAGCAGGGTGGCGCCGTCGAGATTGATCATGGACTCGATCGTCTTCTCGACCGCGTCGGTCTCCGGCACCTTCTCTTCTTCCACGACCTTGAGGCCGGGAATCTTCTTCAATGCCGCCGCACCCTGCGCATGCGCCTGGTTGTAGCCGTAGTCGTCGCGCGAGCCGACATAGATGAAGCCGATGGTCGTCTCGGCCGCGAAGGCGGGGCGGGCGCCGGCCGCCGCGCCGAGGGTGAGGGCCGCACCGCCCTGCAACAAATGACGTCGTGAGATGCTGCCAAAATCCATTGCTTGCTCCCCTTGGCGGACGAACCGCCTAATCTCGCGCTGCGCCGGTCTGGCGGAGCCCGGGATAGATGTCGCAAGCTTCGTGCCAGAGATCACCGAGAGGGCATTTCTATTTAAGATATTGAAAATAAATCAGTATTCCAGGTGTTCGGGTCCTTGATCAGGAAATCGGCAGATGAAATTCTAGGCAGTATTTTATGATTGTATGCAATTGAGTTAAGCAGTCTTAACCGGCTTGGAGATGTGCATGACGTGGGCAGGGCGGTCTGCCGGCGACCCGCATTCATGCTAACCACGCGCCGATTGGAACGGTGTCGGCAGCGTGATTTTCGCTGGCACCGAACTTGTATCGATTGCCGCCAGGACCACCGCTGCCGCGGTCCCAAGAGATGGAAAGCTCGCCGAGATGGCTGCTGGTAACGCCGTTCAGAATGGATCGCTCGGCGAAGAGATCGTGCGAGGGATCAACGAGCTCGCCGCGATCTCGGAACAAGGTGACAAGCTTACCCGCATCTATCTGACCAGCGAGCTGCGCAAGGCCGCGGACCTCATCCTCGGCTGGATGCGCGATGCCGGCATGAGTGTGCGTCTCGACGCGATCGGCAATGTCTGCGGGCGCTACGAAGGCGAGCGGCCGGGCGCGCCTTGCCTGATGCTTGGCTCGCACTACGACACCGTGCGCGATGCCGGAAAATGGGACGGGCCGCTGGGCGTGATCACGGCGATCGCCTGCGTCGCCGATCTCAACCGCCGTGGCAAGCGCCTGCCGTTCGCGATCGAAATCGTCGGTTTTGCGGATGAGGAGGGGGTGCGCTTTGCCTCGACCTTGCTCGGCAGCCGCGCGGTCGCCGGCACCTTTGACGAGAGCGTCCTGAGCACACGCGACCGCGATGGTGTGTCCATGCGCGATGCACTCGTGCAGTTCGGACTCGACCCCGATCATATCGGCGCGGCCGCGCGGGCCCGGCGCGAGCTGCTTGCCTATCTCGAGCTGCACATCGAGCAGGGGCCGGTGCTGGAAGCCCAAAACCTGCCCGTCGGTGTGGTCACCGCGATTGCCGGCGCGACACGGCTTGCCGCGCGGCTGACGGGCATGGCGGGGCACGCGGGCACGGTGCCGATGGGGCTCCGGCGCGATGCGCTCGCCGGAGCGGCCGAATGCATCGGCGCGATCGAGCATTTCTGCCGTACCGACAAGGGCGGCCTGGTCGGCACCGTCGGTTACATCCAGGCCAGGCCCGGCGCGACCAACGTCATTCCGGGCGAGGTGTCCTTCACCATCGATATGCGCGCGCCGACCGACATGCACCGCAAGCGCGCGGTCGCCGACGTCGTCAGGCAGATCGAAGCCATCGCAAAGCAACGGCAGCTGACGCTTCAGCTCGACGTCACTCACGAGAACCGCACCGCGCCTTGCGCGCCGTGGCTCAAGGACCAGGTCGCGCAGGCGATCAAAGCGGAAGGCTTTTCCGTGTTCGAGCTGCCGAGCGGGGCGGGGCATGACGGCATGGCTATGATCGACATTGCCGACGTCGGCATGATCTTCGTCCGCTGCCGCGGCGGCATCAGCCATCACCCGGACGAGCATGTGGAGCTCGCCGATGCCGACGCCGGCGCGCGGGTGTTGCTGCGGCTGATCGAGAACTTTCGGCCGCGGGCAGTACCTTAAGTCGGCTTTTGATTGGGGGTTGCGTACACCGCTCCCCCCGTCAACAACGCCACCAGAAGAATCGACAGCGCAGTGTGCACATTCGCCGGTGCCGATGCGGGCAGGAACGAAACCGCGTAGTCGGCGAGGGGCGGAAAGACGTTCGCACCTACGGCGCCGACGACGGCCTTGAGGTAAGTAAGAATGTTCATAAATGCTCTCCCTTAAAATAGGAAGGAGCATAGCGCACCACCTTTGGTAGAGTCCAGCCTGCGCATCGAGGGCGTTGGGGCGTACGCCCAAAATTGATAGGGTAGATGCTCTCCGCGAGAGGCCCGCAAGTCACCTGATAGAGACACGAATCAGACAGGTCTAGAAGAGTGACGGCCTACCGCCGGAACCACGAGACACCATTTGACGACCGATATGAACAGCGACATCTCATTTCCATCCCATCGCGAAAACCGGTTTTATCAGGGCCTGGCCGCGACCTTCGTCGCCAACGCGCTTCAGGCGGTGAATTTTCTCGGTGATCGATTCCTGAGGCAGTCACATCATCCGTTCACGGCCATCGAGGACCTTTACCGGCACTCGATGGACAGCGCCTTTTCGGTGACCGAGGCATTCCTGGTCACGGGAGCGCCGCACGCTTCCGCCTATTACCCGCGCGACTTCGCCTGGTTCTATCCCGACGTTCTCGACCCTGAGACCATCATGGATTCGCAGGACGCGGTGCGGCGGGCGCGCCTGCTCGAGAAGAGCGTCCGCCTGTTGCTGGAAGCGGTTCGCGCCAACGTCGTCACGACCACCATCGTCCCGGCAGGGCGCGCCCGGTATCTCGGCGTGAACTATTTCTCGCGCCCCTCGGATACGATGCTCGGCATTCTGGCCGGCCTCCAGCAGATGATCTCTGCCGAGGAGAGAGCGTCACCCTATCTGGCGATGTCGCAATGCGCGCATGCCGGCCGCATGCTGCTGGCCGAATATGGCGGTGATCTGAAGCGCGCGATCCTGCAGCTTGCAAGCGAGCTCGAACCTTTCAATCATGACGGCACCACGTATTTGCTGTGCGACGCCAGCGCCCCTCGCTCCGCGGCAACGGACACGCGCGCCGAGCGCAGGCGTTTTGTCACCAATGCCTGTGTCTACACGACGTTCGTGTGGGGCGTGCAGCTGGGAGCCGTCGACGAGAATGAGCTGAAGCGGCTGCTCGGACGCGACCTAGCGCAGTACAAGAGGGACCTGCTCCGCCTGTTCGGCAAGGGCGGCTATATCAGGCATTCCCTGGATGGTCCGACGGGCTCGCCGGTGTCTTCGGTAGCCCTGGATTTCGTTAGCGTGCATCGCGGCTTCTGGGATCTGAACGAGGAAAGCGAGCGCGCGCTGTTCGCGGCAACGGCGGATCTGATCATTGCGGAGCCGCGCTTTCGCATCCCCAGCACGTTCCAGTTCCTGGTGTCCGCGGATAATCCGCGGAACAAGATGATCCACAAGATCGCGGCTCCCGCCTACCAGGGACGGTCCTCCTGGCCGACGTTCAACGTCGAGTTCGCGGATCGCATGCTGGACTACGATGAATTCTCTGGCGACGATACCTACCGTTCCTGCGCCCAGGGAATTCTGAGGGACATTCGCACTGCGACCGAAGTCCACGGCGGCTATCAGGAACTGATCTCGGAGCAGGGCCTGAAATATCGCACCTGGGCCTACAAGGGCGCCGTGGCCCACTCCTGGTTTCCACGTTTCCTCTCCGTCTGGAGGAGGGCGTATGGAACGCCGCTCCTCCAGTGGAATGACTGACCCGCGCTACCCCGCCGTCACGTCCACCAGCTCGCCACCCTCCAGCACCTTGGCCGCCTTGGCGCGGTCGAGGTCGCCTTCCCAGGCGGCCACCACGACGGTGGCGACGCAGTTGCCGGTGAGGTTGCCGACCGCACGGGCCATGCCGATGAACCAGTCGACCGACAAGACCAGCACGAGGCCGATTGCCGGAATGCTCGGCACCGCGTTGAGCGTCGCCGCCAGGATCACGATCGCCGAGCCCGGCACGCCATGCGCGCCCTTCGAGGTGATCAGCGAGACGCCGAGCACCAGCAGCAGATCGCCGAACGACAGCGGCGTGTTGGTTGCCTGCGCGATGAAGACGACGGCAAGCGTCAGGTAGATCGAGAAGGCGTCGAGATTGAAGGAATAGCCGGTCGGGATGACAAGGCCGACCACGGAATCCTTCACGCCCATCCGCTCCAGCTTCTTCATGATCTGGGGCAGCACGGCGTCGGAGGATGCGGTGGCGAGCACGATGGTCAGCTCCTCGCGCAGATAGGCGAGGAATTTGAGGATGTTGATTCCAGCGAGTGCCATGACGCTGCCGAGCACGCCCAGCACGAAGATGCCGACCGAGACGTAGAACAGCATCACCAGCGAGACGAGCTGCTTCAGCGAGCCGACGCCATATTTGCCGACGGTGTAGGCGACCGCGCCGAGCACGCCAAGTGGAGCAACGCGGACGATAAGCCCCATGACACGGAACAGAACGGTCGAGGCGGCATCGATGATGGAGGTGACGAGCTTGCCCTTCTCGCCGCCGACGAGCGCGAGGCCGACACCGAAGAGCACAGCGAAGAAGAGGACCTGGAGCACGTCGTTGCGCGACAGCGCGTCGAACGAGGTGCTCGGGATCACGTTGAGCAGGAAGGAGCCGATGCCGCCGCCCTGCAGCTTGTGGGCGTTGTCGGCGTAGGTGTTGAGCGCCTTGGCATCGAGCGTCGAGGGATCGATGTTCATGCCATGGCCGGGGCCGAAGAGGTAAGCGAGCACCAGGCCGACGACGAGTGCGACGGTCGTCATGACCTCGAAATAGAGCAGCGCCTTGACACCGACCCGGCCGACCTTCTTGAGGTCACCGGCGCCGGCAATGCCGTGCACGACGACGCAGAACACGATGGGCGCCACGATCATCGAGATCAGCTTCAGGAAGGCGTCGCTGAGGATCTTGAGGCTGATGGCGAAGTCCGGGACGGCTACGCCGAGGATGATGCCAAGGATCAAGGCCGCCAGGACCTGGACGAATAGCGATGTATAAAGCGGCTTCGGCTCGGCGGCGGGCGCCGCAGTGATGGTCGACATGGCGAATTCCCCGGTTTGACGCGTCTTGAATGTCAAAAGGAGCAACAACCGTGCCAGATTGTCGCGGTATGCGCGCGAAACTGACGCTTCCACCGCCCGCCTGTCCCGGACGCGGCGCAGCGTTTCTTCAGCGGTGCGCCGCCGCACCAAAGACCGGGCCCCGGCTCTGCAGCGCATCGCTTCGCGCTACGCTGCGTCCGGGCCACGAGGGTGTCACTCCGCCGCCTTCGCCGTCTTGCCGAACATCCGCGTCGGCGCCGGGAAGCCGCAGGAGGTGCCGTCGGTGATCTTGACTTGATCTTCCCACGGCAACCGATAGGTGCCCGCGACCATGTCTTGCATGAAGGTGTAGGGGCAGTCCATCGCGCCGCCCTTCACCGCGACATAGCCGCGGTGCCAGAGCTGGTAGATGTTGTTCTCGACGCCCCAATTGATGCGGGCCTCGCGCACGAGATCGGGACGCACCTCGGCGGTGATGATCTCGTCGGCGCGGCCATTGGTGCCGTGCGCCAGCACCGAGCCGTCGAAATTGACGATCATGCCTTCGCCCATGGAATCGAACGAGCCGTCGGAGCCGCACATGCAGACATTCGCCGTGACCATCAGGTTCTGGAACGAGTTGGCCTGGTTGGTGAAGCACCATGCGTTGCGGATCGGTGCAGTGTAGCCGGCGGTGCGGATCATGATCTCCGCGCCCTTGTAGGCGCATTCCCGCGCCATCTCCGGGAACATGCCGTCATGGCAGATGATCAACGCGATCTTCGCGCCCTTAGGCCCCTTGATCACGGGAATGCCGACGTCGCCAGGCTCCCAAGGCTCGACCGGAATCCAGGGATGCAGTTTTCGGTAGTAGAGCTTGATCTCGCCATGGTCGTCGATGATCAGGCCGGAATTGTAGGGATTGCCGTGCGGGTTGAACTCCATGATGGAGAAGCAGCCCCATATCCGGTTGTCGATGCAGGCCTTCTTGAAGGCCGCAACCTCGGGCCCGTCGAGCCGGCACATGATCTCGGGATTGGTGTCCATCGAGAGGCCGTGCAGCGAATATTCGGGAACACCACCAGATCCATGGTGGAGAGATTGCGACGCGCCTTGCCGACCATCCAGACGATGCGTTCGGTCTGCTTGGCCAGATCGGCCGTTGTCACGACGTTCGGCAGTTGTAGTTGAACGAGCCCGATGACCACGCCCTCAGGTGATTTGTTCAATCCGCCAAGTCCGTTCATGATCTGCTCCCTTGCCGCCCCCGCGGCGCCGTTGCGCGCTATTAGTTCGCGGAAGAGCAAATCCGATTTTGGCGGCACGCAAAAGTCCATTTTTCAGGCTGCGAAGCCGTGCTTGCGAGGACCGTCGGTCGTCCCCGAAGCATGCTGACGCCTATTGTTGCAGCGCTGCGTGCCTCAAGTCTCGGCTTGCCCCCCAAATCGTCTGGTGTCAGACCTATGACATGAGTGCAGCAAAGCGACATATCACCAGCCTTCGCGACGAATATGCCGAGATGACGCGGCAGCGCATCGTTGCCGCTTTTGTCGAGACGCTGGAGGATGATGCGGCTGACGACATCTCCATGGCCGCGGTGGCCAAGCGCGCGAAGGTGGCTGAGCGAACCATCTATCGGCACTTCAAGACCCGCGCGGAGCTGTTTGCGGCGGCCGGCGAATGGATCGAAGACAACGTCTTCAGCTATATTCCCTTCACGTCACCCGACGAGCTGCCGGAGATCTTCCGCAAGCTGTGCAAGCGGTTCGATCGCCATCCGCATCTGGCGCGCGCCATTGCGATGACGCGGGCGGGCCGCCGGGTGCGCGCCGGCTTCCGGCGGCACCTGATCGACCAGCATCACAAGGCGATGGCGCCGCTGGTGCAGCATCTCCCCGCGAAGGAGGTCCGCCAGGCGGAGGCGCTCGCATCTTATCTCAACAATGTGCTGGCCTGGAATGCGATGCGCGAGGACTTCGGCATGTCCAGCGCCGAGATCGCCGACGCGATCGAGTGGGCGCTCACGACCCTTTTGAAGGATGTCCGTCGGCGCGATGCTGCTGCGGGCAGCGGCAAGACCGGCAAATCGCCGCGAAAGCGAACCACGGCCCGCGAGACCGGCGTAGTGTGAGGTAAGGCCATGGACGCGATACCCGACGATCTCTTGATCAATGCGCCCGATGAAGTTCGCATCCGTCAGGACCTGGTGCTGACGGCGCTCGGTCGCCGCCCGGCCGACCGGAGCTTGCGGGTCGGCCGGCTGCTCGACGTGCACAGTCGCACCTGGAGCGAAGATCAGGAGATCGTGTTCAAGGGCCGACGGATCGCATGGGTCGGGCCGGCCGGAAGCTATCCCGGCGAGGTCCGCGAACACGTGCATCGCCCGGATCTTGCGGCCGTTCCCGGCTTCGGTGAAGTGCACAAGCATATCGAAAGCTCGCATCTGACGCCGGAATGGGAGGCCGCGCTGGTGCTGCCGCATGGCAATACCTGGACGTGCGAGGCGAGCCACGAATTCTCCAATGTCAACGGCTCACGCAATCTTGAATTCTGGTTCGAGGCACGCCGTCGCGGATCGCCGCTGAAAATCTTTCCGCAACCCGGATCGGCGGTGCCACCCACGGCCTATGAATGGGGCGGCGGTTGGTATGGTCGCGACGAGCAGGCGCACTTCATGAGCGAGAGCCTGATGGTCACCGGTCTCGACGAAGTCATGGACTGGCCGGCGGTCTGGAATCCCGACAATCCGTCCTACAAGCGGCTCTGGGGCATGATCGAGGCCACCTTCGCGGCCCGCGGCGTCATCGAAGGCCATGCCTCCGGTCTGCGGGATTTGCCATCCATCAACGCCTTCGCCGCGGCGGGGCTCGCCTCCGACCATGAAGTGCAGACGCCGGAGGAGACCTGGGACAAGCTCACCCGCGGTCTTTTCATTGAGCTGCGCGTCTACGCCATGCCCGAGATCGTCGCCTGGTTGCTCGCCAAGGGTCTGCAGGACTGGTCGCAGATCGCCTTCACCACCGACGACCGCAGCGCCAGCCATACGCTCGAGCTCGGCGCCAGCGATCACAACGCGCGGGTCGCGATCGAAGCCGGTCTCGCGCCGGAAGTCGCGATCCAATGTCTTACCATCAATCCCGCGCGGCACATGCGCATCACGCCGTTCGTCGGCAGTCTCGCCCCGGGGCGTTTTGGCGATGTCGTGCTGCTCTCGGATGTCGCCAAGTTGACCATCGCCGAGGTCTGGGCCGACGGCGCGCAGGTGTCCGAAGGCGAGCGCTACCTGGGGAAGGTCCCAGAAATCTCCTGGCCCGATTGGGCAACCAGGACGGTGAATATCAAGCGCGCGATCCAGCCGGAGGATTTCGAGCTGCCGGCCCAACCTGGCCGCACCACGATGAAAGCTGCCGTGATCCGCCCGTTCCATTGGCATCCGGAGTTCTACACCCTCGAATTGCCGGTCCGTGACGGCGCCGTGCAGCGCGATGAGGGCGAGGCCGTCACCAAGTTTGCCATCGTCGATCGCTTCTCCGGCGACGGCCGGGTTGCAAAAATGTTCTGGCGGGGCTGCGGACCGCGCACGCCGGACACTGCGCTTGCCTGCTCGGTCGCGCACGACAAGCACAACATCTGGGTGGTCGGCTCGTCCGACGCCGCGATGGCCAAGGCCGTGAACGCATTGGTCGAGCGTCAGGGCGGATGGGCGCTGGTGCGCGAAGGCGAGCTCGTCGGCACCGTGCAGTTCGAGGTTGGCGGGTTGATGAGCTGTCGCTCGGCGCAGGCGCTCGATGCCGAGATGCAGGCGCTCTATGCGGAGGGCCGCAAGGTGGACTGGATGTATGGGCCGACCTTCCGGCCGCGCTGGTATCCCGGATTTCCGGAGCGCCTGATGTTCGCGACGCTGACCTGCGCACCCTGGAGCTGGGTGCTGGTTGCGCCCTGCGAGCAGGCGCCGCTCGGATTCATCAACGTCCAGACCGGCGAAGCGCATCCGGTGGTCTGGTGAGCACGGGATGGGGGAGACGGCGATGAACGAGATGACGCTGCCGGAAACGGCTTCCGCAGACACCGCACCGAAATCCGTCGGGCCGTCGGGCCCGCAAGGTCCGATCGACCGCCTCTTCGGCCTCTCCGAGCGCGGCACCACCATTGGACGCGAGGTGATGGCCGGTGCGACCACGTTCGCAGCGATGGCCTATATCATCGCAGTGAACCCGGCGATCATGTCCAATGCCGGAATGGATCGCGCCGATCTCGTCAGCGCGACGGCGCTCGCGGCGATCTTCGGTTCGGTGATGATGGGGCTTTGGGCCAATCTGCCGCTCGCCGTCGCGCCCGCGATGGGCTCCAACGTCATCTTCACCTATGTGATCGTCAAGCAGATGGGCATGCCCTGGCAAGGCGCGCTCGCCATGGTCGCCTTTACGGGCGTGCTGTTCCTGATCCTCAGCCTGTCGAAGCTGCGCGAGCGTGTCGCACGGGACGTTCCCGAAGCGTTGAAGATCGGCATCCAGGCTGCGGTCGGCACTCTGATCGTGTTCATTGCGTTGCGCGGTGCGGGCTTCGTGGTGCAGAACCCCTCGACCTATATCGCCATGGGATCGCTGCGCAGTCCGCCGGTGCTGTTGACGCTCGCAGGTCTGCTGCTCACGCCGGTGCTGGTCGCGCGACGTGTTCCCGGGGGGCTCATCCTGTCGATCGCCGTGCTGACCCTGATCGGCTTCTTCGTTCCCGGCGCAAACGGCAAGATGGTGACCGCGGTGCCGTCGGCGATCGTTTCATGGCCGCGCTGGCCCACCAGCACCTTCATGGCACTCGACGTCGGCTACCTCGTCAGTCACTTCGTCGTGGCGTTGCCGCTGCTGCTCTACTTCCTGTGCGCCGAATTCTTCTCGACTCTGGGAACGCTGATCGGCGTGACCGGCGCCGCCAATCTGCGCCGCCCGGACGGCTCGATCCCGAATGCCACCGCCGCCTTCGCCGCCGATGCGACGGCGTCCATCGTCGGCCCGCTGCTCGGCACGTCGGTGGTGACGGCCTATATCGAGTCAATCACCGGCGTGCAGGCCGGAGGACGCACCGGCCTGACATCGCTGACGGTCGCTGCGTTCTTCTGCCTTGCCTTGTTCTTCTGGCCCGTCTTCGTCATCATTCCACCGCAAGCAACTGCTCCCGCGCTGGTGCTCGTCGGCGTGCTGATGATGCAGGGCCTCGCCCGCATTGACATGACCGATCTCGTCAACGCCGTGCCCATCGTGCTTACGCTGCTGGTCACCGTGCTGACCAACAATCTCATCAACGGAATGGCGCTGGGGACGCTGAGCTATATCGCGCTGGAGGTTGCGGTGGGCCGGCGAGCGCGGATTCCTGCGATGGTCTGGGGTCTCGGGGTGGTGTTCATCGCCTATGCGGTCGTGATCTCACAGATCTTTTGAGAAGTCCGGATGTCGCGAACGATCTAGGCTGCCAGATCCAGCAGGTGGCATGAGCCTCGCACCAGCACCTTGCGTCCTGTCAACGTCATCTCGGGAACGCTGTCCCTGATCGCGACAAGGCCGAGCTTGACGAGGTCTTCGACGACGTAGGTCTTCGTGAGGCGACCACGCGACGCGGGATTGCGGAGCGCTTTCAGAACCTCCCATTGGTCCGGCGAAAGATCGAAGTCGATGTCGTTGCTCATGTTGCCTCAAGCGATAGTACCGTTCGTGCGCCCCTGTTAGCGGCGCTGCATGAAGACCGTGCGACGACAATGAGTCGGGAATTCGGTGAGGTGCCTAGAACTTTTCTTCACAAATTGAAGCACTTTATTGCGTCACAAGGGTTAAGATCGCCCGACCACGAATATCGTCCCGGACCTCGATCACATATTGATGATGTGGGCTTGATGTTGCGCGGCGCTCTGCACGGGAAGCGCTACTGTCCCATTCTGCGTCGCAATATGCACAGAAATCTTGAGGCGAAGGGTTTCGGACTCTGTTACCCTCCTTCGTGGGGAATGGCTTCACACAACAGGAGTGTGAGTGCATGAACACGCTGGTCGAAATTCGCAGTCAGGAATTCCTCTGTCGCGAGCGCGCCGCGCTTGATTCGGAGCGCCGGGTGTTCTGGCTTGCGCAGGCCCAGGAATGGGAACAGCGCGCGCTCGACGAAATCGCGTATCACTTTCGCGAATGCAATCTCCAGGCCGAGCTGAACGCCGCCTGACGCGATTGCGATCACTTCCTACTGGTAAGTCGCCACGATATCGGACACCGCGCGCTCGAGCTGCTGCGCGGTGGCGCATTGGCGCACCACGCTGCAGAAGGTCGCGTAGCGCGGCATCTCGGAATCGCCGAAGCCCCAGGCGAGCCGGCCTTCCGGATTGAGCCACACCAGCCGCTTCGAGCGCTCGGAGATGCGGCGCAGGATGTCGGCGCGCGGGTCGAGATTGTTGCTGCGGGCATCGCCGAGCACGATCACCGTGGTCTGCGGTGTCAACGTGCTCATAAACTCCTTCTCGAAATCGACCAGCGACGAGCCGTAGTCGGAGGAGCCGAAGCCGACCTTGGACATGATCTCGGCCATCGCCTCTTCCGGCGATTTCGATTCCAGGATGTCGCTGACTTCGATCAGATGCGAGGAGAAGGCGAAGGAATGGACGTCGTCGACCACCTCGTGCAGCGAGTGAATAAGGAGCAGGAAGAAATCCGACACCTGCGCGACCGAGCCCGAGACGTCGCAGAGCGCCACGATCTTCGGCCGGTCGCGATGCTTGCGCTTCCACGCCGTGAGGAAGGGGATGCCGCCCCAGGCGGCGTTGCGGCGCAGCGTGCGGCGAACGTCGAGATGACCGCGGCGTTGGCGCTTGCGTGGCTTCGAATAGCGCTCGCGCAGGCGCCGCGCGATCTGGCGGATAAGAGCGCGCATCTCCGCGACATGGCGCCGCTCAATGCGGGCAAGCGGCGCGTTGCGCAGGATCTCGTTGCGGAGGTTTTCGGCCTCCTCGCGGGCGTAGAGCGCAAGCCCCTGCGCGACGGTGTCGCGCACGGCTTCGCGCAAGGCATCGAGCGCGGCGCGAAGCCGCTCGGCCAGTGCCGGGTTGGATGCGGTCAGCTCGTCGAGATCGTCGCGTAGCCGCTGGAGCCCCATGGCGTCGAGGATGCGGTTGGAGAAGATGCCGCGCTGGGTGGAGTAGCGGATGTCGGACAGGGAGGCGGCACCGGAAGCGCTGGCGATCGCGGCGGCGATCGCGTTGCGATCCTGCGACAGCAGCATCTGCGCGAGGGGGCCCAATTCTGCGGGAGGCGAACCGGCGCTCGCATCGCTGGCCGCGCCGGACGACGGAGATTGATCCGCGCCATGCGAGGCGTCCTCGGTGTCGGCCTCGGGCTGATCCTGCCGCGGCTCCGGCTGGCTGAAGAACAGATCAAAACAGTCACCGAGCGCGAGCTTCTCGTCCTGCGACTTGGCGAGCGTCAGAAGGAGCGCATCGCGCAGGATGGTCCGGTCGGAAACGCCGACCTGCGCGACCGCGCGCATCGCATCGATGCTTTCGGCAGGCGAGACATGGACGCCGGCGCCGCGCGCCGCCCGAAAGAAACGATGGATATTCTCGCGCATCGGCGTCAACCGAAGACGTTGGATCGTGCTGCCTTGGCAATGAAGGTCGTAATCTGGGGCCGAGCCGCCTCGATGTCGGCCTCGTATTTCAGGAGCACGTTGAGCGTGTCCTTGACGATCTCGGTGTCGAGCTCAGAGGCCTGCAAGAGCACCAGCACGCGCGCCCAGTCGATGGTCTCGCTGACCGAGGGCAGCTTCTTCAGGTCGAGCGAGCGGATTTCGTGGATGAAGCCGACCATCTGCCGCCGCAGCGTCTGCGAGATGTTGGGGACGCGGCTCTCGACGATGCGTTCCTCGAGCCGCTGCTCGGGGAAGCCGATGTGCAGATGCAGACAGCGCCGCTTCAAAGCGTCGCCAAGATCGCGCTCGCTGTTGGAGGTAAGGATGACCGTCGGCGGCGTAATCGCGGAGACGGTACCGAGCTCGGGGATCGTGACCTGGAAGTCGGAGAGGATCTCAAGCAGTAGCGATTCGAATTCCGCGTCCGATTTGTCGATCTCGTCGATCAGGAGCACGCAGCCGCCTGGCTGCTCCAGCGCTTGCAGCAGCGGCCGCGGCTCGACAAATTCCTTGGAGAAGAACACATCGCCGAAATCGTGGAGCTGGTCGAGCGCGGCGTGCAGCGTCTGTGCGCCGCCGAGGACTTCGCCGAGCTTGTCCTTCAGGATCTGTGTGTAAAGCAGCTGCTTGGCGTATTTCCACTCATAGAGCGCCTTGGCCTCGTCGAGGCCTTCATAGCATTGCAGGCGGATCATCTTCATGCCGCGCCAGGCGGCGATCGCCTTGGCGAGCTCGGTCTTGCCGACGCCCGCGGGGCCCTCGACCAGAATCGGCTTCTCGATCTGTTGCGACAAATAGACGGCCGTCGCGATCTGCCGGCTCGCGATATAGCCTTGCGCGGCAAGGCCGCTCTCTACCGCCTCGATCGCTGTCGAGGGCTTCTGTTCAGCCACGAAAAGGCGCTCCCAAAGGTCTTGATTGAGGCTTGTTCTGCCTGCGTTCCCGGCAAAGAACAAGCCTCGTTTGGGAGAGGCCAGATCCGCGCGAATGGGCGTTTTTTCCGCTCAACGCAAATAGTTGAGCGGCCCACCGGCCGGGCGATCAGTGCCGCAGCAGCTCCGGCTTGCGGATGGTCTGTCTGACCTCGGCGCCGCAATCGGCGCATTCGTAGACGAAGTCGATCTTGGCCAGACTCCAATGCGGTTCCACCTCGCGCACATACATCGGAAGGAACCCCATGCAAGCGGGGCAAATCACAGGCGCGATTTCGATATCCTGATGATGCTGTACATAAGCTGGCATCTCGGCTCTCCTTCGCAGGCGACCACCAAACCCCCGCAAAGGCTACTGCCGGTCGGCGCAAGGCCGACATCAACTCTTTCGAACAGAGACGGAACGGCGGAGGTTTGTCGTTCGCTGTGACATTCTTGCTACGTCTCTGTACTGTGACGGGCGGACCAAATGCCTATTTCAAAAGGCCGATCCGATATTCGGACTTCTACCTCAACGATAAGGGAGCAACGCCCATGACGCATGCCATTCGCTTTCACCAGACTGGTGGTCCGGAAGTCCTGGTCTGGGAGGAGGTCAGTGTCGGCAAGCCCGGACCGGGCGAGGCGCGAATCCGCCACACCGCCGTCGGTCTTAACTTCGTCGACATTTACAACCGGTCCGGACTTTATCCGGCGCAACTGCCGAGCGGGCTTGGTAGCGAGGCTGCTGGCGTCGTCGAGGAGGTTGGGCCCGGTGTCACCGATCTCAAGCCGGGCGATCGCGTCGCCTATGGCGCCTCGCCGCTCGGGGCCTATTCCGAGGCGCGGCTGATCCCGGCCGATCGACTGCTGAAGCTGCCGGACGGTGTCGACGACAAAACCGCGGCCGCGATGATGCTGAAGGGGCTCACCACGCAATATCTGATCCGGCAGACCTATCGCGTGAAGGCTGGCGACACCATCCTGCTCCATGCGGCTGCCGGCGGCGTTGGCCTGATCCTGAGCCAGTGGGCCAAGCATCTGGGCGCGACCGTGATCGGCACCGTCAGCAACGATGAGAAGGCCAAGCTCGCCAAGGCGCATGGGTGCGATCATGTCATCATCTACACGCGCGAGGATTTCGTGAAGCGCGTGGACGAGATCACTGGCGGCAAGAAGGTGCCGGTGGTCTATGACTCCGTCGGCAAGGATACGTTCCTGAAGTCGCTCGACTGCCTCGCGCCGCTCGGCGTCGCCGCGCTGTTCGGTGCGTCCTCCGGCGCTGTCGAGCCGCTCAACCTCGGTTTGCTCGCGCAGAAGGGCTCGCTCTACGTCACCCGGCCGACGCTATTCACCTACGCCGCCAAGCGTGAAAGCCTGGTCGCGATGGCAGGCGAGCTGTTCGACGTCGTCAAGTCCGGCGCGGTCAAGATCGAGGTGCACCAGACCTATTCACTGAAGGACGCCGCCAAGGCGCACGCCGATCTCGCCGCGCGCAAGACCACGGGATCGACTGTCCTCACGGTGTAATCTCCGACCGGGCTGTGGCGCAGGCCGCTTGGGCCTGGGTCACGTCCGCTCGTGCTTGCGAAGATCGCGGGTGTGATCGAGGCGAATTGCCTGGAGGTCGACATCTTCCGGCGGGATCCGGGGCAGGGCAGCCTCAGCGAGGATCGCCTCGGTCACGTCCTCGACCGAACTCTCCACGATCTCGTGGATGAACGAGATGTTCTGATATTCACCTGACGCGACGCGGGAAATGACCTCGCGCCTGGTGATTTCAGGGTCGACGATCGCCTCGCGGCCGCGCCGCCCATAGTCGATCATCACGACGAAATACTGCATGAAACGGTCCCGCCGTGCCCTAGGGTCGGGCACGGCTGAGTATTTCCGAAAAACGGAATCAAGTCAAGTCCAATTTCGAAAAATCAGAAGCAGGTGTCTACCTGCTCTTCTTGCGGGGGCGCGCCGACTTGGCGCGCAGCCGCTCCAGTTGGCCCTTGGGCATGGACAGGCAGATCTCGCCGACCCACTCCAGTTTCACGCCGACGATCTGCTTGGCATTGAAGCTGCTGAGATTGACGACGGAGGGGGATTTGCCCCGCTCGATGGTCTTCAGATAGCGCTCGCCGGTCTTGAGCCGGACCACGGCCTCTTCGCCGTAGAAGCTCGACAGTGGATGGCGCTGGTCCTTGTAGACCACGATCACATCGCCGCTCTCGTATTTGGGCAGCATCGAATCGCCCACGATCTCGAATGCGATGGTCTCCTCCATGATCGGAAAGGGCAGCGCGATGTCGCCAAGACCTTCCGGGGGAACCTGCTCATAATCCGGCTCGATCACGGCACCGGCGCCGACGCGGCCCATGATCGGCGCGAGATTGAGCTCGAGATATTCCATGATCGGAATGATTTCCGAGGCCTTCACCAGGCGTTCGCCGCCGAGGATCTCCGAGACCGCGCCGGGCCGTACGCCCATGGCTGCCGCCAGGCCGCCCTTGCTCTTGCCCGTCTTTTCCAGGCCCCGCTCGATCATTGCAGCGTCCAACATGTTGATTCCCTCGATTGTCCATCGTTCCGCCTCTTGTAATCCGAAATTCGGAATTGATGCAATTATGAATATCAGAATTATTGCTTGACACTTACTTCGGAATACCGGAATGTACGCTCCGCCTCGCGATCGTGCGATCGGGGGAGGCGCATCACAGGACAGCAGCATGGAACCGGGCCATTGGCCGTCGGAGCACTCCGACGCGCTTCGCGACTATTTTCTCAAGGGAATGTCTTATGCGGAGATCGGAAGACAGATTAACGCAAGGTTTGGAATGGCTTACACGCGCAACGCGGTGGTCGGCCGCGCCAAGCGGCTCGGGCTGATCGTGCAGGTGCGGATGACGAGTCCATCGATCGTGCCGGCGTTGCCGTCTGGAGCCTGTCTTATCCTCCCGCACCGTCCCACGTTACTGAACCTGCCGCCGAAATCCGCGCTGAAGCCGGCCGCGCCAGTCAAGTTGCGCTGCGTCGGCGTCCAGCCGCGCCTGATCCCGTTGGCCGAACTCGATCGCGACGACTGTCGCTATCCCTATGGCGGCGACAAGGACGGGGAGGAGATTACCTTCTGCGGCCATCCGCGCCAGCCGGGATCGAGCTATTGCACGCCGCATGCGCGCCTGACGCGCCGCTCTGGAGCCGGGTCCGGCCGCGACGCCCATCCCGTCGTGCTGAAGCTGGTCTCTGCAGCCTGACCTCGCGGTCACCCGTTCGATCGTCAAATTTCGCAAGGAGTATCCGAGTGGCACGTGTCCGACGCAACAGGTCCTACAAATTGACCAAGATCTACGACCGGCGCTCGCGCGAGGTACCGTTCAACGCGGAGGTGGCGGACGTCGAGGTCGACAATCCGCTGGCGCTCGACCCCGGAGAGAAGATCATGGCCGTGCGGTCGATCCGCAGCGATCCGCTCGGCCGGCTGCACGCGCACCATCAGATCGACGAGGCACAATATCGCGGCGGGCGCGCCTTCCAGAACGATTGGGAGAGGGCCGAGCGAGGCCCTCAGGCGATGGATCCGACCCGCGAATACGTCGATGGCGCGCGCACGCGCGAGCCCGTCACCGAGAGCCAGCGCCAGGCGGTGCTGCGGCTGAACCGGGTCGAGCGCGAACTCGGCACCGACGGCGCCGCGTTGGTGCACGACGTGTTGGTGCTGGGCCTGACCATGGACGAGATCGGCCAGCGTCGCGCCGTCCGTACGCAGCGCTGGAACGACTATTTTGCGCGGCGCTTTCGGGAATGCCTGGACCGGCTGGCGCTGATCTATGGCTTTGCGACGGAAACGGGGGCACAGCGTGCAGGGCAGCGCAGATGACAACGGCACGCCCGCGGTCGCGGCCGCCGGCGTGCCAGTCTGTTGCTTAGGGATGCGGTAGGACCTGGTAGGTCGTGGTATAGGGCTCGACGCGGAGCGAGGCGTTGGCCAAAAGCCCGATCCTGGCGGTCGGCGCCTGCTGCAATTCCCCGTTCGGACCGCGATGCACATTATATTGCCAGACGGTGAGATCGCCCTTCTGCGCAAGAGCGTGTGCAACCGCGCTCGCGTCGTTGCCGCCGAGCGCCTGAAGCTCCTCTGCCGACAATCCGACGACGATTTCGTCCTTGATGGTGACAATCTTGAACAGGTTCATCCTGGTCTCCTGCGCCCATGCGCCGTGTATCGAGAGGGTGAGAAGCGCGACTGCGGCGCCCTTGATGAGATCGCAGCGAGAAAGCATGCCGTCGTCCTTTGGTGCTGGCGCGCGCCCGAATCGATCAGCCCATCGGCCATGGCGCCCGTGATCTGCGTGACTGTTCGCAACCGCTTTGTCGTTCGCTGCTCAACAACGGTTCATGGCCGGAAACAAATGCGGCCAAGGTCACGGATTATGGCCCCGACATGATCTTCCAGGGCGCATTCGACGAGATGCAGCGTGCCGATAGGAAGGTCGATCCCCAGGCCCTTGCCGCCTCGCTCGGCTTCACCGCTGCCCCGATCCGGACGCTGGAGACCGCTGCGAGATCGATGTTCACTTCGTGGACGATACAACCGCCGAGGTCGGACTCAACAATTACGTGTATACGCTGAAAAAGCCCTAGTCCGGGCCCGCCAATGTCCATTCACATCCCGATACAAGGCCAAACGCAGCGCCGATCGACAGTGATCGAGGCCTCGTGCCTGGTTGATGACGCTTCTTGACGCAGGTGGGTGACGGCGGGCCATATTCCTGTTATCCGGAATTGCCGTGGCGCGATGCAGACAAAGCATCGCTACGCCAACTGTTGGGCTTGCCGGAGGGGTTGTTCCTTGGCATAATTGCAACCTGTTCGGTTGAGCCCATCCGTTCGGACATGTCGCTCAGCGTGCTAACCCGGCGGGGCCCCCCGGGCCGAAAGCTCGCCGTCGCCATGGCATCCTGTTATGGCGTTCGGTTCTCGAGTAGGACCTCGATGTCGGATCACGAAGGCCGATGCTTGTCATAGGTGCGAGATGAAAAACCTCAATTTCGCGGCTGAGCTGCACCTCAAGCTCGGCGCGCCTGCAAGCGGCACTGTCGAGAGCCTGCGCCTGCTCCGCGCGTTTCTGAAGCTCGCGCCCCGGCAGCGTTTCGAGGTCATCAAGCTGGTCGAAGACCTCGCCACCGAAGAAACCCTACCCGAACACCCCCTTTCCTGAGCCGGGCTGCGCGTCGACCTTACGCCTTGCCCTTCGTTTTCCTGCCAGAGCCGGCCGCCGCGCGACGTTTGCCCGGGCTGGACGCTGGAAGGCGATCCGGCAAGTGTGGTATTCAGTTTAGAAAAAGGGAGGAGTGCGACCATGATCGAACCGAAGCTCGAAGTTCCGGCCGAACTGCGCGACCTGGCCGAGAAGACGATTGATCAAGCGGAAAAGGCATTCGGCATGTTTTTCGAAGCCGCCACCAAATCGATGACGACCGTTCCGGGCGCGGGGGCGGAGGTGTCGAAGCAGGCGCTCGCTTTCACCGAGCAGAACATGAAGTCGGCGTTCGAGCATGCTCGCAAGCTCGTTCATGCCACCGACCTTCAGGAGGCGATGCGAATCCAATCGGATTTCCTGCGCAGCCAGTTCACCAGCGCCGGCGACCACATGCGCCAGATGACCGGCAGTCTCATGCAACCCGGGAAGGACAAGTCCTGATTCCCGGTGTGTTCACGGCGTGTCCACAGCCTGGACTTGCGCGGCGTGGGATCCGCACTTCGATGCTGACGCAGGTCCACGATGGGCCGCCGAATGGACCCATTCGCCGTCCATCATCGTTTATGCTGATCCCCGTCGGTTCACCGGCAGGGATTTGCATTTGTCGCAGATGTCTTGACCGGCTGCTAACGCAGCGATGCGATGTAGGCCGCGAGGTCGCCGGCTTCGGTCCGGCTCAAGGGAAAATTCCGCATCTTCGGGTGCGGATCGAGCAGGAAAAGGGCGAGCTTCTCTGAATTGAAGTCAGGGCTGCGCGCAACGGACGCGAAGGAGGGGACGTCGGCGCTCGCCTGGGCCTGGCCATTCGCCACGACATCGCAGCTGGCGCACCAGCGCCTCGCAAGGTCGGCGCCGTGATCGGCATCGGCGGCGAGAGCGGACGACGTCCCAAAGCCCGAGGCCAATGCAAGCAGCAGGCAAATTCGTCTCAAATGCTGGTGCATAGGGCAACCTTCTGCGTTCGCTCGCGACGCAGTGCTCATCCGCAACATGAACCCGGAAATTGCGAGAGGTCGATGCGGGCGATGATCGACCGCAGCAGCCTGCGGGCCGAACGATAGAGATGCCGCGCGAATCTCGGCGTCTTTGCCGCGGGCAGGCCAAAGCTTGTCGTATCCAGTCTTTTCGTATCAAGGCTTTCGAGGGAGTGCGACACGTGCCTCTCCGAGATGGCGAGACCCTTTTTATCGTGGCCGGCTCGGGGCAACCTTGATCTGCCGCAAAGGGGCCCGCTAATAGTCGCCGGGGTTCATGATCATCGGGCTTCGTGTATCGGCTGGCGCGAGCGCGCTGCTGGCGCTATCGCGCAGGAAGCGGTCGAGTGTCTCCTGGATCTTCTCCTTGACCGCATCGGGACCGCGATCGCTCATCTCGCTATGCTGTGCGCCAGTGTGGATAATGTCGATGCCGCGCGCTTTGGCCTCTTCCGGCGTTGGCAGCACACCGGGATCGGTTACGAAATGCGGATCCTTCGAGCGAAACGACAGGATCTTCATGTTGTCGCTAAGCACGAAAGGCACCCGCAGATTGTCGAGCGTGATCACTTTCGACACCAGCTCCGGGTGCTGACGGGCTACATACATCGAAACGTCGCCACCGTTCGAATGTCCGACGAGCGTGATGTGGTCGTAGTCGGCGTTCTTCTGCCGGCTCTTCAACTCGCCCAAGGTGAAGAGGATGTTGGCCTCGCAGCGGATATAGACCTGACGCCGACCGACATATTGCTGGCCGACCTGGGTCATCAGCGGCGGATCGCTCGGTAGATCCTGCTGGATGCTGGCGACGAGATAACCGCGTGCGGCGAGCGCGTTGGCGAGGAAGGAATACTCGGTGGCCTTGACGGTGTTGCCGTTGCTGATGATGGCGAGCGGGAGCTTCCAGAGGCCGAGATTGGCCTTGGTCTCGTAATCGCGCCGCACCGCGATTTCGACCGCGATCGGGCGCTGGCGCGTGGCGTCGAACAGGGTCAAAACCTCGTGGCGGATCGCGAACCGGCTGACGACGAAATACTGGCCCACCCCGAGGACGCAGAGAAACGCCAGAATTGCAAACACCCTTTTCATGGTTCCGTCTCAAATCATTGTTGACTGAACATGGCCATTGGGAACTCCCGGATCGAGCGATCGTGAGCACGTTACGGGATTAAATTTAGGCAAGTCTGTGAGCAGCGCCCCAAAAGGGCCGCATGCCGGGCCGTCGCCCGAAGGACAATGCCTAAAGGCAGCCGCCCTTGCCGCGTTCGGAGCAGAGCCGCAGCGCGGTTGACAGTGTAAACAGGAAGCGCGGGCTGCGGCGCTCGTTGTCGGGCGCCCGGTAGCTCAGGGGGATGGCCACGCCGAGATCGGCCTGGAAATCGTCCGGCAGGAAAAACCGCACGCCAGCTCCGGCCGAACTCAGCGACAGGCCGTCGCTCAGGCGGTAACCGTCGTTCCAGACTGCGCCGGCGTCGCCGAAGGCATAGAGCTGATAGCCGCTCCAGTAGCGGTAATTGAGCTTCTGGTTGAATCGCAGTTCGAGCGAGCCGGCAAGACCGTTGTCGCCGCTGATCTCGGCTGCGCCATAGCCGCGGCCGAAGGCCGCGCCGCCGAGATAGAATTGCTGCGAGGTGAACAGCGGTCGCGATGCCGTCTGGCTCGCAGCGGAGAGCTTGACCGACCAGGCGTCATTGAGTGTCTGGTAGCGCGTGAACCAGAGGTTCAGCACCGAGAAGTTCGATGACGCGCCATCGCGCGACAACAAATCGTCGTCGAAATGCGAGGCACCGAAGATGTCGAGGCCCTGGCGGTAGGTCAGCGTTGCGAAATTGGTACCGCCGAAATGATCCTGGAGCCGGTAATCGGCGGTCATGCTCGCGGTCCTGATGTGGTCGTTGTACCAGGGGCCGTAAAGGTCATGCTCGGACACGTTGCTGAAGGTCGCTGCCGCAGTCAGGGTCAGCGAGGAGGATTGCGACTGCAACGGGACGATGCCGGCGCGCAGCTCGAACGCCTCGGTCGTGGTGATGTCGCCGTCGAGGCGTCGGGCATCGCCCGGCCGGACCGCGCTGTACAGGACGGACGCGCCGAGGCGCACGCCGTCGACGCCGACCGGTGCATCGTAGGACAGCCGCGCGAAGCCGAGCTCGCGGGGGTCGTTGGCGATGATCGACAGGTTGACCGCCAGCGTGTCGCCGGGCGTGAGGTAGGAGTTGAACGCGCCGGTCGCGTAGGTCTGCCACGGGCCGACTGACGACGAGCCGAGATTGTCCAGGCCGAACGACGAGAAGACCCGCCAGGTCTTCAAATAGACGGTGAGGCGGAAGCGGCCGGTTGCACCGCTGATCTCCTCCAGCGCGGTATCGATGATCCGGACGCCCGGCCTGCCGTTGATGAGGAAGAGTTGGCGTTCCAGCGTTGCCAGGCGCGACGGTTGCTCGGCCAGAACCGGCCCGAGCATCGGTCTCACGCCGAACTGCTCGGCGCCATCGCCTTTCAGTTCGGCCTGCACGATGGCGCCTTCGATCACCTGGATCCGGACCAGGCCGCCGGCAATGTCCTGCGGCGGCACGATCGCCCGGCTCAGGTGAAATCCATCGGCGCGGTAGAGATCGCTGATGGCGCCGGCGATCGCGGCGAGATCCGCCTGCGAAACCTTCTTACCGACATAGGGCTGGTAGACGGCGGCGATGCGATCGGGGGAAACGGCCCGAGCGCCGCTGACATTGATGCCGCGCAGCACGAACTGAGGCTTGGTATCACCGCCGGTGTTGGGCTGGCCGACGGTTGGTAACCTGACCGGAGGACGGCTCAGCGATTCCCGCTCGGTTTGGTTTTCAAAGTATTTCTCAGGTTGGCGCGGATCGAAACCCGGCTGGTTCGCCTGTTGGGCGAAAGCCTGAGGAATTCCCGCAAGAATCGTCGCCAACAGCGCCAGCTTAGTAAGCAGATGCCGCTTCTCAACCCGCGCAACGAGCCTGTCTCCGTAGTTTGACGGAGAAGTGCCCGCGAGCCGGTAAGAATTCGTTAGCCGCATGATTTGTCATAGTTTTTTATGGTCAATGAATCGTTAATGCGACCGCTCCACTCGCCGCTTCCCGCTAATTCTATGTTGAGTGATCTCGGATACCTCCAGGGCTGGCTGTAACTCGGACTGAGGATCGTCATGCTGGGCAAAATTGGAATGCGGTGCGCCTTCGTGGCTGCGCTGATCCTGGGAACGGCCTCCGGCGCATCCGCCGCGGACGATGGCGTCTGGTCGGTCGGCAAGGCCACCGGCGAGGTCTGGGTCGCCACCAACGGCGCACAGCAGGTGTCGTTGAATCAGCAGGAGGCGCTCAAGCCCGGCGACACCATTCGCACCGGACGTAACGGGCGCGTGCTGCTCGTCCGCGGCGAGGAAACGATACTGATCTCTCCCAACTCGGTGGTCGGCTTGCCGACGGAGAAGAAGGCGGGTCTCTCGACCACCATCATCCAGCAGGCAGGTTCGATCCTGCTCGAGGTCGAGAAGCGCAACGTGAAGCATTTCGAGGTCGAGACGCCCTATCTCGCCGCCGTGGTCAAGGGAACGCAGTTCAGCGTCACCGTGAATGCGGGCAGCACCAAGGTCGGCGTGCTTCGCGGCCAGGTCGAAGTCTCCGACTTCAAGACGGGACAGATCGCTCAGGTCATGCCGGGACAAGCGGCTACCGCCTTCGAGCACGGCAAGCCCGGCCTCAGCCTGAGCGGTGCCGGGACGTTCAATCCGATCGAGCACGGCAAGCCGCGCGCCTCGACGATCGAGCGCGTTCCCGTGCCGAAATCGGGCCTGTCCGCCCCGCGCAACGCGGCGAACGGCCATGCGATCCATGCGCTTGGGCCGATCGACAAGGGCACCAAGGCGGCCGGCGCGCCGAAGCAATCGCATCAGGCGGCCGGAGGTCACGCGCCCCAGTCTGGTGCTGCCAAGGCCGGCATCGTGCGCATCTCGAGCTCGCTCGGCGAGGTCAAGCTGAACTTCCATAAGGTCACGAATGGCCTTGCCCACGGCGTCGTCGCTCCCGGACAGGTGCGTAACGCGAACGCCAGCTCCGCTACCGAGACTGTCTGGCGCGATACGAAGGCGAGCACGACAACCGCAGCCGCCAACAGCTCCAACGCAACGGCAGTCACCGTGAGCAGCAGTTCATCCGCAGCCAGTGCCACGTCGTCGTCGTCAAGCGCAACGACGACCGTTGCGACCACCACTGGGCCGACGGACAGTGTGTCCGGTGGAAGCCCGGCGAATGGAAGCAACGGGAATGGAAACAAGGACGACAACGGCAACGGCAACAACGGCGCCACCGGTAACGGCAAGAGTAACAACGGTAACGGCGACGGGAATGGCAATGGTCACGGCAACGCCTATGGCCACAACAGACACTGAGGCGATTTCCTAGGGGATGAGGGGCGCACCCGCCGAAGCGGGTGTGCAGGAGGATCGGGTGAAACGCTATCGGCCGCATATTCTTGTCGTGACCGCACTCGCTGTGGTGCTGTCCACGGGGTGGCACGGTGCGCTTCGCAACGCGCTTACCGACCTGCGGTTCGCGTGGCAATCTCGTGCCGCGAGCGGTCATGTCGTCGTGGTCGCCATTGACGCGCCCTCGATCGACCGGATCGGGGTGTGGCCCTGGCCGCGCCGGCTGCACGCGGAACTGTTGCACAGGCTCGAGGCGGCGGGGGCGCAGGACGTCGCCTTCGACGTCGATTTCAGCACGCCATCAGACCCAGCCTCCGACGAGGCCTTCGCCAAGGCCCTACGTGAGGTCGGCGGCTCGACGATCCTGCCGTCCTTCAAGCAGCCTACGTCGAATGGTGGCGCGGCCCATATCAATCGTCCCCTGAAACCGTTCAGCAACCAGTCGTGGCCGGCTGTCGTCAATGTCGCGGTCGAATCGGACGGGCTCGTTCGCCGCTATCCGTTCGGCGAGACGCTCGGCGATGCCTTGATACCGTCGATGGCCGTCGTGCTGGCCGGGCAGGACGCCAATCGGCGGCCTCCTTTCCTGATCGATTTCAGTATTCGGGCGACCTCCGTTCCGAGTGTCTCCTATGTCGACCTGCTGCGCGGCAATACCGAGACTCTCGACAAGCTGAGAGGCAAGAAGATCATCGTTGGTGCGACGGCGCTCGAACTCGGCGACCGGTTCAGCGTTCCCAACGGGCGCGTCGTCTCGGGACCCGTCCTCCAGGCGCTGGCGGCAGAATCGATCCTCCAGAACCGGATGCTGCGCTGGACCTCCGATATCGGCATGATCCTGGGCCTCGGCGTGATCTGCCTGCTGATGATGTATTCGTGGCGCCGCTTCGCACCGGGAATTCGCGTCGCAATCCTGATCTCAGCCGGGGCGGCCTTCGAGCTGGTCGCTGTCCTCGTGCAGGCAAGATGGCCCTTCATCATCGACACATCGCTGTTCCACATCGCGATTGTCGCTTATCTGACGGCGATCGCACTCGACGAAATCGATTTCCGTAGTCTCCTGGGGCGCATCGCTGAAAGCCGCTTCCATCGCATCGCGATGTCGCTCGGCGATGGCCTCGTCTGCACCGACGAAGATCAGCTGATCACGGTGTGGAATCCCGGCGCCAGTACGATCTTCGGCTATATGCCGGCCGAAATCATCGGCCGTCCGTTCGAAACGTTGTGCGCCTTGCCGGTGGGCGGTGACGAGAAGCCGTCCATGCGCGACGCCGCACGCCAAGCGCTCCTCGTGCCCGGCGGGGCGGTCGTCGTCGAGTTCGAAGGGCGGCGCAAGAACGGTGAAACTTTCGCGGTCGAAGCGAGCTTCTCGGGCTGGCAGGGAACGGACGGCTTCCAGTACGGAGCGATCCTGCGCGACATCTCGGTCCGCAAGCGCGAGGCCGAACGCGTCAGATATCTCGCCGAATACGACGCGCTGACCGGTCTTGCCAACCGCAACACGCTGCATGCCGGACTGGCCGACATGATTGCGGACGCGGGGCAGCGCACTCGCGAGGTCGCGCTGCTCGTGATCGGGCTCGACGGCTTCCAGAGCATCAACGACATGCTGGGTCATTCCGCCGGAGATCTTGTCCTGCAGGCGGTCGCTATTCGCCTGAAAGGCCAGACTGCGGATGGCGCCATCGTTGCCCGGCTGAGCGGAGACGAATTCGCCATTGCGCGTGACGGCTCGGATGGCGCCGAGCCGATCGCAGAGTTCGCCGAACGAATTGCGCGCGCGTTCGAGGCGCCGCTTGCAACCGGCACGCGGCAGCATCGCGTCAGGATCAGCATCGGCGTCGCCGTCTATCCGGAAGGCGGGCACAACGCGGACGATCTCCTGAGCAATGGCCATCTCGCGCTGAGCAAGGCAAAGCTGACGCGGCGCGGCAGCCATGTGATCTTCGAGAGCGCGATCAGGCAGGAGTTGGAGAACCGGCTGATGTTGGAGAGCGAATTGGCGCTTGCCGCGGATCGCGACGAGTTCGAGCTGTTCTACCAACCCCAGGTTCGCCTGATCGACGCCAGCCTGGTCGGGGCGGAAGCGCTGATCCGTTGGCGGCATCCGGTGCGCGGCTACGTTTCGCCCGGGGAGTTCATGCCGGTGGTCAATAGCTCGGCCCTGTCCGAGCGGATCGCAAATTGGGTGATGGAGACCGCCTGCCGGCAGGCGCGCGCCTGGGAGTTGTCCGGCGACAGTGTGCGCGTCGCGATCAACCTGTCGCCCTCGCAGCTCCACTCCGGTGATCTCGCGCATTCGGTCGCGGGACTGCTCGAAGCGACGGGGCTCACGCCGTCGCTGCTCGAGCTCGAGGTGACCGAAGACATCCTGCTTCACGACGAGGGCCGCGTGCTCGACATGTTCAAGCGGATCCAGCAGCTCGGCGTCCGTGTCCTGTTCGACGATTTCGGCACTGGTTATGCGAGCCTGAGCTATTTGAAGAAGTTTCCGCTCGACGGGCTCAAGATCGACCGGTCGTTCGTGCTTGATCTGCTCGTGGATTCCGACGATGCCGCGATTGTGGGGTCGACCATCGGCCTCAGCAAGCAGCTCGGACTCTCGATCGTGGCTGAAGGCATCGAGAATCGCGCTACGGCCGATTTCCTGGTGAGCATGGGATGCGAGGAAGGTCAGGGCTATTTCTTCGGCCGCCCGATGCCGGCGGAAGCATTCGAGCGGCAATTCCTCGCGGTGGAGTGCGCCGCCGTCAGCGCCGCCTGAAAGGGCCCCGCTCGATTTCTAGCGCCGACGAGCCACCGCGACGCCGAACAGGAAAGCAACGAACAGGCTGGCAAGCGGTGCTTCTCGCGTGATTGCTGCGACGGTCGCGAGGGGCCGGCCGGGCCTTCGTGCTTCCTCGATTGCGGATGTCAAGCGGTCGACAGCTGCATGTAGACCACCTGCGACTTCACCGACCGTGCGGGATACGTCCGTCGCGGCATCGATGGCGCGCTCGGCCATGCTGGGATGGGAAGGGGACTGCGGGATCTCCGTGCTCAAGCGCGCGACCTCCAGGCTGATCATGTGACGGAGACCGGTACCTTTGGCTATCCGCGCGAGCGCTCGTTCTGAACAGCGGGTCAGATGACCTTTGGCTATCCGCGACAGGCGCCGTGGTATTTACGGCGGGTACCGGCCTTGGATGAGCAATTCGGCCCGCGGGATTTTGTTCCGAGATGATGCGCCCCTAGGCAGACCTTCCCCGTGAAACGACGGATGCGAATCTCTGTTAGGCTGGTTCAACCTTGCTGATCTCAGGAGATAGCTGTGACCGAGACCGATCGGACCCCGACGGATCGAGCCCGGCGCATCGCCTTGCTCGGCGCTCCCATCGACATGGGAGCTTCGCAGCGCGGCACCCTGATGGGTCCTGCGGCGCTCCGCACCGCCGGCCTTGCGACGCTGCTCGAAAGCCTGGACTTTGAGGTAGCCGATTACGGCGATCTCTCGGTGGCCGAGGTCCGGGACCTCGCAGACAGGCCTCCCGACAGAGCCAATCATTACCGCGAAATCCAGCGCTGGACGCGCGTGCTGAGCCGCAGAGGCTACGCGATCGCAAAAACCGGTGCGCTGCCGATTTTCCTCGGCGGCGATCACACGCTGTCGATGGGATCGGTGAATGCCATGGCCCGTCACTGGCAGGAGCGCGGACGCGAGCTGTTCGTGCTCTGGCTCGATGCCCATGCCGACTACAACACGCCGGAGACGACGATCACCGCCAACATGCACGGCATGTCGGCGGCATTCCTGTGCGGCGAACCCGGCCTCGACGGATTGCTCGGCGATGATCCGCGCGCCTCGATCCATCCCGACAGGCTCGACCTGTTCGGCGCGCGTTCGATCGACAAGCTCGAAAAGGAGTTGATGCGCGCGCGTCGGATCAGGGTTATCGACATGCGCCAGATCGACGAGTTCGGCGTCGCCGTGCTGATCCGCCGCGTCATCGAGCGCGTCAGGGCCAGCAACGGCGTGCTGCATGTCAGCTTCGACGTCGATTTTCTCGATCCCTGCGTCGCACCGGGTGTGGGCACGACGGTGCCGGGCGGGGCGACCTATCGTGAGGCGCATCTGATCATGGAGCTTTTGCACGATTCCGGTGTGGTCGGATCAGTCGACATCGTCGAGCTCAATCCGTTTCTCGACGAGCGTGGCCGCACCGCGCGCACCGCGGTTGAATTGATCGGCAGCCTGTTCGGCCAGCAGATCGCCGACCGGCCGACCCCGAGCAACGCGATCGCGCCGGGCGAGTGATGCACGAGCCGTTTGTGCGTTGCGAAGAAGGGAACTGCCGTCGGGGTCGCCAGATTTAGATCAGTCCAGGTCGAAATCGCCTATTTTTGAAACAGGTGCGAATTGCAAATGCACGTCGCGGAATGTTTCATGCGGGTCGCGCTTCAGCCGAGGATCCGCAAATGAGCAGCACGTTCGACGCCGACGACAAATCCGCGGGGACGACGCGCCGCCACTTTCTGCGCGGCAGCGCTGCGGCTGCGGGTGGCACTGTCCTGGGTGCCGGCGCATCGGCTGCCGCTGAGACCGGCAACCTTCCTCCCAACATTCCCGAATGGATGAAGGCGCCGGGCGAGCCGATGGGAAGCCAGCCCTATGGCGCGCCGTCACCGTTCGAGAAGGGCGTCGTCAAGAACATCTCGAAGACCCTCAAGCAGTACATATCGGCCTCCAGCCGGACGCCATTGCAGGAGCTCGATGGCATCATCACGCCGAACGGACTGTTCTACGAGCGGCATCATGGCGGCGTTCCGACCATCGATCCGGCCAGCACCGGTTGATGCTGCACGGGCTGGTCGAGCGCCCCCTGATCTTCACATTGGACGATCTCAGGCGTTTCCCGTCGCAGTCGCGCGTCCACTTTCTCGAATGCTCCGGCAATCCCGGCTACAGCAAGCCTTACGGCAAGACAGCATCTGACCTGGTGGGTCTGGTGAGTTGTGCGGAATGGACCGGCGTCAGCCTCAAGCTGGTGCTCCAGGAGGCCGGGTTGAAGCCGGAGGCCAAATGGGTCGTCGCCGAGGGCGCCGACGCGGCCGCGCTGACCCGCAGCATCCCGATCGAGAAATGCCTCGAGGACGCCATGCTGGTCTACAGCCAGAACGGGGAGCGGCTGCGTCCGCAGCAGGGCTATCCACTGCGGCTGTTCCTGCCGGGCTTCGAGGGCAATATGAGCGTGAAGTGGCTGCGCCGCCTGCATGTGGCGGCGGAGCCGGTTTATTCGCGCGAGGAGACCTCGAAATACACCGACCTCCTGCCGGACGGCACGGCGCGCGAATTTTCGTTCTACATGGAGGCGAAGTCGATCATCACGCGGCCCTCGGGCGGCCAGCGCCTGAACGCGCCAGGCTTCCACGAGATCACCGGCATCGCCTGGAGCGGGCATGGCAAGATCGCGCGCGTCGAAGTGTCCGTCGACGAGGGAAAGAGTTGGCAAGGCGCGCAATTGCAGGAGCCGGTGCTGACGCGTGCCTTGACGCGCTTTCGCCTGCCTTGGCAGTGGGACGGCAAGCCTGCCGTGATCCAGAGCCGTGCCATCGATGAGACCGGCTATGTGCAGCCGACGCTCTCCGAGCTGCTCGCGGTGCGCGGCGAGAACTATTTCTACCACAACAACGCAATCTGGCCCTGGCGCATCGCGGCTGATGGTGAGGTGACCAATGCGCTGGCGTGAGACTTGCGGCATTGCTGTCGTAATTGTGCTGTGTGCGTTCGCGAGCGGAGCGCAGGCGCAAAGCCCGTATGGCCTAGGACGCCCCGCGACGGCTGCGGAGATCGCGGGCTGGAATATCGACATCGGACGCGACGGCAGCAATCTGCCGAAGGGAAGTGGCTCGGTCAGCCAGGGGCGCGAGGTGTTCGCCCAGCAATGTGCTTCATGCCATGGCGACAAAGGCGAGGGCGGCTTGGGTGACCGGCTCGTCGGTGGGCAGGGCACGATCGGAACCCCAAAGCCGATCCGCACCGTCGGCAGCTACTGGCCCTATGCGCCGACGCTGTTCGATTACATCCGCCGCGCGATGCCGCAGAACGCACCGCAATCGCTGAGCGACGAGGACATCTATGCGGTATCCGCCTATATCCTGAACCTGAACGGACTGGTTGGAACCGATGTGACGCTCGATGCCAAATCGCTTGCGGCTGTCAAAATGCCGAACCGCGACAAGTTCGTCGGCGATGCGCGGCCCGATGTGAAAAACTGAAGACCTTGTGGCGATCAGGTTCCACGCATTGGCTCGGAACTTGTCTGGGCAAAGGGCGGAACTCGCAGGACGCGATTGCATTAACCTGCCAGAGGAAAAACGTATGGGTCCTTCGATGGCAACTGATCGCTTCGCAAACTCCATGTCCTCAGCGCTTCGCCATCCCGGCGTGATTGCGTTGATTGTGGCCGGCGTGACGATTGCCGCGATGCTCATCGTCGATCATGGGCCATGGAATCGCGCCAAGACGCAGCCGGCTCACATCGCGATGTATGCAACCACGGGCGAGGCGGCGCGCGCCGCAGGCGCCGCAGTGCTTCCGACCGAGCAGAAGTCGCCAATCGAGCCGGAGCGGCCGGGGCCGAAGACGTCCCCGACCGTCAATCCGGTGACGCCGTAATTAGCTCAGTACATTAGCTCAGTACTTGGTCAGCCTCAGTTCTTGCGACCGTAGTTGAGGAGCCCGCCGCTGGTCTTTGGCGGATGCGCGCGAAGGGCTTCCTCGTTCGGCTCGGTGCCCCAGCCGGGCCGGTCCGGAACGACTAGATGCCCGTTTGCAATCTCCGGCTCATGCGTAAACAGCTCGCGGTCCCACGCCAAGCGGTCGATGTCGATCTCCATGATGCGCAGGTTCGGCACCGCGGCGCAGAAATGCGCGTTCATCATCGAACAGAGATGGCCGTAGAAATTGTGCGGGGCGACGTTGACCTCGAACGCTTCCGCGGCGGCTGCGATCTTCATCGACTGCCAGACGCCGTTCCAGGGCGTGTCGATGATTGCGACGTCCATCGCCTGCTCGCGGAAATAGGGCAGGAATTCCCGCAGGCCCAATAGCGTTTCGCAGGACGAGATCGGATGCGGGCTTTGCCTTCGGATGTAACCGAGAGCCTCCGGATTGAAACTGTCGATCTCGATCCAGAACATGTCGAGGTCCGCAATGGTGCGCAGGATCTTCAGATAGCCCTCGGTCTTGGCGTTGAAGTTGCAGTCAAGCAGGATGTCGACGTCGGGGCCCGCACCGTCGCGGATCGCTTCCAGATGCATGCGCAGGTCGTGCAGGATTTTGCGGTCGACGTTGATCTCGGGCGCGAAGGGAGAGCCGAAGCCCGGCCGCCAGCCGGTCGGCGTGCCGTCGTTGTAGGAAAAGATGTTGGTCTTGAGCGCGGTGAACTTCTTCTCGCGCACCTCGCGTCCCATTGCCTTGACGCCGTCGAGATTTTCGATCGATGGTTTGTACCAGGCGGGGTGATTGATCCGCCATGTGGCGCAATGCGACCAGTAGACCCGGACGCGGTCGCGGATCTTGCCGCCGAGCAGTTCGTAGCAAGGCACGCCGAGACACTTCGCCTTGGCATCGAGCAGCGCATTCTCGATCGCGCCGAGCGCTTGCGCCACCACGCCGCCTGCAGCGGGGCGTGTGGCGGCGAACAGCTCGGCGTAGATGCGCTCGTGCTGGAAAACGTTCTGCCCGATGACGCGGGCGGAGAGGCGCTGGATCGCTGCGCTGACGCCGGGCGAGCCAAAGCCTTCGTCGAACTCGCTCCAGCCGACGATACCGTCTTCGGTCGTCAGCTTGACGAAGTGATAGTTTCTCCAACCGGCATCGCAGGCGAGAATTTCGAGACTTGTTGCTTTTGATGATGTGGTCATGTCGCTCCCTGTCGCCCGGCCGGGCTCTGTTTTTCTTGTGGCCCGGTCGCAAGCCCGAGCCCTGCCCGCAACTGTAAGGCCAACCACCGGCCGGCGTGAAGTCCGCAGCCGTGCGGACTGGAGCAATTCCGCCCCCTTCGGCTGGAAAACCGCAGAATCTGGTAACGAATGGCCAGGATCTTTCCGCGGAATCATCGCCGCACTCGCCGGTCTAGAACGTGTACTCATAAACGTCGGCTTCCCAAGGCAGAGCAGAAGCATCCACCTTGGGCCTGATCGGCGGCTTGTGACCCGAAGCGGGCCTTGCCTTAGGCCGCCTCGGATGTCTGCCCCGCTCGCATCTCGCGCCGTCTGCCATCTCGCGCCGTCTGCGTTTGGAACTGAAACATTGTCTAGCCCGAATGATTTACTCCCGGGGCTTCGCAAGATGCGAGGCATTCATGAACCCTCTTTCGGCGAGCGACGTGTTCCTTACGGTCGCGGTTATGAGCACGACGTTCCTGATTGAGATCGGGTTTTTCATCCTGATCGGAATGTTCTGAAATAGCGCGCTATTGGGGTGGCGCGCAGCGGGTGCGAAGGTCTAGTTCTCCTCGAACTTGATGGTTGAGACCGGCCATTTTCCGTCATGACTTTTGATTGAAATCCGAAGCCCGTGTAATTCATCCAGCCAAACGTTCTCGACCGTGCCTGCCTTTCCGTCGGTAAGGACGACGGTTTTGCCGATCAATTCGGATTGCGCCTTACCGTACTCATTCAAGATCGTCGATGCACGAAGCTTCACCGGCGGCATCGTTCATCCATGTTCGGCCGAGCCGACTGCGGCTCAACCGCGCGACTTGTTCCAGTGCTCGGCCGCTTCGAATTCGCGGAGCCGATCGATTTGCGCTCTCAGGCTCGCCGGTACTTCCGGCTCTGGTTTCAGCGACGCACGTAGTCTCTCGCCGATCTCTCGAACGATGGCCCGACTGTGTATGTGGTCAATGTCAATTCGGTTGCGCATGACGGAGCCTTCGGTTCCGCCAGCACGCCGTGCACTCCCCCCACAACCGATCGGGGCACTGCTGGCGATTTTGATTAGAACCGGAGACCGTCGCTTTTGGCTATCCGCGCGAGCGCTTGTATTGAGAACAGCGGGTCGTTCGTCACGACCTTTGGCTATCTGCGACATGCGCCGTGTTACTACCGGCGAGCGACGGCCTCAGTTTTTCTAAAGCCTGGCGGACGCTTTCGTTCCTTGATTTCTGATCGCGACCGCGACGTTCCATTCCGAAGGAGGAACCTGCTCCAGCGGCGAGTCGCTGGCGGTATGGAAGCAACTTCCGATGCGGCCGAAAACATTGGGCCGCAGCGTTCGGGAACCATTTCCGAGAGTGCCCGGTTAGTTCATGGGGCGATAAAGGGGACCATCGTCATGAGGACCAAATATCTCGCTGCGATTGCGATAGCTGTTCTTGCTTGTAGTGGGCTGGTCGTGAATTCCGTCGGCGCGCTTCATCGCGAAAAGCAGTCCACGCCGGCCGCCATAGAAGTGGCGGACCGATTAGTTGGGTCCTTGGATCCGTATTTGATACGGTCTGGTGGCTAAAACGGCCGGTGTAACTCAGAAATGCATTGGCGGCGCTGCCTTAAGTCATGGGGCATCGCGCCCGTTCGGCAAGCAAGGCTGTAACGCCTTTGCCTCAATCCCATCGCGCCCATCGCGCTCGCATCCATACGTCGCATTCCTCGTCTGTCGGATTGAACGCTGCCTCTGCCTGCGCCGCAACTTCGTGTCCGTTACTTCCGATATTGGCCCATTGAGACATGCCGGGGCGGTCTGACGATGTCCGTTCACAGGGGTAGACCGGAAGAGAACGGCACGCGGCCAAAGTGACGCGATTGACCTTGGCTGTGTAAAAACGCAAAAGATCGAATGACATTCTTCAGTTCAATTTTTTTTAAGTCGAATGCGATTGCGAGTTTGAGGTCTAAAATGATCTTGGGCGAATAATTTCTTCTATCGTCATTGAGCGTCTTCGCGTTTTCACACAGCCAAGACCTACAGCGGACGTTGCAGTGCTGGGCGTACCGGACCGCTTTGCGAAGCTTCATCAGATCGGAGGTCTACCATAGCCTCTCAGGCAATAGTCGCGCGGTGTTGCAGCCGAACTTCCGATTATACGATCGCGCAGCGTTATACACGGGAGCGAATCTCGTATTGGCTTTGCGGGCCCGCCGCCCTAGAATTGCGGCGATCGCAGGATGGGCGAAATGCAGTATGTTTGCGACGCGCCGAAGGGTAAGACCTGGTTCCGTATCGAGACGGAAGGTGAAGCGGCGCAAGAGTCGCGCCTGATGCGCCACACAGTCGAGAAATATTTCGGCCGCGAGCGAGAGAAGGCAGTCCAATCCTGGCGTCCGGAGCAGCCCAACGCGATCGAGCGCGACATCGGCCTCGAGGCCCATGTACAGCGAGAGATGCCGCTTTTCATCACGTTGCGTGACAGGGAGGGTAATCCACTGGCTACAGCGATGCTGCCACCGGGTGGCAAGGATCGCGGCGGGTTCCGGATCATCATCGTTGCCACATCCAATGCCGATCCTTATCCTGAGCAGGATGCGGCCATCGCTGCGCTAGGAGCGCATTTCGGTCTCACACTCGATCGCCACCGCTGCTTCCCCTACGGCCGCTAAGGAGCCTGACAAGTATCGCTGCTTGGAGCGATGTCGGCTCATGGCCCCAAGCCGGCTTCAAGAGAGGTGCAGAGCATGTCCGCTCTGCCCAGTTACTTCAGACGTCGACTTGCTCTGCTATCGCGAGCGCATCGTCGACTTCAATTCCCAGGTACCGGACGGTGCTCTCGATTTTCGTGTGGCCCAATAAGAGCTGCACGGCGCGCAAGTTGCTAGTGCGCCGATAGATAAGGGTCGCCTTTGTTCGACGGAGCGAATGCGTTCCGAACAGATGAGGATCCAACCCTATACCGGCAAGCCAACTGGATAACAGCCGCGCGTATTGCCGAGTTGTCAGGTTGCACCCAGCGCCTCGACGACCGGTGAACAGATGGTCCCCAGGCTTCTTGCCGGTTGCCCTCAGGTAGTCATCGATGGCTTGGCGGGTGGACTCTGTAAGTTCGAACCTTGACCGGGCGTCCAGTTTTCTTCTGGCGGACGCTTGCTCTGTCGGCTGCATAGCCGCTTGGCGCGATGTCGTCGACCTTCAGCGCCACGACATCGCAGCCACGAAGTTTACTGTCGATGGCCACGTTGAACAGAGCCAGGTCCCGAAGCCGGCCTTCGACCTGGAGCTTTGTCCGGATGGACCAGACGTGCTTGGGGCGGAGTGGCGGCTTCGCGCCGACGACCTTTCCCTTATTCCACGGGACGTGCTTTGAGATGTGCTCGACGGCGTTCAAGACTTCGGTCATGGAGACCTCCTCAGTTGATGAGGTGGCCATTCTCAAGCCGGCAACCTTCTGAAATGACGTCGGCTTTTAGACGATTGGAGATGTAGTTGGGGCCAATTCGACCAATCAGACGGCGCATTTTGACCCAACTGCGACATCGAACCTGGTAAATGCCGAGGTGGATTGAGTAACATTTCCCACTCGCCGCCCGACGTGATGCTTGCGGATAATCGCCCCGGTGCATACCGATCCGAACGAAACTCCAAGTCGTAAGATCTCCCCCGCGACCTTGCAGGGCGTCGATCCGGTACCCAGTTGAGTCCGCACTTTACGATGCACCACCGTGGTAGTAAATTTCACGCGCTTACAATAGCAAAATTAAAAAGGGAGGATTTCATGCGTGTGATTTATGCAGCGGCATTCGCTCTTTGTTTGCTCACAGTCGCTCCGGTGCGGTGCCTTGCCGGGGACCCCAAGAGCGATGTGTCGGCGGCTTACGCAATATTTGATGCGACGTACAACAAGGGCGACGCGAAGGCCGTTGTCGCCTTATATCTGCCAAACGCGAAGGTGCTCCCGCCAACCCACGAGGTGGCGTCGGGTCCAGCGGCGATCGAGAAGTTTTTCGCCGGGTTCTACGCAAACGGCGTAACGGACCACAAACTTGAGCTGATCGACGCGGGTGGCGATGACAAGGTCATCTATGGCACGGCAAACTGGACCGCCAAAGGCAAAGACAAGGATGGCAAGCCTGCGAACTTCTCTGGCATCGCCACCCACGTGTTCGAGCGGCAGGCGGATGGTTCGCTGAAGCTGAGGTTACATACCTTCAACTGAGCTGGCCGAATGTGCCTCGCCTCGCGAGGAGACATCGCGTGGATATCGCGGAATGGCTTCGTGGCCTTGGGCTGGAGCGCTACACACAGGCCTTCCAGGATGCCGAAGTCACGCCCGAGATCCTGTCAGAGCTGACCGACGCCGACCTCCGAGAACTTGGCTTGCCACTCGGCCCGCGTAAGACGGTGCTGAAAGCGATTTACGCACACGGTTCATCGCATGCTCCCGTCCCTGTTGAGGCTCGCGCGTCGGCTATAGGGCGGAAGTCGGCTATAGAGCGGAAGGTGGCACTCCCGTCGGATGCTGACCGTCGGCAACTCACCGTCATGTTTGTCGATCTGGTCGGCTCGACCGCGCTCGCCTCGGGGCGCGACCCTGAGGAGGTGCGAGACCTCATGCAGGCCTACCAGAACACCGTCGCAGGCGAGATCACCCGGTTCGAGGGCCATATAGCCAAGTTCCTGGGCGACGGCGTGCTCGCGTACTTCGGCTGGCCGCGGGCCCATGAAGACGAGGCGGAGCGTGCCATTCGCGCCGGCATGCGGGTGACTAAGGCGGTCGCGGCCCTTGCCGAGCCCGCTGGTGCAGCGCTTGCCGCTCGCGTCGGCATCGCAACCGGCCTGGTGGTCGTCGGCGAACTGATTGGAGAAGGCGAGGCCCGCGAGCGTGCGGTCATCGGTGAGACCCCGAACCTGGCCGCGCGATTGCAAGGACTCGCCGAACCAGGCGGCGTTGTGATCGCCGAGTCAACGCGCCATCTAATTGGCGAAGCCTTCATGTACCATGACCTCGGCACAGTGCCCCTAAAAGGTTTCCCTGGCCCAGTGCAAGCCTGGCTGGTGATCGGTGAGAGCGCGGCGGAGAGTCGATTCGACGCACAGCACGGTGTGTCGACGACCGCGCTGGTCGGGCGCGACCAGGAACTCGCACTTCTCATGGATCGCTGGGAGCGGGCGAAAGAGCGAGAGGGACAGATCGTCCTGCTTGGCGGCGAACCAGGCATCGGCAAATCCCGCCTCCTTCGGGCCCTGCGCGACCAGCTCGCGGACGTGCCGCACACACCCCTGAGCCATTTCTGTTCGCCATTCCATACTAACAGCGCGCTGTACCCTGTCATTGGGCTCCTTGAACGCGCAGCGGGAATTCGGCGGGAGGACCTTCCTGAAGAGCAGCTCGATAAGCTCGAGGCGATGCTCGCTCTTGCGACAGACGACGCGCATGAGAGCGCACCCGTTCTAGCGGACCTATTGGCAATCCCGACAGGCGAGCGATACCCGCCACTGAAGCTCGGTCCACACCAGAAGAAGGAGCGAACGTTTCAGGCTCTTTTGGAGCAGGTACGAGGCCTGGCGGCAAGACAGCCTCTGCTTGCCATTTACGAGGATGTCCACTGGGCCGACCCCACCATGCTCGAACTCCTCGACCGGGCTGTTGACGAGGTGCAGCGGCTCCCGGTCCTCATGATTATCACCTTCCGACCAGAATTCGTTCCGCGCTGGACGGGACATGGACACGTGACAGCACTCTTTTTGAGTCGGCTGGGACGCAGGCAAGGCGCGGCCGTGGTGGACCGGATAACCGGGGGCAAATTGCTCCCACAGGAAGTGCTTGAGCAGATTTTGGCCAAGACGGATGGCGTGCCGTTGTTCGTCGAGGAACTGACTAAGACAGTCCTCGAATCCGGGCTGCTTAGGGAGCGGGGCAACTGTTATGAACTGATAGGTCCGTTACCGCCGCTGGCGATTCCGACAACGCTCAAGGACTCGCTGATGGCTCGTCTGGACCGGTTGGCACCGGTGAAGGAAGTCGCCCAGATCGCAGCCTGCATTGGGCGAGAGTTCGGACACGACCTTCTGAAAGCAGTAGCTCCGCTCGATGAGGATGCCCTCCAGCTTGTTCTCAATGAACTACTGGAGGCGGAGCTTATATTCCGGCATGGAATACCGCCGGATATTGGCTACAGCTTCAAACATGCGCTGGTACAGGACATCGCGCACGAGAGCCTCTTGAGGAGCAAGCGGCAGCAGATCCATGCTCGCATCGCCGCTGCTCTCGAAGAGCTTTATCCTGCCCGTGTGGAGGTAGAGCCGGAGACGATTGCGTTGCATCTCATGGAGGCTGGGCTGGCGGGCCGGGCTGTTGGCTATTGGCTGCAGGCCGGCCGGAATGCCGCGAGTCGTTCCGCCAATCTCGAAGCGATCACCCATCTCACAAGCGGGCTGGAGGCGCTCAAGTCCTGTCCAGACGGGCCGGAGCGGGACCGCCAGGAACTCGCGCTCCAGACGGCAATTGGAGGTCCGCTGATTGCCATTCATGGATACACGGCTCCGCAGCTCGGTACTGCGTTCAACAGGGCTCATGCGCTCTGCTATGAACTCGATGATACGGACGCCTTGTTCGCCGCGCTCAGCGGCAAGTTCATTTTCCATTTCGTGAGGGGCGACTATAACGCCATGCAGGCTCTGGTAGCTGAGGCCTGCCTCGCTGCCGAACGTACCAGGGACATGGCGCTCGAACTCGGTGCGCATCGTCTGGCGGCTCTCACTGCCATGCACGCAGGTGACTTCGTTACGGCTCGCTCCGAACTCGAGACGATATTACGTCGCTATGATCCCGACGCCCATCGGTCCTCGCCTGTGCACTATGTCCATGACCCAAAAGCCTCCGCGTTACCCTATCTGGCGATCGTGCTTTGGATCCTTGGCTACCCCGAGCAAGCCCAGAGGACGAGCCGCGCGGCGTTTGAATACGTTCGGGAGCTGAACCAGACGAACCTTACCGCCCACGTGGAGGTCTATGCCGGGGCGGCGCCTGCGGAGCTGATGGGTGACGTGGCGGCTGCGCATGCGCGCGCGGACGCCATCATCGAACTCGCCGATCAGCACAGCCTGAACTACTGGCGATTGAGCGGGCTCATCCTGCGAGGCTGGGCCATGGCACAGGAAGGCAACGTGGAGCGTGGCTTGACGCTCATGCGCCAGAGTTTGAACGGGCGGGACCGGCTTGGAGCTACTTGGTACCAGGTTCGGTACTTGTGCATGCTGGCGACGACGTACCTGCAATTGGGTCGTGGCGACGAGGGTCTCACAGTCCTGACTGAAGCAAAGGACCTCGCTGCGCGCAGTGACGAACATATGTGGGAGGCAGAGCTCGCATGCATCTCTGGCGAGCTGCGGCGCACTCGTGGGGATGCACCAGACGAGGTCGAGGCTGATTTGCAAACCGCGCTCCAGGTTGCACAGAGCCAGAGTGCCAAGTCATTCGAGTTGCGGGCCGCGACCAGTTTGGCCCGACTCCGGCGTGACCAGGGCAAGCACTCTGAGGCCCGCGCTCTGCTCGCGCCGGTCTACGGCTGGTTCACCGAGGGCTTCGACACCCGTGACCTAAAGGAAGCGAAGGCGCTGCTCGACGAGCTCTCGTGATAAGGCCATCGAAATGACCAACAACTTCCGGTATTGGCCCATGGCGTCAGTTGGGGCAGTGCAGCGACATGTCCGCAGCCGGGGGTAGCCCGGAAGTCACGAACTCAGGGCAGATCGACGCGATTGACCCTGAACGGACATTGATTGCTGAAGAGCGACCCAGGCAACGTAATTCCAAGTACGGCTTGCGTGCGGGCGACGCCGAACTAAATCGTTGTCATCGACGGAGAGCGAAAGTCGGTTCGAGACAGCTCCCGGGTCCTGTCGCTCTTCGGAAAGGAGAAAACGCGAGGCCATTGCTATGTCGAACGACCAGAAAAAGATCGTTTCAGCTTCGACCGCCGAGCCACTCGGGGTCGAACTCGAACGACTCCTTCAGCCGACCCGCTATTTCCAGAACCCCCGTGACGTCGTCCGGGACGCTACCCTGACCACCGCCGAAAAGCGGGCCATCCTGTCGTCATGGGCATCTGACGCCTCTGCCGTCGAATCGATGCCTGCACTGCAGGCAGATCCTCTGTTCCGGTCACGTCGTCAAGTTTGATGAAGTGATCGACGCCTTGCACGAACTTGATGGCAAGGCCGACGACATCGGCGGGATGGAGAAACCGCAACTCAGGCGCCGTGGCCCGGACCGCGGCGGTAATCCGGAGGAGGGGCCGGCGGGAAGCGGCTATTGGTACTGAGCCGTCGCGATCATCATTCCCCTCTTGACGGCAGAAGCAGGCCACCTAAATCGTGCTCGCCGATCGCCCATCCGGGGATCGGCAAAGTCCAACGGGGCACCGCTCTTTGGGCGCCCCTTGTATCCATGTTGCTCAAATGGAGGATATGGCTATGAGAGACTTCGATCTCACCCCCGTCCGGCGGTCCACCATCGGTTTTGATCGCCTGTTCGACCTCATCGACGATTCGTTCCGATTACAGGGCGAGGACAACTATCCGCCCTACAACATCGCGCGCGTCGGTGAGGATCACTATCGCATCTCGCTCGCGCTGGCCGGCTTCAAGCCGGAGGAGATCACCGTTACGGCAGAGCAGAACATGCTGACCGTGGAAGGCCACAAGGCGGAGAACGGTGATCACGAGTACCTGTTCCAGGGCATCTCGGGACGTCCGTTCCGGCGCAAATTTGACCTCGCCGACTACGTCGAGGTGACAGGCGCGTCGTTTGAAAACGGGCTCCTGCAGATCGATCTGATGCGCAAGTTGCCGGAGGCTATGAAGCCGCGCCGGATTACGATCAACGCCGGCGTTGGCAACGACCACCAGCAAATCGAGCACAGCCAGGCGGCCTGATCGGAGCGGCCCGGCCGCAATCCGATCGGTTGACTTCGGGGCTTCCCGCGCGCGGCCGTGCCGCACCCCGGAGGCCCTTTGCCAAACCTAACCAGAAAGGAGAAATGACCATGACTATCAGGGATCTCATCCCATGGAATCGTGGCCGCCACGTTGCGGTACACCGCGGCGAAAGGGCAAATCCCTTGCTGACGCTGCACCGTGAAATGAACCGCGTGTTCGACGACGTCTTCCGCGGTTTCGACGTGGCGCCGTTCGGCTCCGATCGCTTGTTCGATCGCGCGCTCGGATGGCCGGATATCGAGGTCAGCGAGACCGACAAGGAGGTCAAGGTCACGGCGGAGTTGCCCGGCCTTGAGGAGAAAGACGTCGGCGTCGAACTCGCGAATGGCGTTCTCGCCATCAAGGGCGAGAAAAGGGCTGAGACCGAGGACAAGGACCGGCTCTTCAGCGAGCGCTACTATGGCCGGTTCGAGCGGCGCATCCCGGTCGACGATGTCGAGGCAGACAAAGTCGATGCCTCGTTCAAGAGCGGTGTGCTGACCGTGACCTTGCCGAAGTCGGCCAAGGCCCAAGAGAAGGTGAAGCGTATCGCGATTAACAGCAAGTAAAGCCAGGGCAAGGCCAAGCGCGGGAGTTACGCCGCTCCCGCGCCGCCTTCGATCGGGAGGCGACGATGCTGCAGGAGACAAAAAGCACACATCAATGCTGGACGGAACGGGATGGTACGCCTGCGCTGACCCGGTCCGTATTTCCCGATGATGCGCTGGCCGTGATTTACAAGCCGGCGCGCTCGGCCATGACTTCGGGAAAAGCGCGCACGCGCGATTGGAAGCTGCGCTTCGAGCCTCGTTCTTGTCCCTATATCGAGCCGCTCATGGGATGGACAGGTAGCGATGACGCGTTAGCGCAGGTCGAGTTGACATTCCCGTCGGCAGCCGCCGCCGTTGCGTACGCTCGGCGCCAGGGTTTGCGTTACCTTCTGCAAGGTGCGGACGATCCCGACACACGGCCGGGTTCAAACGCGAAGGCCGCCAACACGAATTCCGCTTCGCCAGACATACGGTCATCGGACGTGTGGCCTTGGCGACTGGAATGGGTCGAACGGACGCTCGGGCTGAGAGGCATTCAAAACAAGTCGAGACCAGTACGCGGTCCTGCCGCGTACTACGCGAGTCCCCAGGACGTGCTTGATGACCACGATCTTTCGCCGGCGCAGAAGCGGGACGTTCTCCGTCGGTGGGCGCTGAATGCGTACCTGATCGAACTGGCTCTCTTCAAGGGCGAACCGCAATCCGAGCTCTCACGTTTGGGCGAGGTGATCGAGGCACTGTTCGATCTGGACGAGACGCAGGCCAGCACGTCAGCGCACTGGACGCGAGTGACGGGGCCAGATTGTGAAGGCCGCGCAGCATGAGGCAATTGTCGGCATGGGACCCGGAGGCCTGACCATGACGAAACAAACCCGCTTCAATGTCGGATACGCGATTGCTGCCATCTTTCTGGTCTTTATGATTCAGTACGCGGTCTCGGTTGCCAACCAGATCGCACCGATCCCCTACAGCGACTTTCAACGTTTGTTGCACGAAGGCAAGATAGCCACGGTCGGCGTATCGGACCGCTTCATTCAGGGATCCCTGAAAGAGCCGTTGCCCGGCGGACAAAAGCAGTTCGTTACGACCAGGGTCGATCCGGAATTCGCAGGCGAGCTCGACAAGTATGGGGTCCGCTACACCGGCCAAATCGAGAGCACGTTCTTGCGCGACCTGTTGTCGTGGGTCATGCCCACCCTCTTGTTCGTGGGGCTCTGGTGGTATCTCGGCAGGCGGTTCGTGGAATCACAAGGCTTGGGTGGCGGGCTGATGTCGATCGGCAAGAGTAAGGCCAAGATCTACGTTGAAGCCGACACCGGCGTCACATTCGACGACGTCGCCGGCGTCGACGAAGCCAAGGACGAACTGCGCGAAGTCGTGGACTTCCTGAAAAGCCCGGCAGACTACGGCCGGCTCGGTGGCCGCATGCCGAAAGGCGTGTTGCTGGTGGGTCCGCCCGGCACCGGCAAGACGCTGTTGGCCAAGGCTGTCGCCGGTGAAGCAAAGGTGCCGTTCTTTTCGATCTCGGGCTCGGAATTCGTCGAAATGTTCGTCGGCGTAGGTGCTGCGCGCGTGCGCGACCTGTTCCAGCAAGCCCGCCAGAAGGCGCCCGCCATCATCTTTATCGACGAACTCGACGCGCTCGGCCGGGCGCGCGGCATCGGTCCCTATGCCGGAGGCCATGACGAAAAGGAGCAAACACTCAATCAGCTCCTGGTGGAGCTCGACGGCTTCGACTCGCGTTCGGGGCTCGTCATTCTGGCGGCCACCAACCGGCCGGAAATTCTCGACCCCGCGTTGCTGCGCGCCGGCCGCTTCGACCGCCAGGTGCTGGTCGACCGGCCTGACAAGAAGGGCCGCGTGCAGATCCTGCGGGTTCACATGAGGAAGGTGAAAATTGCGGCCGACGTCGACGCCGACAAGGTGGCTGCACTGACGCCGGGCTTTACCGGCGCCGACCTCGCTAATCTCGTCAACGAAGCGGCGCTGCTGGCGACGAGGCGAGGCGCAGATGCCACATCGATGGTGGACTTCGGCAACGCTGTCGAACGGATCGTCGCGGGTCTGGAAAAGAGAAACAGGCTGCTCAACCCCAGGGAGCGGGAGATCGTCGCCTATCACGAGATGGGCCATGCCCTCGTGGCGCTTGCGCTGCCAGGTGTCGACCCGGTTCACAAGGTGTCGATCATCCCGCGCGGCATCGGCGCGCTCGGCTATACGATTCAGCGTCCGACAGAGGACCGCTTCTTGATGACACGCGAGGAACTGGAGAACAAGATGGCCGTGTCGCTCGGTGGTCGCGCCGCCGAGCTGATTGTATTCGGTCATCTTTCGACAGGTGCTGCAGACGACCTGCGGCGTGTCACCGACATCGCTCGCAGCATGGTTACACGCTACGGAATGTCCGACAAACTCGGCAACGTCGCCTATGATCGTGATCCGCAGACATTCGTGACCGGCCCCGATCTTCCATCGCCTCCGCATGAACGGGATTATGCCGAGAAAACGGCAGCGACCGTTGATGAAGAGGTACGGGCCATTGTGGAGAAGGCATTCCAGCGCGCCCTCGATCTCCTCAAGGAACGGCGCGCCGTTCTCGATCGCACGGCCCAACGTCTCCTTGAAAAGGAAACGCTGGAGGAAGCAGAGCTAACTCAACTGGCCAATCATCCGGAGCCTCGATCGCCACAAGCCGCTGCCGAATAGAGCGCAATCGCGGGCATATGGCGTCTGGTTCTGCATGCGCGGCCGATGGAGCCGTCGATGCCTTTAAAGAAAGAATTTTCTGATCTGCGCCTGTCGCTCGGGCCGCTGACGCTCTACCAGAAATTCGAGCAAGTATGTGTCCTGATGCTGACCGCGTTGATCGCCATCATCATTGTCCTCGCGCTGTGGAATCTGACGCTGAAACTCCTGCTCAGCATCTTGGCAACCAATTTCGATCCGACCGATTATGAGGTGTTCCAAACGGTGTTCGGCATGATCTTTACCGTCATCATTGCGCTCGAGTTCAAGCGCTCCCTGTTGGTGGTGGCCGAGCGGCGGGACAGTGTCGTGCAGGTACGCTCTGTCATCCTGATTGCGTTGCTGGCGGTGGTGCGAAAATTGATCATTCTCGATCTGTCGAGCACGGATGCTTTCCATCTGCTGGCGCTGGCCGCAGCCATCCTTGCGCTGGGCGCGGTCTATTGGCTGGTGCGCGACCAGGGGCAGTCGCGTGAAACCATCCTGCCAGGAGGCGGATGAAAGGCTATATTCGCAAAACAATATGCCCATAACGGAGATTTCGAGGCACGAGAAACCAGTTGCCAGGAAACCGACCTGCACTTCCGGATTTGGCCCATCGCTTCCGCTTGCGCAGTGCCGCGACATGTCCGGAGCTGCGGGTTGACCCGAAGTCTCAAAGTCACGGGTAGACCTACGCGAATGACCCACCTCGGACATCAGGGCCCTGCATGTGGGCGGATGTAGCGCGCGCCCCCGTCATCCGCTCGATCGAGCAAACATTCGCTATTGATGAAGTCTTTCACAGTCACTTCTACGGCAGGTCGTGCGCCGTTATCTATTGGTTCTTTGCTGGCGCGCCCGGAAGCACGGCTGCCACACCTTCCGGATTGATGTTGAAGGCCAGGAAAATCAAGGGCTCGTTGCCTGGGTTTCCCCATTGGTGCACGAGGTCGTACGGTTCATAGATCAAGGAACCCGGCCCCCTTGCTTCTATTTTACCGTCAATCGTGTTGGCCCCAGTGCCGGAGAGAATGAAGTATAGAGCTGCGCCTGACCGATGGTGGGGCGGGTTGGAAGGCATCTGCGCCGGAAATGTGACTCGCGTGAGATTGAGATCATAACTACCCGGCTTCAGGTCGGGGATTGGACTCGCTGTGCGATACAATTCTCTCACGATGGCAGGTGCCTTCTCGGCGGGCCGATCCAAGTCCGCAGTGGGAGCGAGGAAGAAGTGGAGGAAAGTCGATGACCCTCCGCTACCAGCCGTTAGCACCGCGGCCTTCCCACCGGCGATGAACAGCCCCTCTCCGGCATTGAGCATTTTTGTCTCGCCATCGATCGCGACCTCGGCCGATCCTGATATCTGGTAGAGGATGCCGTTGGCCGCCGAGACGCTGCTCCTCTCGCCCGGCTGAAGGGTGACGCTCACCGCTTTGAAGTGGACCGGCACGTCCGTGACGGACCGCAGTTTGGTTGCGGCGATCACTGTTCGTGCAATTGCCGGAGGAGCGCCGGGGGTTTGCGCGGTCCCGGAGGCGGCAAGCGCCATCGCGCCGAGCAACAACAGTCCGGTTGTCCTGAACTGCATGAATGCCTCCCAGGTTCAGCGGATCATCGGAGCATGATACGCCCTCCTAGCGCCTCTTGGAATGGCAGGCCGCCTCGAGCGGTTATTGGCCCAAAGGCTGAACGATACGGAATTCGTGGCCGTCGGGGGTCATTGAGGTGGACGAAAATGTGCAGAAGGCAGTTTTAAAAGATGGACCTTGCAACTTTCTCGAGCTTTCTGATTCGTTTGATCCAGGTCCACGGCCCCTGGATCATTTCCGTCGTTGTCGCACCGGAAAGCGCCGGCGTGCCCCTTCCCGGCGAGACCATCCTTGTTGCTGCTGCCCTTCTGGCCGCCACCACCAATCAGATCGATATCACTGTCGTGGTAGCCGCGGCCGCCGCAGGTGCGATCATCGGAGACGGGATCGGATACACGGTCGGGCGCCGCTTCGGAATGCCGCTGCTACGCAAATACGGGCGATACATCCGCCTGGATGAAGACCGATTACTGATCGGTCGATACCTGTTTTTCAGATATGGGAGTGCTGTCGTGTTTTTTGGTCGCTTTATTGCGGTGCTACACATGTTTGCGGCTTTGCTTGTCTGACAGCCTCGGCAGATGGCGACTGGAACGCTTCGTCACAACGCTCGCTGACGCTGTTCAACAAGTACGCCGGCACGAAGCTCGACACCAAGCTCGCGAGCTTCGATGCGCTGGATGTGATCAAGGCCAAGCCGGGACGCGTTTGCCCGTTGGTGTGTGACCACGGCTTCAAGGCCGATGGCGACGCTTGCGTGAAGATCGCTTGCCGCGCCAGCTATCGCGTCAACGACGACAATGAATGCGAGAAGGTGCAGGACAAGAAGCCTGTCGCGACCCGTGACGATAACAGCAGGCGTGACACCGAGCGCAAACAAATGGAGGCCACGCCACCGAAGCGGGAGGCAAAGCCTTCGGGGCAAATCTACTGCAACAGTTCCCTTTGCCGCCCGGTACGATCTGGATGTCGTCTTGAGAATGTCAGAAGTGGAGTGATGGTGCCGGCCAATGGAGCTGTTGGAGGCCTTGTCGAAGTCTGCAATTAAAGCCAGCCAAGAAGTCGCGAGTAAACGCCGCACCGAAACGCGCGAACGTCGGGCACGGGCTGGGATTTAGCCCTCTGAGCAAAGTTCATTTCTGCTATTGGCCCATCTGCGACCTCGGAGGCCATCCGCTCTTCGGCCGATCTTGGCGGTAAACCGGACATCAGGGGGCCCAGCCGCTTGATGAGGACACGCCCTAAAGCGCGATGAGATGAGGATGAATCATCATCGCGCCTTAGGTTGTTGTTTGAGCATGATCTTTTCGGAAAACCGCTTCGCACTTTTCCGGATCATGCTTTAGCCGATCGCGGACGAGCCGAGCAGAGCGAGCACGGCCAGCGCCATCAGGGCGGTGCCGAGCCAGCCCAGCACGACGAGCCATGACCGGGCCTTGAAGGGGCCCATGATCGTCTTGCTCGAGACGATCAGCATCATCATCGCCATGATCGGGACGGCGACGATGCCGTTGAGCACGGCGCTCCACACCAGCATGTGAATGGAATCGATCCCGGTGAACCCGAGACCGAAGCCGATCGCGGTCGCGGCCGCGATGATGGTGTAGAAGCCGACGGCCTCGTCAGGCTTGGCCTCGAGCGTCGCACGCCAGCCGAAGATCTCCGCCACTCCGTAGGCGGCGGACCCCGCCAGCACCGGGATTGCGAGCAGGCCCGTGCCGATAATGCCGAGCGCGAACAGGGCGAAGGTGAAGTCGCCGGCGAGGGGACGCAGCGCTTCTGCGGCTTGCGTCGCCGAACCGATGTTGGTGGCGCCGTTGGCGTTCAGCACCGAGGCGGTGGTGAGGATGATGAAGAAGGCGATGCCGTTGGAGAGCAGCATGCCGGCGATGGTGTCGGCCCGGATGCGCACCAACTCCCGATCGCCCTTGCGCTGCGTTTCCTCGCGCAGCGGCTTGTCACGCTTGCCCTGGTTCATCTCCTCGACCTCCTGCGAGGCCTGCCAGAAGAACAGATACGGGCTGATCGTGGTGCCGAGGACGGCGACGACCATCATGAAATAGTCGGCGCTGACATTCGTCTCTGGCCACACCGCCGCGAGCAGCGCCGTGCTCCAGGGGATCTTCACGGTGAAGGCGGTTGCGACATAGGCGAACAGCGCCAGTGTGAGGAATTTCAGCACCGGCGAATAGCGCCGATAAGGCAGGAACACCTGGAGCAGGGTCGAGCCCGCGGCAAAAATCAGCGCGTGCTCGTGGTTGAGGCCGCCGATCACGAGCGAGAGCGCCTCCGCCATCGCGGCGATGTCAGCCGCGATGTTGAAGGTGTTGGCGGCAACGAGCATCGCGACGAGACCCAGCACCGCCCAGCGCGGCGCGATCTGCATGACGTTGGCGGCCAGCCCCTTGCCGGTGACGCGGCCGATCTGGGCGCTGACGAGTTGAATGGCGATCATGAACGGCGTGGTCAGAAATACCGTCCAGAGCAGTCCGTAGCCGAATTGCGCGCCGGCCTGCGAATAGGTGGCGATGCCGGACGGATCGTCGTCGGCCGCCCCGGTGACGAGACCCGGCCCCAGCCTTTGCAACAGCGTCGGCACGGATTTCATGGGGGTGAGGGCACTGTCGCTCATGGAAGAAGGACCTCGATCGGGGGCGCGTCTTTGAGCAAATGCCAATGAGGGAACAAAGGTTCCCCACCGGTTAGCGGGCTCCGATGCCATTTCTGATTTTGCTAATCGCTTTTGACTCGTCGGGCAAAACACCCGTATAAGTGCATCATCGCAAGAACACTCGATGCCGGCTTTTGCGCGCATCCTGCTCCTTTCAAGATCGTCCGGACCGGCCTCGCACCCGTTGCGGTAATGGCGGCTCTTGCGAACCTCGCGTTGAGGTTGTAGGGAGCACCATGAGCGAGCTTCTGACGCTTGCAAAGGTCGATCCGTTGGACGCGCAGCAGGCTGCAGCGCTCGACCGCGACGGCTATCTGCTGCTGCGGGGCGCGGTGCCCGAAGTCTGGCGCGATGCGCTGCGCGCCGCCTTCGATTCCGGCGTGGGGGCCGGCGACCAATGGATTGCGCCCCGAGGCGCCGGCTGGTGCCACGCCCTCGTCGATCTGGATCCGACGGTGCGGCAGACCTGCCGGCTGCCGTTGCTGCTGGCGGCGGAGGCGCAGATGCTGGGCGGACCTTTCTTTCTCGCCCAGGTCGAGGGCCGCGAGCCGCTCCAAGGCGGCGGCCACCAGCCGCTGCATCGCGATGGCGCAGGCATGAAAGCCGTCGCCGCCCTGGTCTTCCTCGACGATTACGGGCCGGACAATGGCGCGACGCGACTCGTTCCGCGCCATCTCAACCAAGGCCATTTTGATCAAGCCGATCTTGATCAAGCCGATCTTGATCAAGCATTGCCGGACGAGAGTCTGTCCCTGACGATTGCGGGCGAGGCCGGGGACATCCTGGTGTTCGACGCCGATCTGCCGCATGGGGCAACCCGCAACCGCTCCGGTGCGCGGCGACGTTCGCTGCTACTGAGCTTCATGCCCGAGCGCAACCGGGAGACCATGGACGCCTGTCGCGCAGTCCGCAACGTGCGCATGGACACCAGGGAGGTGTTTGTCCCCTGAGCGAGTGCGGTCCCGGGACTATTTGATGCTGACGAACATGCCCCAGGCGCCGGCCAGCGCGGCGCCGGAAAAGACGATCAGCGGATTGTCGCAGAACGCACTGCCATAGGTACACATGGTGACGCCGAACGAGCCGATCTCGTGATGGCTCGCGGAATAGAACAGTCCCGACAGCACCAGCAACGCAGCGGCGACGCAATACATCGATGGTCTCTCCGAACCTTTCCCGATTGCGTCTTTCGCAAGGGACATGTCCCAGCATGGCGCCAACAAATTGCATCCTGCCGAATCTGCCTTGCTGCATTTGAACTAAAGTCGACCTGTCCCGTGGGACATGGATTGGAAGCGCTGCCCGCGACAATGGAACAAACGTCCACTTTGCGACTTAGGAACTCAGTTCGCCAACGAGGGTGGGATGAGCAAGGACCAGCAAGCGGCGCCATTGAGAGTCCATCATCATCAGCCGGGGCCGTCGTGCCCCAAATGCGAGACGTTCACGCGCTTCGTGACCTCGATTCTCGACGTGAAACGCGATCGCTCGATCCTGATCTACCGGTGCGACGGTTGCCGCGAGGAAGTCTGGGTGTGAGCAAGGCCCGTCTGCCGGCGGTCGGCCTGCTTGCAGGATGACGCGCTGAAGGCCCGCACGTCAACGCCGCGATCTTCCCCGAGGCATCGAAGGTGAGGATCGCGCTCACGATCCCGTCGCGCACGAGGTTTGTCGTCAGCATACATTCCCAGAATGGTTTCGATATCGCCGTCGCGGTAGGCATCAAGCCAGTCGACCGCAGCGTTTTGTTGGCCGGGGTTTAGGCGCGGGGTCATGAATGTGAGGTGAAAGGTGCGCGGGTTCCGGTTGCAAGAGGGCAAGAGCGTACCGGATGGTTTTGCAGGCGAGGTTCGCGCCGCGTGTTCACTTTTGGACTGTCCTGGATCGCTTCTTAGCGTACTTTGCAAATGGAGCAGGAAGACGGGAGCTTGTCATGCTCACCAGGAAGGAATTTGAGGCGCCTCTCGACGGGCAGAAAATGCACCAGCTTGATGCAAGCCAAACGACACGACAAATGCTCCGCCGTTCTCGGGAGCAGATCGCGGTGTCAATGGCACTGCTTCAGCAACAGGTTCCGAAAATCTGGCACCCTGAGCCTCCAAAACCATAGAAACCTCGTCCGCTGTTCCCGCGTTGCGCGGAATGGCGAACCGAGAAACCAAGCAGCGGCCGATTTGTGCTGGGTGCAACAAGCCCATGGTGTTCATCGACGCGGTTGGTTCACCGGACGGGGCGATTGCCATCTTTCGGTGCTCCGACTGCAACAAGTTATTCTGGGAGAAGCCCAGGCGAGACCAAAAGTAAGGCTGCCTCAGTCGGCCCCTCCAGGCTGCCAACGCTGCTTCCGTCGCGCCTGAAATCTCTGGCCTATTTTGAACCTGCGAGTGGACAAAAAAGGCCCCAGCACGGGGGCCGAGCTGAGGCCGTAGGGATTGTCGGTCGTGCATCCGGACCGACACCCGAATAACCCCTTGGCCCTCCAACGTGTTCCTAATAGGTGGCCTGTTTTCCGCATTTGGGCGTGAACTGATCGAGAGCCGCGCACCCGCCATGTGTAGGCACAAGGGGGCCGGAGCACGGCTCCGGCGTCCCGACGAAACACGCCTGAAACAGTGCCGAAACCAGATAGCCTCGAACTCTCCGCCCGCTGCGCCCGACCAACGAAGCGAAAAGGAGATCATCATGATCCAGATCGGTTCGAAGGAAGAAGTCGCGTTTCTGCTGGCGCTGTTCGGCACGCACGCCCAGCCGGTCAAGCGGCCAAAGTTGAAATCGCAGCAGGCGTGAGGCGCTGATCCCATGCCAGGTTTGGCCGAATGCCAGAGCCTCTTGCGCCTTCTGATCGCAAGGGGCGACCCGAAGGCCATCCCGCTCGCCCAAGGCGCCATCGATCAATTTCTGAATACGGCGCCGGTCTGCATGCGCGGGCGCGGCCTGCGCGTGCTCCGGAGCGATGCGCTCGACCAGCATGATGCCGCGGTCGGCGTGCAGCGCTCGTTCGCCGAGACGGTGGATGCCTATATCGAGCGGAAGCTTGCGGAGGAGTGAGGGTGCCGAGTGTCGTTTCGCCCCTGTCGTTTTCGCCCGTGAAGAGACCGGGCACGAACGCGGCAACTGATGCTGCCGCGTTCGCGTCTTCATCGAATCTCGCGCTCGGCCCCCGCGCAATTACTGGGTCGGCGGCAGCACGGCCTGCGAGGTCTGCTGCGGCAGGTTGGTGTAGGTCGCACTTTCCTTGGTGCAGATGTCCCTGAACACCACGACGCCGGCCTGCGGATATTCCTTCACGAGGCAGTTGCAGTTGTTGTTGACCACCGGACCGGGTGCAGCCGCGGCGTCGCAACCGCGGCCGGCCGCTGGACGATGACCGTCTTCTCCACCACTTGCGGCGTCGGAACGTACACCGGCCTGTTCACGACAACCGGAACGGGGACCGGCCGGACCACGACCTGCGGAGGCATCGGCCGGGGGCCGGGAACCACAACGACCGGGCGCTGGCCGTTGCCATAGCCGCCCCAGCCGGGCTTGGCCTGCGGCGCGTTGCCATACTGTCCGTTCTCGCCCCAGCCGGCCTGCGCGGGACTGCCTGCAAGGCCAGCCGCGACGCTTGCCAACACGATCGCTGCCGCCATCTTCGTGATCATCACTGTCTTCGTTATGGCCCACCTGTCTGGTTGTTTGTCTTGTTGCGAACGTCGTCGTGGGATGAGTGATAGGCGGCGACGGCGCGTGCATCCGTGACGCCGCGCACACAGTCTCCTTCGACAGGGGAGGCAGGCACGGCGTGCGGCCTATCGGCGTGGAGAGGCTCGCCGCGTGACGCCGTTCTCGGTTCGCCTTCCACGGGCGGCAAGCAGACCATGGCGATCGACGTTCGCGCCGCCGACGGACTTGTGATGCAGGTGACATTCTCGTTCGAGGTCGAGGATCTCAAGACGCGATCGCGTTCACGCGATCACTGACGCGTCAGCAATTTCGCCGGCTGCTCGGGCTCGAGCACGGCGATTTTTCGACCGAGCTGCCAGACCTCGACCTTGCCGTGCCGCGTGAACTGCTGCGCGAAGTTGAGCGCCGACGCGTCGGACAAGGCCTCGAAGGCTTCGGCGGAGCGGAAGACGCCGTCTTCGCCGACGAGGTAGGCGCGATATTGCTGGCTCATGTCGGCGCCCTCAGGCCCGGCGAATGCAGCCAGGCCTCGATGTGAATGGCGGTCTCGTCCTGCCGCGCCTTGCGCAGCAGCATCTCGCGGCGGCGCCCCGGCGCGAGCGAGCGCGCTTCCTCGCGAAGCCGTGTGGCTTCGTCAGCGAGCCGTTCGGTGAGTGTCCTGGTCTGCTTGAAACGTCGACGTGTCTGCATGCACATCTCCCTCGTTCGTTTGGGGCGGGAGCGCAACCCCGGCGTTGTCGTTACCGATTGATGCCGAGTGAGGCGCGGTGATGTCTCAAGCCTAGGCCGCCGGTTTCGGACCGTCAGTATCATTTGCTATTTTGGTTCGAAGAATCTTTCGGGCGTCCCGGCAACCATTTTGAGCGGTTTGAGTGGCTTACTCATTTGACTGCAGGTGAAGCCAATGTTCACTTTTGGACAGAAGCGGTGTCCATGCCTGTCTTCCATGAGTGGGCAGAGTTCATGCATTGCCTTCTCCGGAATTCAACGATCGGTTTGGTAGCTGGAGTATGCCAACTGCCGACGGCCAGCCGTGACAGGCGAGCAGGCCGATCGGCCCGTTCGCGGATGAGCCAAGCTACATCATTCCGCCACCGATCTTCGGAGTGGATGCTCCGGCTAATGCGACAATGATGCTCAGGAATGGTTCTCGCGCTGGATAGGCCGCTGCATTGGTCGGAGTGAAGACGAGTTATGGAGTCGTGCGTATGCCGCTCGAGATCGATCGTTTGACACGTCGGGCAAAACACCGACAGGATGGCATTATCGAGATGCGCGTCGCCTGCGGAGCGGCCTAATCGTCCTTCGACAAATCGCCGGGCTTGGTGGGAAGGTCGATGGTGCCGCCATCGCCGTGTACGAGATCGCGGCCTTTGTTCTCCGTCTCGCCGGCGTCTTCAACGATGGCCTCTTGCATGTCGCGTTCCTTGTCGATGCGCGGCTTTGGCCCCGGAAGATTTCGCGTCGTCTTTTGTGACGTAGTCTTAAGTGTCATCTGCCGGTCCTCCTGATCGCCTAACGCAGCTTGAGCGAGTTCGTTCGTTTGACACGTCGGGCAAAACATCAGCAGAATGATATGATTGAGACGAGTTTGGTTCACCCGCGCGGAAAGCATCCGCCGCGGGTTTTTTCGACTCGATTGAGATCGGACGGCGGCGGCGCATTGCGGCCACGCACTCGTCAAACTTGGAGCGCCGATCGGCGCGCCGTCGTCCGTACCATTGCTGGCCGGCACGCGCGAACGTGCCGGCCCGCGGCGCTGGGCCATTTGCTCGCGCCGCTGCGGTCTCCGGGAGCGGAGATCGGGCACTGGTGGGAGCCGGACAAATTGATGGGCTATTGCGTCGCGCTTTACTTCGCAAAACTCCTGGTCTGGGACAAGGTCCTCGGCTTTGGTTCCACGGACGCCCTCGCGGGATTTGCGGCGATCACAGCCAATCTGGTTGTCTCCTTCTACTTCGCCAAGCGCGGCTTCGAGAATGTTGCGAGGATCATCAAGCGGTGAAGATACCAGATGACGAAATCAGGGCGATCGTTGCCGAGACGCTGGCCGAGCAACACAGGCTTCAGCGGGCGAATATCGATGCGATCGTATTGCAGACCGTGGCATCGGTGCTGGCCTCTTTTGGAATCGAGTATGACGATCGAAAGGAGCTGAGGGCTGATTTTCAGCACCTGCGCCGATGGCGAACGAGTGTGGAGCAGGCACAGAGCTACACCTTCAAGGCCGTGATTACGGTGATCGCTACCGGCCTGATGGGTGCGGTTTGGCTAGGTGTCAAGGTCGTGCTGGGTAAATGAGCTTCGCGTGGCGGCAACCCCGCCGCATGCCCCCTAAAGGATCGTTTCGCTCCAATGAGCCATCCCATGTACAGAATTCGTATCGTCGATGCGTCTGATGATGACGTTGTCGACACGTTGTCCGACCTGCACCAGCTGACGTTCTTCGATGCGGCGGCTATGCCGCAATTTGACCTTGGAGCGTGGTGGCTGGCCTATCACGGGGGCGACGCGATCGCCTTTGCCGGCGTCGTGCCGTCCACGCATGCACGAAACAGCGGGGCGCCGCATCGGATGGGACAGCATCGTCTCCGATACGACGAACAATCCGGTGTCTGCCAACAATTTCATCCAGGCGGGTTATCGACTGTACGAACCCGAGGTGCCCTGGGCTTGGTCACATACCCTTTATTGGCGAAGGTCGCTTCGCTGACGATTCCAGCAGGTGTCCCGCGATGCGGAACGTGGCTGTCGCAACGCGCGAGACGTGGCGCCGACCGCATGTCCAGAATGTCCAAAGGCCCGGCAGCTTCGGCTGCCGGGCTTTTTTGCGTATTCAAGCGATGCGGGTGAGGCACTTGCGAAGTCGGCGGAGGCGGGCTTTAAGCTCTCGCAGGAAATTCGGCGACCACAAGCCGATGCAAGGGAGCGCTATCGATGCCCACCAAGCCCCAACTGCCGGAACGTTCGTCGCGGACGACGGGACGGCCAACCGCACTCGATGGTCTGCTGGTCGTGGATTTTACGCGTGTGGTTGCCGGTCCGGCCTGTACGCAGACGCTTGCTGATTTCGGCGCGCACGTCATCAAGATCGAGAATCCAGATGGTGGCGACGACACGCGTGCGTATGAACACGCCGAAATCGGTGGAGAGAGTGCTGCTTATCTCAGCCTGAATCGCAACAAGCGCGGCATCGCGCTCAACCTTACCCTGCCGGAGGCTCGTGAGATTGCGCTGGATTTGATTCGCAAGGCCGACGTGGTGGTCGAGAACTTTTCCAGCGGGGTCATGAAGAAATTTGGCCTCGACTATGAGGCTGTTGCGCCACTCAATCCGCGGCTGGTCTATTGCTCGATCTCCGCCTACGGGCGCACCGGACCGTTTGCCTCGCGTCCCGGTTTTGATCCGATCACGCAGGCGGAAAGCGGCTTCATGTCGCTCAACGGATTTGCCGACAGCCCGGCGGTTCGCACCGGGCCGCCCATTGTGGACATGGCGACGGGGATGTCTGCCTGCAACGCCATCCTGCTGGCGCTGTTGGCGCGGGATCGGCTCGGTCGCGGCCAGCATGTCGAAGTCGCCTTGTTCGACGTCGCGATGGGGATGACGGGCTTCTACGGCATGGCTTATCTGATCAACGGCGAGAACCCTGGGCGGTTCGGTAATTCGCCGAGCGGGTCTCCCACCGTCGGCGTCTACGAGGCCTCCGATGGGCCGCTCTACATCGCATGTGCCAACGACCGGCTCTATCGCAGGCTGGTCGTCGAGGTACTGAACCGGCCTGATCTCATTACCGATCCGCAGTTTGCAACACGCAAAGCCCGCTCCGAGAACAAGGAGCTTTTGCGCGCAGCCATCGCGGAGGTCTTTGCAAGCGATACCCTCGAGAACTGGATGGCGAAGATGAAGCTGGCCAATATCCCGGTCGGCTATCTCCGGACGGTCGAGGAGGGGTTCAATGCACCGGAGGCGCGCGAGCGCCATCGCTTGAGCCGGATTCCGCATCGTACCGCAGAGTGGGTCCCGAACATCGAGCCGCCGATTACCATGAGCTTGACCGGCCCGATTGATCCTGTGGCTGCTCCGCTGCTGGGCGAGCACACGGAGCAGGTTTTGCGTGATACGCTCGGTTATGATGAGCGTCGGATATCGCAGTTCACCCAAAAGGGTGTCTTTGGCTCAGGCAAGCCCTCGACGTCGATTTGAGCCTGAGGGGTTGATCCTACAGGTCAGGTCTCGCAGGCTAGGTCTCGCAGGCCGGTCTCGCGCGGCCTGCGGATCACGGCTTCGCGATACCGCCTTCGCGACATCGCATCCTTCCCGGGTGGCCGGGGTCAGGGCGACCATACCCAGACAGCGCTGCCTCGGCTTGATTTGGCAAGGGTCTAGCCGCATAAATGTGTGAAAGTGAGGGATACGAATGGCGCCTGGTCAAGAGCCGAGCGTGGGCCAGCCTGCGGGGGCGCAATCCGATGAACGTGCCCATGCGGCAATGGTCGCGAAGGCCCGGGCGCTCGTACCACGGCTGCGAGACCGCGCGGCGCGAACGGAAGAGCTGCGGCACCTGCCGCCGGAGACCGAGCTGGACCTGCACGAGGCCGGCCTGTTCCGGATGCTCCAGCCCAGGCGCATTGGCGGCGCAGAACTCGATTATGTCGCCTTGATCGACTGCGCGGACCTGCTCGGACAAGCAGACGCCTCGGTAGCCTGGAATCTGGCCAATCTGGCGAGCCACCACTGGATGCTCGGCATGTTCGAGCCGACGGCGCAGGATCTGGTCTGGGGCCGTGATCCGGACGCGCTGATCGCGTCCTCGTTCATTTTTCCCGCCGGACGCGCCACGAGAGTCGAGGGCGGATACCGCCTCCATGGCAGCTGGCCGTTCTCCTCGGGCGTTGCCTCCTGCGCATGGAACATGCTTGCAAGCGTGGTCTACTCCGACGATGAGGCAGACGGCATCGAGTATCGGATATTTCTGCTGCCGAAAGACGACTACAAGGTCCTCGACACCTGGAATGTCGCGGGACTGCGCGGGACAGGGTCTTGCGACGTGGAGGTCAGGGACGCTTTTGTGCCCGGCTACATGACGGTCGCGGTCGGCGATCTTGACGGCGGTCCGACTCCAGGAAGCAAGCTCAATCCTAACCCGCTGTATGCGCTCCCCGTGTTCTCGCTGTTTCCTTACGTCCTCTCCGGCGTCGCACTGGGAAACGCGCAGGCGTGTCTCGACGATTATGCGGAGGTCGTCCGTCATCGCATTTCCACCTACAACCGCGCCAGGCTGAGCGACTTTCAAAGCACCCAGATCAAGATCGCGGAGGCCTCGGCGAAGATCGACGCTGCACGCTTGATCATGCGCTCGGCCTGTCTGAATGCCACGGAGGATGCACGGCGGGGTCATATCCCCGATATGGCAACTAAGACCAGATATCGGCGCGACGGGGCTTTTTCAGTAAACTTCTGCACGGATGCGGTTTCGATGCTGTTTGCCGCGAGCGGAGCACGGGGCCTGTTCACGACGGGTGTGTTGCAGCGGCAGTTTCGCGATGCGCACGCGATCAACTCGCATCTCGCGTTCAATTTCGATGCGGCCGGGACCAATTATGGACGCGTGGCGCTGGGCCTGCCGTCCGAGAATCTCACGCTGTGAGGCCGGCCGATGAATGATCTGCCGAAGCAGCCGGCCGTTCCCGATCCAGCCAACGAATTCGCGAGCGACAGCTCGTCGATCGATCCCCGTGATTTTCGCAGCGCGCTCGGCACCTACGCCACGGGCGTGACGATCATCACAGCCGCGGCTCCTGACGGCAAGCCCTATGGCCTGACGTGCAATTCGTTCGCCTCGGTTTCGCTGAATCCTCCGCTGGTTCTTTGGAGCCTGGTCGTCTATTCCTCCAGTTTGACCATCTTCCAGAATGCCAGTCATTTCACCGTCAACGTGCTTGGCGCTTCGCAACAGGCGCTTGCGAGCAAATTCGCCAAGTCGTCGGACGACAAGTTCACCGGTGTGGACTGGACGCCGGGCCTCGGCAACGCGCCGGTGCTCGCCGAGAGCGTCGCCAATTTTCAATGCCGTTCGGTCAATCGCTATTACGGCGGCGACCACGTGATCTTTCTCGGTGCGGTCGAGGCCTATACTTACAATGCGACGGAGCCGCTGCTCTTCGCGCGGGGCGCGTTTGGCCGATTTCTCGCCGACGACGAGCGCGAGCAGGCACCCTAACGTGCTTCAGCTCGCGCTCGGCGGTTCAGCGCTCCTCGCCGAAAGCTTGTAGATTTCGAGCGCATCCGCATCCGCGCCTCGCGCGGCCTTGGCGAGCCTGAAAAGTTGTCCCGCAAGCGAGGCCATGGGCACCGGCGTCGACGTCGACTGCGCGACATCGGCGACCGTATCGAGGTCCTTGAGCATCGTAGCGATGTGACCAAGCGGCGGTGAGTGAATGCCCTGGACCATCCGCGGCACGAACAGCTGAAGCGGAATGGAGTCCGCGAAGCCGCCGGCGAGTGCTTCGGGCAATCGGTTGGCGTCGATTCCGGCGTTCACTGCAAGGCGCGTTGCTTCCGCAAGAACAGCCATCGCGCATCCGACAATCACCTGGTTGCATAGCTTTGTGGTCTGGCCGGCGCCGGTCGGACCCATGTGGGTGAACCTGCGTGCCATGGCCAGCACATAGGGCCGGACCCTGTCGATGTCGGCAGCTTCTCCGCCGGCCATGATGGCAAGCGTGCCTTCCTCGGCGCCCTTGGTGCCACCGGACACCGGTGCATCGATCCAGCCCGCGCCGTTCGAAGCTTTCAGCCGTGCTGCAAGGTCACGCGCCGCGTCGGGATGGATCGATGAGAAGTCGACCACGAGCTTGCCCACGCCGGGCGCAGTTGAGATGCTCGCGGTCCCGAAGATCACGTCTTCCACGGCGGCCGCATCCGTTACGCACATGAAAACGATGTCCGAGCTCTCCATCAGGTCGCGTGGGGTGGCTGCGCGCGCGGCGCCGGCCTCGACGAGCGCAGCCATCTTTCCTTCCGAACGGTTCCAGACAGTGACCTGATGGCCGTTCTTGAGCAGACGCCGGGTCATCGGTGTCCCCATCAGTCCAAGGCCGAGATAGCCGAGCCGCTCGACGCCTTGCGGGTTTGTCTTGCTCGCTTCAGCCATAGGTTGCCTCCATCTGTCGCTCCGCGATGCCGCGCGGCGCTGCCTTACCATACATGGCGTCCCACGACGAAACCGCCCGGCCCGCATGGCTTGCTTGATTGTTTGAACCATGAAACATTTGGGGCGGTCGGGTTGGATGGCGCCAGTCGGCGCCGGAGCAGCGGAGTGGGCACAATGCGAACCGTTTCGAAGTGGATCCTGGCTTTGGGAGCGGCAGCGGCCGTGAGCGCGAACGCAGGCTCGTCATGGGCGCAGCAGACGATCCGCGTCGGCTGGACGATTCCAGCTGAGGAATCCAAATACTGGATGATGCGCCGCCCGGCTGAGTTTCCCAATATCGGCAAGACCTACAACATCGAATGGACCCAATTTCAGGGCACCGCTCCGATGACACAGGCATTGGCGGCCGGCGCGCTGGATTGCGCGACGCAGGCGCCGCTGTCGCTCGCCAACGGCGTGGTTGGCGGCAACCTCAAGGCCTACATCGTGGCGCAGCATGTCTTCGAGAAGCCCGGCGGTTTCTCGGTCTACTGGGCTGTCATGGACGAATCCCCGATCAAGACGATCGCCGATCTCAAGGGCAAGACGATCGGGATCTCCGTGATCGGCGGCGGCACGCAAGGCCCGTTCAATCTGCTCCTGAAGCAGAATGGCATCGACCCGGCGAAGGACATCAAGCTGGTCGAGGTCGGCTTTGCGGTCTCCGAAGATGCGTTGCGGCAGGGCCGCGTCGATGCGGTCAACATGAACCAGCCGTTTGCCGCGCGTGCGGAGGCAAAGGGCGGCACTCGCAAACTGTTCTCGCTGTCGCAGGCCATGCCGAACATCGTGCACATCCTGGAAGCCTGCCGTGCCGATTTCGTCGACAAGAATCCGGAGCTGGTGAAGGCTTATGTGCGTGACATTACCTCTGGCATGAAGAAAGTGCTGGCCAACCGCGAAGAGACGTTGAAGGTTGTCAACGAGGTTCTAAAGGCACCTATTCCGGTTCTCGAGACCTATCTGCTCAAGGACAACGACTTCGGTCGCGATCCGGGTGCGGCACCGAATTTCCCCGCGATCCAGAAGATGCTGGATATCTACGCGGAGACAGGGATGCTACCGAAATTGGATGTCGCGCAATTCAAGCATCCGGCGATTGTCGCTCCGCTACAATAGGCGATCGGGCGAATGATCCGAGCGAGGAGGTCGCGGCGTCCAGGATGATCCGGGACGTTGCATGAAGAAGATGCACGTATGAAGAAGTTGCGATCTCGGATCACGACGGACGGCCTCGACCGGGCCCCGCACCGCGCGTTCATGCGCGCCATGGGGCTCGACGACGCTGCGATTGCCAAGCCGATGGTAGGCGTCGTTAGCATGAAGGGTGAACAGACGCCCTGTAACATGACCCACGACTTCCAGGTGGCGGCGGCCAAGACGGGAATCGAGGAGGCCGGCGGCACGCCGCGCGAGTTTTCGACCGTGTCGGTTTCCGACGGTATCAGCATGAATCACGAGGGGATGAAGTTCTCCCTGTTTTCGCGGGAGCTGATTGCCGACTCGATCGAAGCCGTCGTCCATGGTCTCGCCTACGATGCGCTGATCGGATACGGCGGATGCGACAAGACGCTTCCCGGCGTGATGATGGGCATGGTCCGGTGCAACGTGCCGTCCATTTTCATCTATGGCGGCAGCTCGCTGCCGGGCCGCGTGGACGGGCGGACCCTGACCGTGCTCGACTCCTACGAGGCTGTCGGCAGCTTCATGACCGGAGAGATCGACGCCGCCACGCTCGAGCGGATCGAACGGGCCTGCCTGCCGACCATCGGCGCGTGCGCCGGCCAGTTCACCGCGAACACCATGGGGATGGTGTCTGAAGCGATGGGCCTTACCATTCCCAACGTGTCGATGGTGCCGGGCGTCTATGCCGAGCGCGCCCAGATTTCGCGAGGCGCCGGACGCCTCATCATGGAGATGCTGGAGCGCGGCGGGCCGTTGCCGCGCGACATCGTGACGCGGAAATCCCTGGAAAACGGTGCGGCGATCGTGGCTGCCACGGGTGGTTCGACCAATGCTGCGCTGCATCTGCCGGCGATGGCGAACGAGGCCGGGATCGCATTCACGATCGATGATGTCGGCGAGGTTTTTGCCAGGACGCCGCTGATCGGAAACCTGCGGCCTGGAGGGAAATATACGGCGAAGGATGTCTACGATATCGGCGGCGCCGCCGTGGTGATCCGGGAGCTGATCCAGAGCGGGCATATTGATGGCAATTGCCTGTCCGTCACGGGCCGTACACTTGCCGAAGAATACGGCGCCGCCAACGCGCCTGACGGAGAGGTCGTTTACGCGGCTCGTGCGCCAATCATGCCCGATGGCGGCGTGGCCGTGCTGAAGGGAAACCTCTGCCCTGATGGTGCGGTGATCAAGGTCGCGGGCTTGAAGAGCCAGTTGTTCGAAGGTGTCGCGCGCGTCTTCGAAGACGAAGAAGCTTGTGTCGCAGCGGTTCGTGACCGCAGCTACAAGGCGGGCGAGGTGCTTGTGATCCGCAATGAAGGGCCGGTTGGCGGCCCAGGCATGCGCGAGATGCTCGGCGTCACCGCGCTGATCTATGGACAGGGCATGGGCGAAAAAGTGGCCCTGATCACGGATGGACGGTTCTCTGGCGCCACCCGCGGAATGTGCATCGGCTATGTGTCCCCCGAAGCCTTCGTCGGCGGTCCGCTGGCGCTGGTTCGCGACGGCGACAGGATCCGGATTGATGCCGCAAATCGGCGGATGGATATGCTGGTCGACGAGCAGGAACTCACTGCTCGCCGACACGATTGGAAGCCGCGTCCGCCTCGTCACCGTGCCGGCGCCCTCGCGAAATATGCGCGATTGGTTGGCCAGGCACCGGGCGGGGCCGTCACGCATGAGGGGCCCGCAGAATGGCCCTGGTTCGAATGATGCGGCGCGCCTGCTCGGAAACAGCCGGTAGTCTGGCAGGTTTCTTGCTAAGCTCGTGCCGCTGATGGAGGACATTCAGCGAGTCTGTTGCGCAGGGTTCGCGCGCGAATGAAGTGAGACGGGATGAAGGTAGTGCCTTCGAGATCGAGCGAATGGGTGAGACCGGTGACGCCGCAAAAACCGGCTTCTGCAATCATCGAGATCGAGCGCGTCTCGCAGGTATTTCAGACCTCGACGCGCAAGGATCATGTGGCGCTATCGGACATCTCGCTGGCGATCGACGAGGGAGCCTTCGTCTCCATCCTTGGTCCGTCCGGCTGTGGCAAGTCCACGCTGCTTTACGTCGTCGGCGGCTTCGTCAGCCCGACAAGCGGCTCAGCGAAGATAAAGGGGCAGACGATCACGGGACCAGGGCCGGACCGCGGTCCCGTATTCCAGGAATTCGCGTTGTTTCCGTGGAAAACCGTGCTGGGCAACGTGATGTATGGCCCGCGTCAGCAAGGCGTGCGGGCTACTGAGGCGGAAGCGCAGAGCCGGGCCCTGATCGAGATGGTCGGGCTCAAGGGCTATGAGAACTTCTATCCCAAGGAACTGTCGGGCGGCATGAAGCAGCGCGTGGCATTGGCTCGGACGCTGGCTTACCATCCTGAGGTTCTGTTGATGGACGAGCCGTTCGGTGCGCTCGATGCTCACACCCGGACGCGCCTGCAGAACGATCTGCTGAATATCTGGGAACGCGATCGCAAGACGGTGCTGTTCGTTACCCACTCGGTTGACGAGGCCGTTTTCCTGTCGGACAAGGTCGTGATGATGTCGACATCGCCCGGCCGCATCCGGCAGGTGATCGACATCGATCTGCCGCGGCCGCGGCGCCGTAACGAGCTGCTGCTCGATCCACGCTACCAGAAGTACGTCGTCGATATCGAGCGCATGTTCGATGAAGTCGACGAGACAGGGGCGCCATCATGACGTGGCCAGCGGCTCTGGTCAGACGCGCTGCCCCGGTGTTCGCCTGCATCGGGCTGCTGGCAGTGTGGCAGGTTGCGTCGCTCGCGTTGAAGAATGACAGCTTTCCAACGGCGATCGAGGCGATCCGGGCGATTCCGGACATCCTTGGCGACAGGGAATCGCTGATCAACATCCTGGCCTCGCTCCGCCGCATGGCGATCGGGTTCGGCATAGCAGTATTGGTTTCGATTCCGCTGGGCCTGTTGATGGGCCGCAGCCGGGCCGTCGCGGCTTTCTTCAATCCGCTCCTGATGGTGATCTATCCGGTGCCGAAGGCAGCCTTGATGCCGATCATCATGCTGTGGTTGGGCGTCGGCGACATCACGAAGACACTGGTCATCTTCCTCGGCGTCAGCCTGCCGGTGATCTATCACAGCTTCGAGGGCGCCAAGGCGGTGGAAGAGAAGATGTTGTGGTCGGGCGCCGCGATGGGGCTTTCGCCCGTGCAACGGCTGTCGCGGATCGTGCTGCCGGCGGCGCTTCCGGAAATTCTGACCGGTTGCCGCACGGGACTCGTGCTGGCGCTGATCACGATGATCACCAGCGAGATGATCGCCCGCCAGTCCGGCGCAGGCAATATCCTGTTCAACGCGCTCGACATGGGCCAATACGACACCGTCTTTGCGATGATCATCATCGTGGGGGCGATGGGAATCTGCCTCGATGCAATCTTCGAGCGCGTCCGCGCAAGGCTTGTCCGTTGGTCTGAGCCGCAGTTCGACATGCCGCTGAGCTTCTCATGACATCGCGCCTTCTTTCAGCAAACGTCATGCTTGGGCTCGCGCCGATCGTGTTGCTGATCGCGGTGTGGCAGGGCCTCGTATCATTCGGGTTTGCGCCTGCGGTCCTGCTGCCGCCGCCGGGATTCGTCTTCAGCCGGCTGCTCCAGCAGCTCGTGACGTGGACGTTCCAGCAGGAAATCGCGGCGACCCTGATCCGGCTGTTTGCCGGCTTCGCGACTGCGGTCGTGCTCGGTGTCAGCATCGGCATCGCTGCCGCGGCGAATCCGGCAATCAACGCCGTGGTTCGGCCGATCGTGCGCGTGCTGGCGCCACTGCCCAAGGTTGCGCTGTATCCGGCGCTATTGCTGCTGCTTGGTTTCGGCCATGGATCGAAGATCACGTTGGTGGCGGCGGACGCGCTCTTTCCCATCCTGCTGTCCACTTATTACGGCGCCTCAACTGTCGAGCAGAAGCTGATCTGGTCGGCCATGGCGGCGGGAACGCCGCGCTTCGAAATCCTGTTTAAGGTAGTGTTGCCGGCGGCGATGCCGTCGATCCTAACCGGTTGCCGGATCGGCCTTGTCATTTCCTGCATCGTGGTGTTTCTGGCCGAGATGATCACGTCGACGGACGGGCTCGGACATGTCCTCGTCACGGCGGCGCGGACCTTTCAGGCGGTCGATATGTTCGTGCCGCTGATCACGATTTCGCTGCTGGGCTTGATCCTGAATGGCCTGCTGGGGGCAGTGCGCTCGTACCTGCTGCGGGGTTTCCCCGAAGCATGAACTGACAAAGAAGAAACAAGACCGGGAGTGGACCATGCTGGCTGATCGCATCGAGGCAAAATGGATCGACGCATTTTGCGAGATTTTTGAGCGATGCGCCGTCAAGGCCGGCGATACCGCGGCGATCCTCTCGGAAACCCAGTCACGTGCGTTGAATGTTCATCTGGCGGAGCTCGCGCTGCTGCGGATGGGCGCGCGACCGTTTCACGTGGTGATGCCGACCCCGCGTAACCGGAATATCGTTCCGGTTCGCTCAACCGGGGCAAGCGAGGCGATCCAGCGGCTTGGCCCGGTCATCACCGCGCTTCAACAGGCCGGCTTTGTGGTGGATTGCACCATCGAGGGCCTGATGCATGCCGTGGAAACGCCGGAGATCCTGAAGGCCGGCGCGCGTATCCTGGTGATCTCCAACGAGCATCCCGAGGCGCTGGAGCGGATGGTGCCGGATCCGGCGCTCGAGAAGCGCGTTCGCGCGGCGGCGAAGATGCTGCGCGGGACCAAGCGGATGCGGGTCACCTCGAAGGCCGGCACGGCGCTCGACGTCGACATGGTCGGCGCGTCCACGGTCGGCGTGTGGGGGTGGACGGACAAGCCCGGTACGCTGGCGCATTGGCCCGGCGGCATCGTTGTCAGCTTCCCCAAGAGCGGAACGATCAACGGCACGCTGGTGATGGCGCCCGGGGATATCAACCTGACCTTCAAGCGTTACCTCACATCGCCGGTGAAGATGACACTGAAGGACGATTATGTCGTCGAGCTGGAAGGCGAGGGCACGGATGCCGCGATGATGCGTGCCTATCTTGCCGCCTGGGGCGATCGGGAAGCCTATGCGGTATCGCATGTCGGCTTCGGCATGAATCCGGGCGCGCGCTACGAGGCGCTGTCGATGTATGATCAGCGCGACACCAACGGGACGGAAATTCGCGCCGTCTCCGGCAACTTCCTGTTCTCGACCGGGGCCAACGAATTCGCCGGCCGCTACACGGCGGGCCATTTCGATCTGCCGATGATGGGGACGACCATCGAGCTCGATGGCGTCGCGGTGGTGCGTGAAGGGGTGCTTCAGGACGTCTTCGGCTAGCCGCGATCGAGCACCGGCGGCCGCGCCAGGTCGAAGTGCCGGAGCAGGTCGACCATTGCCTGAAGCCGCTTTGCCCGATAGGCGTCGACGTCGAGGCCGGAATAATCGAGAAAGCCTGCGCCCGTTCGCAGGCCAATCCGACCCTCGTGCATGTTCCTTGAAATCACTTCCGGCGCACGATAGCGGTCGCTGCCGAGTGCGCCTTCGAGATAGCGGCTGGCATAGTAGAGGATGTCGCCGCCACCCCAGTCGATGAATTCGAGCAGCCCAAGCACGGCGTAGCGGAAGCCGAAGCCGTAGCGGATCGCCTTGTCGATCTCCTCGGCGCTGGCGACGCCTTCCTCGACCATGCGTGCGGCCTCGTTCATCGCCAGCGCCTGGATGCGCGGAACGATGAAGCCGGGTGTTGCCGCGCAGACCACCGGCACCTTGCCGATGCCTTCGAGCAGCGTCTTGACCTCGTCAACGACCGCAGCGTCGGTTGCTTTGCCGGGCGAAACCTCGACCAGCGGGATCAGATAGGCCGGATTGAGCCAGTGCACATTGAGGAAGCGACGAGGGTTCACGATCGCGCCTGAGAGATCGTCGACGAGAATGGTCGATGTCGTCGATGCGATGATCGTGTCGGGGCCGACTTGTTTTGAGGCCGCCCCCAGCACATCCCGTTTGAGCTCGACGACTTCGGGGACCCCCTCAAAGACGATTGCCGCATCGGATAGTGCCTCACCGCTCTGGCTGGCCGACACCACCGAGACCCGTGCGATCAGCGGATCGACATCCGCCTCGGTCAGCAGCCCCAGCTTCGACAGGCTGGCAAAGGTTTTCCCGACTTCGCCGAGCGCATCTGCCTCCAGCCTGGCGAAATCTTCCGCTGAACGGGCCTTGATGTCGATCATCGTGACGGTATGCCCCGCGTAGGCGAACGCGACGGCGATGCCGCGCCCCATGCGGCCGGCCCCGAGACAGGCAATGTTGGCGCGGGTCGTCATCGGTCAGAACCCCTTGCTAAGGAGCGTTTGCAATTCGGGCTTGCCTAGATTGCCGAGCCCCAAGGTATCGAGCGTTCGGCCGCCTTGCGCAAAATCCTCGCCGCAAATGGCGCCGCCGATCGCCAGAAAAGCCTTTGCAAGTGGTGTGGCAACGCCGGCCAGTTCCGCGACCGAGACCAGCAGCGACAGTCCAAGCCGCAGATCCTCGCGCATGTAGCGGTGCTCCGTCAGCACAATGCGTTCGCGCCAGTCACCGGAATCGGTCAGCCGGTCATGCGAGCCGCGGCCATACATCCACATCTCGCCTTCCTTGGCATAATGATGAGCGAGCGGAAAATGCGGTGCGCCATATCCGAGCGCCTCACGCACAGCGATCCGTTCGGCGTCGAGCGCGTCGGTGACCCGGCGAATCGCGGCTTGCGTTCCTTCCTTGTGAATGTCCCACTTTTCGAAATGCTCGATCGGGCCTGCATTCATCACGATCAGCGGCGGATGGATGATCGGGCCTGCGTTCATCAGCGCGCCGGAGAGAGCATCTCCGCACGGCTCGACCGCGCCGGGGAAAGCCCGTCCAATCACCTCAAGTGCATGCGGCGCTTGATCGAGCGGGAAAACGCCGACCGGAAGTCGCTTGGCGCGGATGGTGATTGCGACCTCGAATGGCCCGTGCTTGCGGGTCAGCCAGGGCAATGTCCCGGTCTCGGCAAAGCTCGCCTTGGCGTGGTTGCCGGCATCCCGTGCAGCCTGGGCGAAGATCATCGAGCCGAACGTAGCCGGCGGCAGAAACACGACCTGTCCGTCCCGCAGATGTGGAGCAAGTAGCCGCGCAATGTCAGTCTGCGCGAAGGCGGGGGCGGGGCACAGGATCAGCTGTGCGCCGTTGACAGCTTCGGCGATGCCGGCCGTGACCAGCGCGAGCTTGACGTCGTGTCCGCCGTTATGATCCTTCACCAGGATGCGCGAGCCGGCGGCGCGATGTGCTGCGACCTGATCCGCGTCGCGGCGCCAGAGCCGGACCTCATGCCCCGACAGCGCAAAATCGCCCGCGGCCGCGAAAGAGCCGTTCCCCCCACCCAGAACCGCAATCTTCAAGATGCTTCTCCTTGCGCGCGTGATTGCGCATCAAGCTGCTTCAACAGGAAATGCTGGACTTTACCTAACGCGGTACGCGGCAGGTCGGTGACGAAAACGATGTCGCGCGGAACCTTGTAGCGCGCGAGTTGTGCCTGAAGATGCACTTTCAACTCGTCTGCATCGAGCCGGCACCCGGATCGCTGGATCACGTAGGCGATCGGCACCTCGTCCCAGCGCGGATCGGGCCGGCCGATCACGGCGCATTCGCTGACATCGGGATGTTCGAGCAAGACGCGTTCGACCTCCGCCGGATAGATGTTCTCGCCGCCGGAAATGATCACGTTCTTCTTGCGGTCGCGCACCCAGAAATAGCCGTCCGCGTCGCACAGGCCGATATCGCCGGTGCGATACCAGCCGTCGTGCAGCGCGTCGCGCGTGGCGTCCGCATTGCCCCAATATTCGAAGAACACGTTGGGGCCGCGCACCGCGATCTCGCCCGGCGCGCCCGCCGGCATCTCGTAGCCGTCCTGATCAATCACCTTCGCTTCGCAGCACAGGCCGGCAAGTCCGGTCGATCCCGCGCGCGAGAGATCGCCACCAAGCCGGGTGTAGACTGCGATGGGGCAAGTCTCCGTCGAGCCGTAGACCTGAAGCACCGGGACGCCGCGCGCGACGAAGCGGTCGATCAGATGCGGCGGCACGATGGTCGAGCCGGTCGAGACGGCTTTGAGTGACGAAAGGTCGGTCGTGGTCCAAGCGGGATGATCGCTCACGGCCTGGATGATCGCCGGCACCATCACTGTCAGCGTCGGCCGCTCGCCCGCGATGGCAGCCAGCGCCATGTCCGGCGTGAAACGGGCATGAATCGTGACGGTCGCGCCAAGGTGGAGTGCCGGCGTGGTCTGGATGTTGAGGCCGCCGACATGGAAGAACGGCAGTACCGTCAGGATGTGGTCGTCGGACGTCATGTTGTGCATGTGCTGGCTCATGACGCTGTTCCAGAACAGAGCCTCCTGGCGCAGCACCGCGCCATTTGGTCGTCCGGTCGTCCCTGACGTGTAGACGATGAGCAGCGGACAGGAGAGGTCGGTATGCGGGTTGCGGCCGGTGCCCTCGCCGCGAGCCAACAGATTTTCGAACGTCGTGCCGCGAGCCGGCTCGAAATCAAGCCCGACGGCGGCAATCCCCTCAAGCTCGGCAAGAACCCCCTCAAATGCCTGCTCGAGCACCAGGACCTTGGCGCCGGCATCGGTGAGAATGAAAAGCTGCTCGGCGATAGCCAGTCGCCAGTTCAGGGGCACCAGCAGCGCGCCGAGCCGCGCGCAGGCATAGAGCAGAACCAGATAGTCCGGACGGTTCAGGCTCAGGATCGCGACACGGTCACCCCGACCGACGCCAAGCTCCCGCTTCAATGCAGTTGCGATCCGTTCGATGCGCCCAGCAAATGCGGCATAGCTCAGCCGTTCCCCTTCGAAGGCAAGGGCTGTCTTGTCTGGCGCGAACGCCGCGTTGCGATCGATCAGACTACAGAGGTCCACCGTCAGTCGTCCGTTTCGCCGGCCTCGTACAGCGCCTCGCGGCCGATGCGATCGAGGCAGAGCTCGGCTGTCCAGGGCAGCATCAGCGAACCGCAGCGGCTGTCGCGGTAGATTCGCTCCAGCGGCAGCGATCGAAGCATGGCCTGGCCGCCGCAGGTGCGGATCGCGAGCGCCGCGAGCTCATTGGCGCCCTCCATCACCGAATATTGCGCGGCATAGGCGCGCAATACCTGCTCCTTGCTCGGATTGGCGCGCGCCTCGGTGACAGCCTGAAACCAGATCGCCTTGGTCTGCTCGAGCTTGATCTGCATCTGCGCGACAGCGATCTGCTTGGTCGGGTACATCCTGCGCTTGACCGGCGGCATGCCCGGTACTTCGCCGCGCAGATATCGCACGGTGAAGTCATAGGCTGCTTGAGCGAGGCCCATATAGGTTGGCGACAGCGTCAGGAACATGTGCGGCCAGCGCATCGCGGCCTGGAAATAGATGCCCCGCGGCATCAGCGCTGAATCTCGCGGCACAAACACGTCCTTGAACAGCAGCGTGCGCGAGACCGTGCCGCGCATGCCGAGCGGATCCCAGTCGTCGACGACCGAAACGCCTTCCGATTTTGAGGGGATGGCGAGGTAAAGCGTATTGCGGCGCGAGGCCTTCGCGCCTTCCTCGATCTCGGTGCAGAGCACGCCGTAATAGTCGGCGTGGCCGGCGAGCGATGCAAAGATCTTCTTGCCGTTGACGATCCAGCCACCCTCGACCGGTTTTGCTTCCGTGCCGAAAGCGACGCCGCCTGCCGCTGCCGCACCGCCCTCCGAGAAGGGCTGAGAATAGATGGCGCCGTCCTCGACGATGCGCTTGTAGTGGACGGCGCGCCTCCGCTCGTGTTCCGCGCGAGTCTCTGCGTCCATGTCGAGATCGTCGGCGAGCGGGCCCGACCACAGGGTCGAGCAGACATGCATGTTCCAGGTGAGCGCCGTTGCGCCGCAATAGCGGCCGATTTCGGCTGCCGCCAAGGCGTAGGTCTGGTAGTTCGCGCCGAGCCCGCCGTGCTTCTTGGGAACGGCAATGCCGAGCAGGCCGACGCGATGCAGGTCGCGATAATTCTCGGTCGGGAAGATCGCCTCGCGATCGTAGGTCGCGGCGCGACCGGCGAACACGCTCTGGCCGATCTCGCGCGCCCGCGTGATGATGCGGGCCTGTTCGTCGCTCAAGCGGAACGCGACGGGATCGAAGATGGGCGGATCGAGCACGACCTTGTCGGTCGTGCCAATGGTCTGGCTGACTTGCATGGTCATTGCACAGTCACCCGTGTTTTGGTCGCGACGGAGTCCAGGAACCGGCCGAGGGCCTCGTCAAAGGCATCTGGGCGTTCGAGGTTGGCGAGATGGCCGACAGCGTCGAGCTCGACATATTCAGCCGAGGGAATGTAGGTCGCCGTCTTCGCCATCATAGGCGCAGGCGCGTTGTTGTCCTTGGAGCCGGACAGCAGCAGCGTCGGGATGGAAATGTCCTTGAGCGTGGCCCGCTGATCGAACCCGATCAAGGCCAGCATCATGGCGCGATAACTTGCCTCGGGTACGCTACCCATGCACTCGCGTGCGAGCTCCATCCCCCTGGGATTAGGATCGTCGCCCACGAGTTCCTTCACCAGAGAGGGCGCCAGCGACTTCATCGTCTCCCCTCGATCGAGCGGCCCGAGCCGTGCGGCGATAAACGATTTCTGCCAATCGCCGTCGGCCTTGCCGAAGGCCGGGCTGGTCTGCGCCAGCACGACCGCGCGCGCCAGTTTTGGGGATTGCACCAGCCATTTCTGGACGATCATGCCGCCGATGGAATGGCCGACCAGAATTGGCCTGCTCGCACCAAGCTGCTCGATGAATCGCTGAAGCGCATCCGCCAGGGCAGCGATGCTGACGCTGGCGAGCGGCGCCGATCCGCCATAGCCGGGCATGTCCCATGCAATCGCGTGGAAGCGGTCGCCGAATGTGGCAAGCTGCTGCCGCCAGGCCCGTGCCGCACCGCCGATGCCATGCAGGAAAATCAGAGGGGTCGCGCCCGGATCGCCCGCGGCTTCATAGGCGAAGCGGCCGTCCTTTGTTATCATTGGCGCAGGCTGCGACACGCGACATCCTTTTGCTTGGCCCTTCGATGCTAACAGGCCTGTGAGGGATGGGAAGAGATAATTTTATACTTAAAGCAATTTTCGGGCCGGTCTTTCGGCGTGCATCCGCTTGCGGTGCCAAGTCGACCTTTGTTTGCAAAAGTTTGAAGGTTAAAATATATCGAGAGAGCGATCAGCAGATTGCAAGGGAGCCAGTGCATGTCCGGATTACCGCATTCGCCGCACGCGCTTGTGACCGGTGGCGGTCGCGGCATCGGTCGCGCCATCGCAGCCGCGCTCGTCGAGGCCGGTGCGACGGTGACCGTCCTTGGCCGGAACGCTGCGACGCTTGAAGAGGTCGTCAGCGCAGGGGCCGCGCATTTTGTGGCCGTCGCCGACGTCTCGGATGAAACCTCATTGAAAGTCGCCATCGCTGAAGCGAGTGCGCGGCAGCCGATCGACATTCTGATCGCCAACGCGGGAAGTGCCGAGTCCGCGCCGTTCTCCAAATCCGACAGCGCCCTGTTCGCGCGCATGATGGACGTCAATTTCATGGGCGTGGTCCATGCTATCAGCGGTGTGCTGCCGGGGATGAGGGATCGTCCCTATGGCCGTATCGTCGCGATCGCGTCGACGGCGGGGCTCAAGGGCTATGCCTATGTCAGCGCGTACACTGCGGCCAAGCACGCTGTGGTCGGTCTCGTGCGTTCCCTTGCTATCGAGATGGCTGGCAGCAGCGTGACCGTAAACGCGGTGTGTCCCGGCTTCACCGACACCGATCTGGTCGCCGGCAGCATCGAGAACATCATGAAAAAGACGGGGCGTAGCCGCGAGCAGGCGATTGCCGAGCTCGCGAAACATAATCCGCAGGGACGGCTGATCTCTCCTCGGGAGGTCGCGGATGCCGTGCTCTGGCTGTGCGGCGAGGGCGCCGGTGCAATCACCGGACAGGCGATCGCTGTTGCCGGTGGTGAGATTTAGCGCGCATGGCGCAGGCGCGGAACAAGGAAGCTAAGGAGATCGCATGAGCAGGCCAGCCAATCCCGTGACCTTACCGCTCGCGGACTATTCGCCGCAGCACTTCCTGCTGGCCGTGGTCGACGGTGTTGCGACAGTCACGCTCAATCGTCCCGAACGGAAGAATCCGCTGACCTTCGAGAGCTATCGCGAGCTCACCGACTTCTTCCGGGCCTGCGCGTTCGACGATGCGGTCAAGTCCATCGTCGTCACGGGTGCCGGTGCCAATTTTTCGTCCGGCGGCGATGTGTTCGAGATCATCGGTCCGCTCGTGAAGATGGACACCAAGGGGCTGACGGCGTTTACGCGGATGACCGGCGACCTCGTCAAGGCGATGCGGGCATGCCCGCAACCGATCGTTGCCGCCGTCGAGGGCATCTGCGCCGGCGCGGGCGCGATCATCGCCATGGCGTCGGACATGCGGCTTGCGGCGAGCGGGGCCAAGGTCGCATTCCTCTTCAACAAGGTGGGCCTTGCCGGTTGTGACATGGGTGCGTGCGCAATCCTGCCGCGGATCATCGGACAGTCCCGCGCCTCCGAATTGCTCTACACCGGCCGGTTCATGACCGCGGAAGAGGGCGAGCGCTGGGGCTTCTTCAGCCGTCTCGTCACGCCGGAGCAGGTGCTGCCCCAGGCACAAGTGCTTGCCAAGCAGATCGCGGAGGGGCCGACCTTCGCCAACACCATGACCAAGCGGATGCTGGCCATGGAATGGGCGATGTCGGTGGATGAAGCGATCGAGGCGGAAGCTGTTGCACAAGCCCTGTGCATGACGACGGCCGATTTCGAACGGGCCTTCGAGGCCTTCACCAACAAGGTCAAGCCGGTCTTCAGGGGCGACTAAGTCGGACTTTGCCGGCAGCCTGCTGCAATGGGGACTTGCGCGAAATTATTTTAGGCTTAAAATAGTTTCGGCGGGTTGAATTGGCGAGGCTCCCATGAAAGTCGCGATCATCGGTGGCGGACCTGCGGGTCTCTACGCTGCAATCCTCTTTAGGAAGCAGCGGCCGAGCGCTGAGATCACGGTGTACGAGCGCAACCGCGCCGACGACACTTTCGGCTTCGGCGTGGTGTTCTCAGATGCCACGCTGGATAATTTCGAGAAGCACGATCTTCCGAGCTATCGCCGTATCACCCAGGAATTTGCCTACTGGGATGACATCGCCGTGCACTTCCGCGGAACGGTCCATCGGGTCGGCGGCAACGGCTTTTGTGGCTGCTCGCGGCAAAAACTGCTCCTGATCCTGCAGGAGCGGGCGCGCGAGCTTGGCGTCGTCTTGCATTTCGAAGCGGACGTCGACGACGAGTCCCGCTTCGCCGATGCTGATCTCATTCTGCTCGCGGACGGCGTCAACAGTCGTTTCCGTGAGAAATACGTCGATCATTTCGAGCCGGAAATCGACCTCCGTACCAACAAGTTCGCCTGGATGGGCTCGACCAGGCCGCTGGATGCCTTCACCTTCATCTTCCAGGAGACGGAGTGGGGGCCGTTCATCGCCCATGCCTATCAATATGAAGCCGGGCACTCGACCTGGATTTTTGAGACGGATCCGGAGACGTTCGAGCGCGCGGGACTGACGGGTCTGAACGAGACTCAGTCCGCCGCGCGGATGGCCGAGATCTTCGGTTGGTTCCTCGAAGGGCATCAACTGCGCACCAACCGCTCGACGTGGCGCAATTTCCCGATGATCCGCAGCAAGCGCTGGGTCAAGGACAACATGGTGCTGCTCGGCGACGCCAAGGCGAGCGCGCATTTTTCGATCGGCTCGGGCACCAAGCTCGCAATGGAAGACGCGATCGCGCTGGCCGAGGCGATGGAGAAGGCGCCCAGTATCAAGGCGGCGCTCGATCTCTATGAGCACGGGCGGCGTGAGGAGGTCGAGAAGACGCAGCACGCCGCTGACGTCTCGCTGGTCTGGTTCGAGCATGTCGACCGCTTCTGGGATTTTGATCCCGTGCAGTTCGCCTTCGGCGTGATGACGCGCTCGAAGGCGATCACCTATGACAATCTGAAACTCCGCGCTCCTGACTTCGTGGCGGAGGTCGAGAGATCGTTTGCCAGGCGTGTTCGTGACAGCGGTTTTGAAGTCGACACCAAGAAGCCGATGGTGCCGTTGTTCCAGCCATTCCGGCTGCGCGAGATGGAGCTCGCCAATCGCGCCGTGGTGTCACCGATGTGCATGTATTCGGCGAAGGAGGGCGTGCCGACCGATTTCCACCTGGTGCATTACGGATCGCGCGCGATCGGCGGTGCAGGCCTGATCTTCACGGAGATGACCTGCGTTGCCCGCGACGCCCGCATCACGCCCGGCTGCGCAGGACTGTGGAATGACGAGCAGGAGGCGTCCTGGCGGCGCATCGTGGATTTCGTCCATGCCAATTCTGCCGCAAAAATCTGCCTGCAATTGGGGCACGCCGGGCGCAAGGGCGCGACCAAGCTGATGTGGGATGGCATCGATCGGCCGCTGGACGAAGGCGGCTGGGAGGTCTTTTCCGCATCGCCGCTGCCCTATTTCCCCGACAGCCAGGTTCCGGGCGAGCTCGATCGTGCCGGCATGGATGCGGTGAGGGACGCCTTCGTCGCGGCGGCCGAGCGCGGCGAACGCTGCGGCTTCGACATGCTCGAACTGCACTGCGCCCATGGCTATCTGCTTGCGAGCTTCATCTCGCCGCTGACGAATACACGGACTGACGATTTTGGCGGCTCGCTCGAAAATCGCCTGCGTTTTCCACTGGAAATCTTCGAGGCGCTGCGGGCCGTGTGGCCGTCGCACAAGCCGATGTCGGTGCGCATTTCCGCGACCGACTGGGCCGAGGGTGGTATCGGCGGCGACGACGCGGTGGAGATCGCGCGTGCTTTTGCCGAAGCCGGCGTCGATCTCGTCGATGTCTCGACCGGTCAGACCGTGCGCGATGCGCAGCCGATCTATGGCCGCATGTTCCAGACGCCGTTCTCTGACCAGGTCCGCAACGAGGCGCGGGTGGCCACCATGTGCGTCGGCAACATCACGACGGCGGACCAGGCCAACACCATCTTGGCCGCTGGCCGGGCGGACCTCGTCGCGCTCGGTCGGCCGCACCTGGTCGATCCCTTCTTCACCATGAGGGCGGCGGCCTGGTACGGAGCGGGCGACGCGTTCTGCCCGCCGCAATATATTCCCGGGAAAGATCAGATTTTCCGCAACAGCGTGCGCGATCGGCAGGATCTCGAGGAGCTGAGAATTAAGGCTAAGCCGAAGACCCGGGCCGAGCTCAAGGCGGAGGCGACAAAGCCGCTTGCGGCCGAGTGACCGCCCGTGCGAATTTAGCCGCATTGCCTGGTGTGTATCGAGTGGAGTGAGGGCGATGAAGGCGATTATCGTCGGTGGCGGTATCGGTGGTCTCACCACCGCATTGATGCTGCGCTCGCGTGGCCTGGCTTGCGAGATTTTCGAGCAGTCCGACACCATCCGCGAACTGGGCGTCGGCATCAACACGCTGCCGCATGCCATGCGCGAGCTCGCGGGCCTCGGTCTGCTCCAGCAGCTCGACGATGTCGCGATCCGCACCGACCAGCTCTATTACCTCAACCGTCACGGCCAGGAGGTCTGGCGCGAAGCCCGCGGCATCGACGCCGGCCACGATGTGCCGCAATTCTCGATCCACCGCGGCCGCCTTCAGGGCGTCATCCATCGGGCCGTCGAGGAGCGGCTTGGGCCGGAGGCAATCCACACCGGCTGCCGCCTCGGCGCCTTCACACAGGACGAGGGCGGCGTCACCGCTTACTTCTTCGACCGCTCCGGCGCGCACATCCACACGGCGCGCGGCGACATTCTGATTGGTGCCGACGGCATCCATTCGCGGGTCCGCGACACTCTATTCCCGAGCGAGGGACCGCCGTGCTGGAATGGCCTGATGCTGTGGCGCGGTGCGCGGGACTGGCCGCTGTTCCTGACCGGCAAGTCGATGATCGTCGCCGGTGGCCTCAACGCCAAGGTGGTGATCTATCCGATCGCGGAGGGATCGAGCCCGGCGAGCCGTCTCACCAACTGGGCGGTGCTGGTGAAGGTTGGCGAGGGCAATGCCCCGCCGCCGCGGAAGGAAGACTGGTCGCGGCCGGGCCGGCGCGAGGAGCTGATGCCGCATGTGGCGCGCTTTTCGGTGCCTTACATCGACGTGAAGAGCCTGATCTCGGCAACGCCCGAATTCTACGAGTATCCGACCTGCGACCGCGATCCCTTGCCCTATTGGTCGTCCGGGCGCGTCACGCTGCTCGGCGATGCCGCACATCCGATGTATCCGGTTGGCTCCAATGGCGCCTCGCAGGCCATCCTCGACGCGCGCTGCCTCGCCGACGCGCTGGTGCGGGCCGAGCATCCGCGCCAGGCGTTGCTTGAATACGAGAAAAAGCGCCTGCCAATGACCGCGGACATCGTCCGTTCCAACCGGCGCGGCGGCCCCGAGGGCGTCATCGACGCGGTCGAGCAGCTCGCACCCGACGGTTTCGACAATGTCGACAACGTGCTGAGCTATTCCCAGCGCGAGGCCATCGTGCGCGGCTATGCCACCAAGGCCGGCTTCGCCGCAGTGCCGGGACTGGCGGCGGTGCGCGCTTAAGATGCGCTGCTAGCCGCCGGGAGGCGGCGGCAGGAAGTGGATGTTGAACTCGGCCGCCATCGCCACCACGTCCTCCGGCTTCTGTTCCTTCATGTTGTGAAGGCCCCAGAACAGGTCGAACAGCTTGCGGGTCGGCGAGACCCAGAACAGCACTTTTGCGGTCTGCTCCGATTTGTTGAAGATGCCGTGCGGCACGCCCATGCCGAGCCGGATCAGGTCGCCCGCAGTTGCCTGCGACTCGGAATTGCCGAGCATGAAATCGAGCTTGCCCTCCAGCATGTAGAGATACTCATCCTGGTCGGGATGAATGTGCGGCGGCACGAATGTTCCAGGCGGCAGGGTCGCATGCCAGGAAAAACTGTGCTCGGTATTGCTCTTCGGCACGTAGGTCTGGCCGAGGATGTTCCAGGAAATGCCCTGGATCCCCTCATTGGCCCGCGTGATGCCGGTGATTTCGCTCTTCATTGCTGTCCTCCCTTAACGCAACGCGCAGCCTTAGTTCGCCGCCTTGCAATCCTTGGCATAGCGGTCTCCGTAATTCTCAAAGACTTTCTGGACGATCTCGGTCTGGAATTTGCCGTCCGCACGCTTGGCGACCTTGGTCAGGTAGAAGTCCTGGATCGGATAGCCGTTGGTGTTGAACTTGAAGGCGCCGCGAAGCGAGGTGAAGTCGGCCTTCTTCAGAGCGGCCGCGACCGCGTCCTTGTTGGAGAGGTCGCCCTTCACGGTTTTGACGGCGCTGTCGATCAGCATCGCGGCATCATACGCCTGGAAGGCGTAAGTGCCGGGCACGCCGTTATAGGCGGTTTCGTAGGCGGCGACGAACTTCTTGTTCTGGGGATTGTCGAGATTGGGTGCCCAGTTCGCGCCGCCGAACATGCCGACGGCCGCGTCCTGCTGCGCCGGCAGGGTCGATTCATCCACCGTGAAGGCCGAGAGCACCGGAATGCTGTCGGCGAGGCCAGCCTGCCGGTATTGCTTGACGAGATTGACCCCGAGACCGCCGGGCATGAACGTGAAGAGAGCATCGGGCTTCTGCGATGAAATCTTGGAAAGCTCCGGCTGGAAGTCCAGCGTGTTCAGCGGCATGTAGGATTCTTCGACGATCTCACCCTTGTAGTCGAGCTTGAAGCCGGCCACCGAGTCCTTGCCGGCCTGATAGTTCGGTACCATCAGGTACATGCGCTTGTAGCCGCGATCCTGCGCGACCTTGCCGAGGATTTCGTGCACCTGATCGTTCTGGTACGAGGTCACGTAGAAGAACGGATTGCAGTCCTTGCCGGCAAAAGTAGACGGGCCGGCATTGGGGCTGATCAGGAAGGTTTTCGATTCCGTGACCGGCCGGTGGATCGCCTGGAGGATGTTGGAGAAGATCGGGCCGACCACGAAGTCGACCTTGTCGCGCTCCAGAAGGCCCTTGACCTTGGTTACCGCTGCGTCCGGCTTCAATTCGTCGTCGACCACGACGACCTCGACATCGCGGCCGCCCATCTTGCCGCCGAGATCCTTCACCCCGAGAGCAAAGCCGTCGCGAACCTGTTGGCCGAGCGCGGCGGCGGGCCCCGAGAGGGTCACGATCACACCCAGCTTGATCTTCTCCTGGGCGAGGGCAGGGCTCACCGCGGTGCCAAGCAGCACGGCGGCTGCGGCCAAGGTCATTTGCGTCTTCATGATCTGTCCCCGTGATAACAGGTCTTGCGTTGCAAGCCGCTACTCCGATCCAAGCTTATGCCGATGATTGCTGCCGCGGCAAGCGAGCTCAAGGCGTCGTCATCCTGCGGGCAGCGGCGCATGCAAGCGGCGCGCCAATTGTTTGAAGCCTAAAGAAATCCGCGTGCGGTCGATTGTTGCGGCTTTAGGCTTGCAGCCGGCCTCGATTTATTTGAAGCTCAAAACGTTGGGAATCCGTGCCGGGCGCCAATGCCGGCCGTGAGTGACTGCATCAACATGCTCGATTCCGAGACCAAGGCCGTCGAAACTCCGGAGGATCACGCCGAAGAGCTTCGGCTGTGGCTGCGCCTCTTGACCTGCACGACCCTGATCGAGGGCGAGGTCCGTGGCCGGTTGCGGCAGCGCTTCGACGTCACATTGCCCCGCTTCGACCTGATGGCGCAGCTCGACAAGGCGCCTGACGGCATGACGCTGTCCGACGTCTCCAAGCGCATGATGGTGTCGAACGGCAACGTGACCGGCCTCGTCGAACGCCTCGTGGAATCCGGTCATCTCGACCGCCGCACTTCGGAGACGGACCGCCGCGTTCAGGTGATCCGGCTCACGAAACTCGGGCGTGCCGAGTTTCGCAGAATGGCCGCGGACCACGAGACCTGGATTGCCGATCTCTTCGCCGATCTGACGCCGAAGGATGTGCGCGAATTGATGCGGCTCCTCGCCAAGACCAAGGCGTCGGCGCAGAAATCGGCCGGTCGCCGCAGGGCCTAGGCCCGCGGGCCGACGCGTCCGCCGATCCCACTTTGCCGCCGGAAAAAGCACGGGATGCCCAAAATCCGCTATTGCGCCAAATTGTTTTAAGCATAAAATGTTTTCAAGTTAGTGCTGCCGGGTGCTTTCCATGCTGAAAGGAGCGTGCGATGGCCAACGCCGCCAAGATTCAAGTGACGGGCTCGGATGACGGCAACACCGCAACGGCCCATGTCGATACGTTTGCGCGGCAGCATCTTCCGCCGCGCGAGCTTTGGCCCGAATTCATCTTCACGCGGCCGGAACTGCAGTATCCGCCGCGATTGAACTGCGTCAGCTATTTCCTCGACCGCTGGGTCGAGCAGGGACATGGCGACGCCCCTTGCGTCATCAGCCCCGCTGCCAGCTACTCCTATCGCGAGCTGCAAACGCTCGTGAACCGCATCGCCAACGTGCTGGTCGGCAAGCTTGGTCTCGTCACTGGCGGGCGCGTGCTGCTACGCTCGGCCAACAATCCGATGATGGTCGCGACTTATCTGGCGGTAATCAAGGCCGGCGGTATCGTCGTGGCGACGATGCCGCTGTTGCGCGCCAAGGAGCTGTCCTATCCGATCCAGAAAGCGGAGATCACGCTCGCGCTCTGCGATGGCAAGCTCTCCGAGGAAATGGAGAAGGCGAAAGCCGCAGCCCCCGGTCTCAAGCACGTGGTTTATTGGGGCAACGGCGCCGGCGACTCGCTCGAAGCGCTGACGGCGGATGCAAGCCCGGAGTTCAGAGCTGTCGATACCGCCTCCGACGACGTCTGCCTGATCGCCTTCACGTCGGGCACGACCGGCGATCCCAAGGGCACCATGCATTTCCATCGTGACATGCTGGCGGTCTGCGATGGTTATGCGCGCAACATCTTGCGCGCGGAGCAGAAGGATCGTTTCGTCGGCTCGGCACCGCTCGCCTTCACGTTTGGCTTCGGCGGCGTGCTGTTTCCGATGCACATCGGCGCCTCCTTCGTCGTTCTGGAGAAGACAACGCCCGACGACATTCTGAATGCGATCGAGCGGTACAAGTCCACGGTCTGCTTCACCGCGCCGACCGCGTACCGGGCGATGATTGGCAAGCTTCCGGGCCGCGACATTTCCTCGCTCCGCAAGTGCGTGTCCGCCGGCGAGACGCTGCCCAAGCCGACATTCGATGCCTGGCTCAAGGCGACCGGCATCAAGCTGATGGACGGCATCGGCTCGACCGAGCTGCTGCACATCTTCATCAGCGCGACCGAGGACGAGATTCGCCCGGGCGCGACGGGCAAGCCCGTGCCGGGGTATGAAGCGAAGATCGTCGACGATTCCGGCAATGACGTGCCGCCGGGCACGATAGGACAGCTCGCGGTACGCGGGCCGACCGGATGCCGCTATCTCGCCGACGAGCGGCAGCGCAAATACGTCCAGAACGGCTGGAACATCACGGGCGACACCTATCTGATGGATAGCGAGGGCTATTTCTGGTACCAGTCGCGCTCGGACGACATGATCGTGTCGGCCGGCTACAACATCGCAGGCACGGACGTCGAGGCGGCGCTGCTCACCCATCCCTCGGTCGTCGAGTGCGGGGTCGTCGGTGCGCCGGACGAGGCGCGCGGCATGATCGTGAAGGCCTATGTCATTGCCGCGCCGGGCGTAACGCCGGACGCCGAGCTCGTGGCAGCGTTGCAGGAGCATGTCAAACGCGAGATCGCGCCCTACAAATATCCGCGCGCAATCGAGTTCGTGACGCAACTGCCGAAGACCGAGACCGGCAAACTAAAGCGCTTTGCCCTGCGGCAATTGGCGCAGGCCGCGGTGACGTCCTCTGGCGTCGCGGCGAAATGAGAGAAGGATAGAGAATTGTCCGTGACGACGCCGAAAGGCCCGAAGCTCGCGGTGCTGCCGACAGCAGCCGAGGACGAAACCCGCTCCAAGGCGCAGGTGCTCCAGCCGTCCGGTTGGCCGGTGCCGAAAGGCTATGCCAACGGCATGGCCGCCGAGGGACGCATCGTCGTCACGGGCGGGGTGATCGGCTGGGATGCCGAGGAGCGTCTCGCGGAGGGTTTTGTCGCGCAGGTGCGCCAGATCCTGAGCAACATCGCCGAGATCCTCGCGGAGGCCGGGGCGCGGCCCGAGCATTTGGTGCGCCTGACCTGGTACGTCGTCGACATGGACGAGTACCTGACGAACCTGAAAGAGCTCGGCAAGGTCTACCGCACCATCTTCGGCGCGCACTATCCGGCGATGGCGCTGTTGCAGGTGGTCCGCCTCGTCGAGAAGGCGGCGCGCGTCGAGATCGAAGCTACCGCCGTGATTCCGCGCTGAATTGCGTTCGATTTCAGCTTGCCTTGGCGAGGTCACCTAATCCTCAGGCTCCGCATTCAGCGCAAGGTCGGCGGAGCGGAACGGCTTGGCCTCGTCCAGTTTCCGGTAGGCTTTCGAAGCGGTTCGCAACAGCTTCTGTTCCCGCTTGCGGTTGAGGAAGCGAATGCCTGCCTCGGGGACGGCCTCGTTCAACGACGCTGCCAGAGTTTGCCCACGGGCATCGTCGTTCAATTGTCCGAGGGACTTTTGCGCCTTGCGCAATTGCTTGAGGATGGACTTCTGCTTCGTCAACGAGTCGTCGGCGAACAGGTCCTCGAGCGATTCGATCGAATAGGTCAGCCGCTTGTTGAGAAGCCGCAGCTTGTGACGCTTCTCGACGTCGAGCTTGCGGAGCTTGCGCGCTTTCTTGAGCAGCGTCTTTTCCCATTCCGTCAGTTGCGCCGTCGCGTGGTCGGCGAGCGAGCAGCGGCGCAATCTGATGGCCTCCTTGCTGCGCCGGGTCGACCAGGGACCGCTCTCGATCCAGGCCGACGTCTGTTCGACGAGACGGCGATACCGCGCGGATTGCAGCGCGCGGGCCAGCAGGCGGTGGCTCTCGGCGCGCTTCTCGTCCCAATGTTGGAGCTCGGCAATCACGGTCAACTCGCCACCGCTCTCGGCGAGGACTCGCTCGATCGCCACGTCGAGGTCCCGCACCATGCCGAGTTGGCTGTTCAGCCATTTCAGTTCGGCCCAGACATCCGGCCGCAGGGCGTCGTCGACCATCGGCGAGAAGAAGCGGATGGCGGTGCGCAGATGCGTCAGTGCGATGCGGATCTGGTGCAGCGCCTCCGGATCGCCTCGGCAGGTGCCGTCATGCTGGGCCAGAACGGCGTCGAGGTGACGGCGGGCGATGATCCGGAAGGCCGTGTCGCAGACCATGCCGGGGCTGAGGCGGCCGGGCAGGGCATTGCGCCTCGCCGCAGGCTTGGCGCGCGCGGTCGCCGTCGAACTCGTGCTGGGTCGCGCCATCCTTGCCCGCGTCAATCAGATTGCCTTATTTGCCCGCAGTGATCGCGTCCCGGCAGTTCTGGAGCGTCTGCTCTTGCGTCCTGGATGCATCGATGGTCGCCCAACCGACATGGCCGATATTATAGTGCTCTTGCAGCGCGGCAACCTCTTGCGTGGCGTCGGATGCGTCGCCCCGGCGGCTGCCGATCCGCGCCTGCCGGGTCGCGAGGTCCGCAACCAGAAACAGGCCGCTCAGCGGAACGTTGCGCTCGCGCGCCAGTGCGGCGACCGCGTCGCGTTCGTCCTCACGGGCAAATACGCCGTCGATGATCGCCGAATGGCCTTGCGCCAGCACCCGCCGGGCGTGCTGAGCCAACATGTCGTAAACGCGGGCTGTAACCTCCGGCGTGTATGCGGATGCCGGCAGCCGGTCCAAGTCCTCGACCCCGAACATTTCCTTGCGGACGACATCGCTGCGCAGCACGACGGCCCCCGGCTGCGGCGTAACCACCGGCGCCAGCGCGTGCGCCAAAGCCGTCTTTCCGGTGCCTGACAGTCCGCCGACCGCAATCAGCCGGGGTGCGGGAGGATGGATCAGCGCCCGGGCGAGGCCAAAATAGCGCCGTGCGTCGTCGAGAAAGCCCGGATCATCAGAATGCGGCGGCTTCAGCCGTGCCAGGGCCACCTGGGCGCGGATCGCCGCCCGAATGGACATGAACAGCGGCAATGCGGAGAGCGCGTCGAGATTTTCGGCCGGCGTCGCGGCGAGATATCGGTTCAGCACGATGTTGGCCGCGCGTGGTTGATCATGGCGCAGCAAGTCCATCAGCGTGAATGCGAGATCATAGAGCACGTCGATGGTTGCCATCTGGGCGTCGAACTCAATGGCATCGAACAGCACCGGCTGTTCGTCGATCGACACAATGTTCGCAAGATGGAGGTCGCCGTGGCAGCGGCGCACGAAGCCCTGACGGCCGCGCTCTACGAGCAGCGGTCGGAGGCGCAGGAACGTCGCGAGCGAGGCTGTGCCGAGCTGTGCAATCTCTTCAGCTTCGAAATGGTTGCCGGTCCGCAGGCCATTGCTGTTGCCGTCGATCAGGCCGGGGATGGATGAAACCCATGCCTGGCCGTCGGCGCGGGGCGCCGCCGCATGCGAAGCCACGATGGCGTCAGCGGCTGCCGAGGCAAGGTTGGCATCCAGCGGACCGGCCTTGGCCAGGTGATCCAGCGTCCGGCTCTCGTCGAAGCGCGACATGTCGACCGCATACTCGATCGGCCGGCCGCTTCCGTCGACCTTCACCGATCCATCGGCCTCTTGCGTGATCGCCACGACGCGATGATAGATCTGCGGCGCCAGCGGCCGGTTGATCCTGAGCTCCTCCTCGCAGGCCGCCTTGCGTTTCTCGAGCGTCGAATAATCGAGAAACGGAAACTGCACGGCGCGCTTGATTTTCAGCGCGCGCCTGCCTTCGAGAAAGACCGAAGCTGCGTGCGTATCGATCCGCCTCACGTCCGGATGCCCAGCGGAATTGGTGAGCGCCGCAAAGATCCGGTCCTGGGTCGCAGAATCGTCTGTCATTCCAGCTGCTACATCCAGATGCGTCGGAAGGCGGCCCGCCCGGCGACCAGGGTAACCCTTAGACGCAGATCGCGGCCAGTCCTTGACTTCTGTCAACGCTGGTCTCCGTCCGGCCGGTCGGAGTTCCCCGGGCTTGACGAGGATCAAGCGTCCCGACCAAAGCCGGCCTATTCTGGCGGCCAAGGAGAATCCCGATGCCCATCAAGGACGTCTTTCTACCGCTCGTCGGCCAGCCGCGCGGGCCGGCTCTTGCTGCGATCGAGAAATGCGTGGCCGTTGCTGCCGACCTCGGTGCCCGGATCACCGCGCTTGCACTCGAGGAGGATGTTTTCGTGCGGCCGAAGGTGGTGCTCCCCGATGATTCCGATGCGGCCGAGGCAAAAGGGTTGCTTGAGGCGAGCGACATGCAGCATCTCCTGAATGCGTTCACCCATGCAACCTCCCGCGTCAACATTCGCGCTCAAAGCCGGTCGGCCAGGGTACCGGCAGACCAGATCGCGTCGATCCTGGCCGAGCATGCGCGCTTCAGCGATCTTACGCTGGTCCCCGTCAAGCCGCACGACAGTCGAACCGAGCACATCATCGAGACGTTCCTGTTCGAATCCGGACGACCGCTGCTGCTCTGCCCGGAGCAGCACGTGGACGAGCTGCGGCCGGAATTCGAGAGCGTCATGATCGCCTGGGATCACTCCGCGCGTGCGGCGCGAGCGGTCGGCGACGCGCTCCCGCTCCTTCAGGCGGCCGCCTCGGTTCGCGTGGTGACCGTGGCGGACGACAAATCCGACGCGATCGTGCAATCCGGGACGGCTCTGATTGACCACTTGAGGGAACACGGGGTCTACGCCTCGTTCGAAACCGCGAAGGGCAACGGCAGTTCGATCGGCAAGGTGCTCGGAAGCTGGGCGAATTCCCATGCCATCGACGCGATCGTGATGGGCGCCTACCATCATTCGCGCCTGAACGAGATCGTTTGGGGCGGTGTGACAAAGACCGTCATTGGCGAGCCACCGTGCTGGGTTATGATCTCGCACTAGTCGGATAGCCAGTTTATCGGCCCGACCGTCAACCATCGGAACCGCCACCGACCGGGCGCATTTGCTGTCATGTCAATCTATCGCCTGAAGTATCTGCTGTCGCCGCGTTCGGTTGCGCTCGTCGGCGCGAGCGCCCGTCCGGTCTCCGTCGGACGCGCCGTTCTGGAGAACATCCGCAGGGCTGAATTCACGGGGCAGTTCGGCCTCGTCAATCCGCGTCATGCCGAGATCGGCGGCGTCGCGGCGGTGGGCAGCCTCGACAGGCTGCCGTTCGTGCCCGAGCTCGTGGTCATCACCGCGCCGGCGCGAACGGTTCCAGGCATCATCGATCAAGCCGGTCGTCGCGGCTCGGCGGGCGCACTGATCGTCTCGGCCGGGCTCGGTCACGGACCGGGGTCCCTGCACGAGGCCGCAATCGCTGCGGCCCGCAAATACGGCATGCGGCTGATCGGGCCGAACTGCTTGGGCATCATGATGCCTGGGGTGAGCCTCAATGCGAGTTTTGCCGCGCACATGCCGGGCGCGGGAAACCTTGCGTTGATCTCGCAATCGGGCGCGATCGCGGCCGGCATGGTCGATTGGGCCGCGCAGCGCGGCGTCGGCTTTTCCGGCATCGTCTCGATCGGCGATCAGATCGACGTCGATATTGCCGACCTGCTCGACTATTTCGCGATGGATCACAAGACCCGCGCGATCCTGCTCTATATCGAGGCCATCAAGGACGCGCGCAAGTTCATGTCGGCGGCGCGCACCGCGGCGCGGGTGAAGCCGGTCGTCGTGGTGAAGTCCGGCCGCATGGCTCAGGGCGCGAAGGCCGCTGCCACGCATACCGGCGCGCTCGCGGGCGCCGACGCCGTCTATGACGCGGCGTTCCGCCGCGCGGGCGTCCTGCGGGTCTCGGATCTGCGCGAGCTGTTCGATTGCGCCGAGACGCTCGGCCGCGTCGAATCGCCGACCGGAAAGCGCCTCGCCATCCTGACCAATGGCGGCGGCATTGGCGTCCTCGCCGTCGATCGGCTGGTCGAGCTTGGCGGAATTCCAGCAACCATCTCGGCGGACGCGCGCAAGAAACTCGACGACGTGCTGCCGTCGACCTGGTCCGGCGCAAATCCCGTCGACATCGTGGGCGACGCTGACGCCTCGCGCTACGCTGCGGCGCTGGAGGTGCTGCTCGCCGATCCCGACAATGACGCCGTCCTTGTCCTCAATGTACAGACAGCGATCGCCTCGGCTGCCGATATCGCGGCGATGGTGACCGAGCGCGTTAAGGCATATCGCCAGAAGCAACGCAGTTGGGCCAAGCCCGTGCTCGCCTCCTGGATCGGAGCCGACCAGAACATCATCGAAACACTGTCCGGCGCCGGCATTCCGAACTATCCGACCGAAGACGACGCGGTGCGCGGCTTCATGTACCTCGTGAGGCACCGCGAAGTCGTGGAGGAGCTGAGCCAGGTCCCTCCGGCGATGCCCGATACGTTCGTGCCTGACGCCCAGGCTGCCAGGCAGATTGTTACGACTGCGATCGCCGACGGTCGCGAATGGCTCGAGCCCGTCGAGATCAAGCTTCTGCTGGAGGCTTATGACATCGCAATGGTTCCGACCTATGCCGCCACCGATGTCGAGCAGGCGGTAGCCTGCGCGAAAGAAATCCTCGCAAAAGGCGGCACCGTCGTGCTGAAGATCATGTCGCGCGACATCGTGCACAAATCCGACGTCGGCGGCGTCGTGCTCAATCTGACGACGCCCGAGACGGTGCGCGCCGCTGCCACCGACATTCTCGCCCGGGCAAGGAAGCTGCGTCCCAAAGCTCGAATTGAGGGCGTCATCGTGCAGGCGATGGTCGTCAAGGCGAAGGCGCGCGAGTTGATCCTCGGCCTTGCCGACGATCCGACTTTCGGAACCGTCGTCGTGTTCGGTCGCGGTGGGACCGCGGTCGAGATCATCAACGACAAGGCGCTTGCGCTGCCGCCGCTCGATCTGCAACTGGCCCGCGACCTGATCGACCGCACGCGCGTGTCACGGCTGCTGAAGGCCTATCGGGACGTACCGGCGGTGAAGCCGGACGCCGTCGCCATGGTTCTGGTCAAACTGGCGCAGATGGCCGCCGACATTCCCGAGATCCGCGAACTCGACATCAATCCGCTGCTCGCGGACGAGACCGGCGTAACCGCGGTCGATGCCCGTGTCGCGGTTGGACCGCCGCAACGGAAGTTTGCCGGCTCCAGCCCTGCCAACTTCGCCGTTCGAGCTTATCCGTCGCAATGGGAGTGCCGCCTCGAGCTCAAGGACGGCTGGCGGATCTTCGCGCGGCCCCTGCGTCCGGAGGACGAGCCGACCATCCACGCATTCCTGCGTCATGTCACGGCGCACGACCTTCGTTTGCGTTTCTTCGCGCCGATGAAGGAGTTTAGTCACGAGTTCATCGCGCGTCTGACCCAGCTCGACTATGCGCGCGCGATGGCCTTCATCGCATTCGACGAGGCCACCGGCGAGATGGTCGGCGTGGTCCGGCTCCATTCGGACTCGATCTACGAGAGCGGCGAATACGCGATCCTGCTGCGGTCCGATCTCAAGGGCAGGGGGCTGGGATGGGCCCTGATGCAGTTGATCATCGACTACGCGAAGTCGGAAGGGCTGAAAGCCATATCGGGCGACGTGCTCCGGGAGAACACCGTGATGCTCGAGATGTGCCGGCAGCTCGGCTTCGAGGTGAAGCCGGATCCCGCCGAGCCGGATATTTGCGGCGTCAGGCTGAAACTCTGAGCGCGCCCGCTAGGAGCGCGCTTCAGCCGAATTTGCGGCGGCGGGGTCCTTGGCCGTCCTCCGCAAATTCTTGACGATGACCGCAATCAGCGGCACCAGCACCGGCGCGATCGTGCCGAGCGGATGATGCACGGCGCCCGACATCTGGGCCTGGAGTGCGCGCGCTTCGAGCTGAAGGACTTCGAGGGATGCGCCGTGGATCTGGGCGTTCGGCAGCGCCTCAACGCAATACGACTTGCGTTACCTGCAACTCTGCATCTATCCAAAGGCATAGGCGCATCCTTCGGATGCGGACTCCGGGCCCGGCCGCCGCATTTTCGCGGCATTTGCCTCCAGATGCGCGCGTGCTTTCTGGTTGAAAAGCCTGATAACGTTGACTACGCAGGAACTTCAGTGCCTTGCAGTCTTAGGAGCCCCGCGGCGTGCCTCAGGACAAGACCGGCGACCCGCGACAGTCGGCGGGCAACAAACTATCGGTCCTGCGCAAGCACCCGATCTTCGCGGATCTGGAGCCGGAGGCGCTCGATCAGCTCTGCCGCTATGCCAAGCACAGCACGGTGAAGCGCGGCGCGACGATCGCCGCCAAGGGCGATCCCGGCAACAATTTGTTCGCGGTGATCACCGGGACGGTGAAGATTTCCTCCTCATCGCCCGACGGGCGGAATGCCATTCTCAATCTGATCGGTCCCGGAGAGATCTTCGGCGAGATCGCGGTGCTCGATGGCGCGCCCCGGTCGGCCGATGCGACCGCCAACACCAATTGCGAGCTCTACATCATCGATCGCCGGGACTTCCTGCCGTTCGTGAAGAGCCAGCCGGCGCTGGCGATGAAATTCATCGAGCTGCTTTGCGCGCGCCTGCGCTGGACCAGCCAGCAGGTCGAGCAGGTGATCCTGCAAAATCTGCCGGGCCGGCTTGCGAGCGCGCTGCTCGGCCTCACCGAGGAGCGCAAGTTCGACTCCGGCAGCGGCACGCTCGCCATCACGCAGCAGGAGATCAGCGAGATGGTGGGGATGACGCGCGAGAGCATCAACAAGCAATTGCGCGCCTGGGCGGGCCGCAATTGGGTTCGCCTCGAGCACGGCGCCATCGTCGTGCTCGACATTGATGCCTTGCGCGAACTCGCCGAGAGCGGGCTCGACGGCTAGCTGCCAATGATCGCGACGGCGCGGGTCCAGCCCGCGGAGGCACGCTCGATCTTCACCGGAAAGCATGAGACCGTGAACCCGGTCGAAGGCAGCTGGTCGAGATTGTGCAGCTTCTCGAGATGGCAATAGCCGATGTGCCGTCCCGCCTTGTGGCCTTCCCAGATCAGGCCGGCATCTTTCGTTTCGGCATATTTCTTCGCGGTGTGGACAAAGGGCGCGTCCCAGCTCCAGCCGTCGGTGCCGGTCAGCCGCACGCCGCGTTCGAGCAGATACATGGTGGCCTCGTAGCCCATGCCGCAGCCGGAGCTGACATAGTCGGCCTGGCCGAACTTCGCGCCGGCGCTGGTGTTGACGACGACGATCTCCAGCGGCGACAGCGTATGCCCGATCCGCCTCAACTCCTTCTCGACGTCGTCGGCGCTCGCCACGTAGCCGTCGGGGAGATGCCGGAAGTCGAGCTTCACGCCGGGCTGAAGGCACCATTCCAGCGGCACCTCGTCGATCGTCCATGACCGCTCGCCGCGATTCATGGTCGGATGGAAGTGCCAGGGCGCATCGAGATGCGTGCCGTTATGGGTCGACAGCGAGACTTGCTCGACGGCCCAGCCCTGGCCGTCCGGCAGATCCTGCGCCTTGAGACCGTCGAAGAACTGCAGCATCCGCGGCAGGCCCTGCTGGTGATCGATGTACTGGATCGTCGGGTGATTGCCCGGCGGATCGGCCGTCACGTCGTTTCTGAGCGGCACGGAGATGTCGATCAGCTTCCGCGGCATGGGCATTCCTCGGGATCGTCCGTTTTGCTTCGGAGCATCTTGAGGGGGCCGCACCGGCGGCGTCAAGCGACGCGCATGAACGCATCACGCGGGTAGTCAGCCAAGTAGATTCGGAAAAAGTGGCCCATTAGCCAATTGCCCCCCGAAGCCATCGATGCAACTCTAGCATTGATCGATGCCGGATTTGGCTTGGACTCAGAATGCCGCCCGCCCTACGGACGACAATGGCGCTTGACTTCACACCTGAAGTGGAGCGACCCAAGGCGGCCCGCAGCTCTGCCCAACAATATAATCACCTCAGGAGGAAGCCCAGATGAAGACACTCACCGGCATCATCGCAGCCGCTCTGCTGGCGGTCTCAGCCCCCTTGGCGACCGCACGCGATTTCCGTTCCGCCGACATCCACCCCGCCGATTATCCGACCGTCGAGGCCGTCAAGTTCATGGGCAAGCAGCTCGCAGCGGCGAGCGGCGGCAAGCTCGGCGTGAAGGTGTTTCCCAACGGCGCCCTGGGCTCCGAGAAGGACACCATCGAGCAGCTCAAGATCGGCGCGCTCGACATGATGCGGATCAACGCATCGCCCTTGAACAACTTCGTGCCGGAAACCATCGCGTTGTGCCTGCCCTTCATCTTCCGGGACACGCAGCACATGCGCACGGTCCTTGACGGGCCGATCGGCGACGAGATCCTGGCGGCCATGGCGCCCGCAGGCCTGGTCGGCCTCGCCTATTATGACAGCGGCGCCCGGTCGATTTACACCGTCAAGGCACCGATCAAGTCGCTCGCGGACCTCAAGGGTCTGAAGATTCGCGTCCAGCAATCCGACCTGTGGGTCGGCATGATCCAGAGCCTCGGGGCCAATCCGACGCCGATGCCGTATGGCGAGGTCTATACCGCTCTCAAGACCGGTCTGGTGGACGCTGCGGAGAACAACTGGCCCTCTTACGAGTCCTCGCGCCACTTCGAGGCCGCCAAGTTCTACAACGTCACCGAGCACTCCCTGGCGCCCGAAGTTCTCGTGATGTCCAAGACGGTCTGGGACACGCTGAGCAAGGAGGATCAGGCGATGGTCCGCAAGGCGGCCAAGGAATCGGTGCCCGTCATGCGCAAGCTCTGGGACGAGCGTGAGCAGGCGTCCCGCAAGACCGTCGAAGCGGCCGGCGTTCAGGTCGTGACGATCGCCAACAAGGCGGAATTCGTCGACGCGATGAAGCCGGTGTACCAGAAGTTCGCCGGTGACGAGAAGCTGCAGAGCCTCGTCAAGCGTATCCAGGACACGAAGTAAGACCTAGCGTCGGTCCGGCGTCGCCGACTGGCGACACCGGACGCCCCGCACGGAGGCGCGCAAGGAGACCTGCAAGGAGACTTGGATGACAGACCCTCACGTCGCAAGCCACGAGCAGGAGGCGGTAGCCGGACGCCCGTCTACCGGCTTGCTGTCGCGGATCAATGCCGTCGTCGCTCGGGCGGGGATGTATCTGTCGGTGACCGGACTGCTCGTCATCGTCACCATCGTGTTCTACCAGGTGTTCGGACGTTACGTGCTCAATTCCAGCCCGACCTGGACGGAGAATCTTGCCCTGGTTCTGATCCTGTATGTCACGTTGATCGGCGCCGCTGTCGGCGTGCGCGATGCCGGACACATCGGAATGGACAGCTTGCTGGTGATGCTGCCGGATCATTTGCGTGAGAAAATCGAGCTTATCATCCACATCCTGGTGGCCGTGTTCGGCGTTGCGATGGCCTACAACGGCTGGATCCTCGGGGCGTCGGTCGGAACCGTGAAGATCCCCAATCTCGGCCTGCCTGAGGTCATCCGCTACGTGCCGCTGATCGCCTCCGGCGTCCTGATCGTCTCCTTTTCAATCGAGCACATCATCGCTCTCCTGCGCGGCGAAGAGGTCGTCCCCTCATGGAACTGATCATTCTCGGCGCGACTTTCTTCGGCTTCCTGGTCCTGGGCGTACCGGTCGCCTTCGCGATCGGCCTCTCGGCGATTTGCACCATCCTTTACGAAGGCCTGCCGGTCGCCGTCATCTTCCAGCAGATGATGTCGGGGATGAACATCTTCTCCTTCCTCGCCATCCCGTTCTTCGTCTTCAGCGGTGAGCTGATGTTGCATGGCGGCGTCGCCGACAAGATCGTGCAGCTCGCCAAGAATCTCGTCGGGCACATCCGCGGCGGGCTCGGCATGTCGAACGTGGTCGCCTGCACGCTGTTCGGCGGCGTATCCGGCTCCCCCGTGGCCGACGTGTCGGCGATGGGGGCCGTGATGATCCCCATGATGAAAAAGGAAGGTTTCGACACCGATTACGCCGTCAACGTCACCACCCATGCTTCGCTGGTCGGGGCACTGATGCCGACCAGCCATAACATGATCATCTATGCGCTCGCCGCCGGCGGCAAGGTCTCGATCGGCGCGCTGATCGCCGCCGGCCTCCTGCCGGCGCTCGTGCTGATGGTGTGCATGCTGGTCGCCGCTTACGCGGTCGCGGTGAAGCGAGGCTATCCGGCCGGCAAGTTCCCGGGCTGGCCCGCGGTTGTTCGCTCGTTCGCGGCCGCTCTGCCCGGCCTTCTGATCGTCGGCATCATCCTGGCGGGCATTCTGTCCGGCGTGTTCACGGCAACCGAATCCGCGGCCGTCGCGGTCACCTACACGATCCTGCTGACGTTCTTCATCTACCGTACCATGACCCTGCCGAACTTCCTGCGCGCCGCGGCCAAGGCGGTGAAGACGACGGGCGTGGTGCTGCTGCTGATCGGCGTCTCCACCATGTTCCAGTATCTGATGGGGCTTTACGAGGTGGCCGACTTCGCCGGCGATATGATGAGCAAGGTCTCGACCCAACCCTGGGTCATCTTCCTGCTCATCAACGTCATCCTGTTCGTGCTGGGCACGTTCATGGACATGGCCGCGACCATCCTGATCTGCACTCCCATCTTCCTGCCGATCGCGATGAAGGCGGGCATGGATCCGGTGCAGTTCGGCATGCTGATGCTGATCAATTGCGCCCTGGGGCTGAACACCCCGCCGGTCGGGACGACGCAGTTCGTGGGCTGCGCCATCGGCGGCATCTCGGTGGGCGCAGTGATGCGCACCATCCTGCCGTTCTACGCCGCCCTGATCGCAGCTCTGATGTTCGTGACCTACGTCCCCGCCTTCTCGCTGTGGCTGCCCCGCCTGCTGATGGGCTACAAGGGATAGCAGCAACGCAGGAGAATCTGTCCGTGACTGACTATCGCAAGCTCTTCGATCTCAGCGGCAAGACCGCAGTCGTGCTCGGCGCCGCCTCTGGAATCGGCAAGTCGTCGGCCGAGGCACTGGCTGGGCTCGGTGCCCGTATCGTCTGCGCCGATCGCGCGCTTGATGCCGCCGAAGCGACCGCCGCCGGCATTCGTGAGAAGGGCGGCTGGGCCGAGGCGGCTGCGTGTGACGCCGCCAGCGCTGCGGACGTCAATGCGCTGGCCAAGACCGTGATGCAGAAATTTCCGCGGCTCGACATCGCGGTGACGACGCCAGGGCTCAACATCCGCAAGACCATCCTCGACTACACCGAGGAGGATCTCGACCGCGTCCTCAACCTCAACGTCAAGGGCACGGTCTGGTTCTTCCAGGCCTTCGGCCGCATCATGGTCGAGCAGAAGGGCGGCAGCATCATCGCCTGCTCCTCGGTGCGCGCGGTGACCATCGAGCCGGGGCTGGGAGTCTATGGCTCGACCAAGGCGGCCATCGGCCTGTTGGTGAAGGGCTTCGCTTCCGAGGTCGGCCGCTCCGGCGTGCGCGTCAACGCGATTGCGCCGAGCATCGCCGAGACCGCGCTGACCGGCCCGTTCAAGCAGCGTCCCGACATCTACAATCTCTACGCGGGCCACACCGTGTTCAACCGCTGGAGCAGCGCCGACGAGGTCGCGACAGCCGTCGCCTATCTCGCCTCGGACGCCGCGAGCTATGTCAGCGGCAGCACGTTGTTCGTCGATGGCGGCTGGACCGCCGTCGACGGTCCGCCGACCGGCCTCACCCAGTTGCACACATAGGGCGGTTATCTAGCCGGTGAAGCCCGCGCGCCGGCGCAGCTCCTTGCGGTCTGCGCCGGTCAGCAACGCGATCAGCGCGGCCGCCTCTTGCGGATGTGCGGCCCGCGTGGTCACGCCGGCGGTGTACATCGTCACGAGCTCGCAGCCCGGCGGCAGCGCCCCTGACAGCGCGATGCCGTCGGTCGCGATGATCTCGGTCGCCTGCGTGCAGCCGATCGGATGGGTCGCAGTGGACGACGCAAGCTCCCGCATCGCGGTCGCGCCGTTCGGAAAGATCTTGAGGCGCGAAGCAACCTCGTAGGCAATGCCGAGCTGATCCAGCACTTTTGCGACGTGCTGTCCCGCCGTCGAGGCTTTGGTATCCGGGACGAAGATCGCGTCGGCGCTGCGCAGCACCTCGCGCAAATCGGCTTCGGTCTTCACCGTCACCTTGGGATCGCCGCTACGGACCGCCAGCGCGGTCTCGACCCGCCCGACATCCGCGATCGATGAGGGAGTGACGAACTTCTCCTCGGCAAGCTTTGCCAGCAGCGCCTGCGTCAGGATGACGAGATCGGCCAACGTCCCCGCGCGCAGCTTGTCGGCCATGATGCCGACCGCGCCGAACTCGCCATCGATGCCGAAGCCGGTCTGTGCCTTGAAGGGCTCGCTGAGGCCGCGCACCAGGCCCTGCGCCGCGCCTCCGCTCAAGATGTTCACTGTCGTCACGATGCGAACTCCATGGCTGCAATGATCTTGTCGCGGGTGATCGGCAGGTCGCGCACGCGCACGCCGAGGCAATCGTAAACGGCATTCGCGATCGCCGCCGTCACCGGGCCGTGGGCGGCTTCGCCGGCGCCGACCGGGTCGATCTCCGGCCGCTGGACGATCTCGACATCCACCATCGGCACCTCGCTGAAGGTGAGGATCGGATAGTCGGTCCAGGAGGTCGAAATGATGCGCGTCCGGTCGAAGCGGACGCGTTCCTTCAGCACCCAGCTCGTCGCCTGGATTGCGCCGCCCTCGATCTGGTTGATGACGCCGTCCGGAGTGATGGCCTCGCCGACATCGACCGCGAGCGTCAGCCGCTTCACGCGGATGTCATCAGTGCCTTCGATCTCCGCAATCGCGGCGCAATAGGCTCCCGTGTTCTTGTAGCGGGCGAAGCCGACGCCGTGGCCGATGCCAGACTGTTTTTGCGGTTTCCACTGCGCGCGCCGTGCCGCGGCGCGAATGACGTCCTTCGCCCGTTCGTCGCGCAAATGACGCAAGCGGAACGCGATCGGGTCCTCGTTGCGCAGGGCGGCGATCTCGTCGAGCAGGGACTCGATGGCGAATACATTGCCTTGTGCGCCGAGGGTCCGCAGCGCCGAGGTCCGCACCGGCATGGTCAGCAGCCGGTGGCTCGTGATCGTCCAGGCCGGAAGGTCGTAGAGCGGAACGGAGTTGCGGTCGCCGCCGCCGCCGCTGGCCGCGGCCGGGTTCGTCGAGATCATGCGCGGGTAGGGGTTCGCAATCTCGGTCGCGGCAAGCAGCGCAGGCAACGCCGCGCGGCCCGGTCGCGCCGCATGGCCGTTGCTCCAGATCGCATGGCGCCAACCGACGATCTCGTTGTCCGCATCGAGATCGGCCTCGATCTCGATCGCCATTGCCGCGCCGAACGGCGCTTGGGACATCTCGTCGTGGCGTGACCACTGCACCCGGACCGGACGGCCGTTGGTCGCTTTCGCCAGCAGCACGGCATCGAGTGCGACGTCGTCGGCGGCATTGTGCCCGTAGCAGCCGGCGCCCTCCATGTGCTCGACCACGATGTTTTTTGCCGCCAGCTTGAGCACGATCGCGAGATCGGCGCGCAGCAGGTAGACGCCCTGGCTGTGCGTCCACACGCGAACCCGATCGCCGTTCCATTGTGCCATCGCACACGATGGAGCGATCGAGGCATGCGCGATGTAGGGACGGATGTATCGCCGGCGAAGGGTGCGCGCACGCTTGGGCGGCGCTGCCGTGGTCCTGGTGTCGATGACCGTCGTTTCGACCGGCTGGCTCCTCAGGAAGGCGGCCAGATCATCTTCGTCGGGCAGCGGCTCGCCGGCCGACCATGTCGCGCCCTTGCGCAAGGCTTTCAAAGCAGCTTCCGCCACTGCCTCGCTGTCGGCAACCACGCCGGCAAAGCCGCCGTCGCGGACGATCGCGACGAGGCCGGGAACGGCTCGCGCAGCCGTCTCGTCGAGCGCGATCAGCTTGGCGCCCGAGGCGTCCGGCCGCAGCACGCGTCCGTGCAGCAGGCCCGGCAGCGGACAGTCATGAATAAAGCGCGGCCGTGCGAACACCTTGTCGGGAATATCGACGCGCTGGACCGAATGTCCGGCGACGGCGCGTTTGGCGGCGCTCTTTGCTGTCGCGCCCGCATTGGCGTCGCGGTCGAGCGAGACGTCACCGGCGAGCTCCCAATAGCTGGTGCTGACATTGCCGGGGCCCGAGATCGTGCCGTCATCGATCTCGAGCAGCGACGCATCGACACCGAGACGCTCCGATGCCGCGGCGAGGAAGCGCTGGCGCACCTCGGCACAGACCTGGCGCAGCGCACGGCCGGATTGCTGGACCGAGAGGCTGCCCGAGGTGACGCCCTCGTTCGGGCTCGCCGCCGTGGAGGCGCGGATCATTTCGACTCGGGAGATATCAATGTCGAGCTCGTCGGCGGCGATCTGCGCCAGCGCCGTGACGATGCCCTGGCCGATCTCGACCTTGCCGGGCGAGATCTCGACACGGCCTTCGCCGGTGAACTGCACCCAGGATGATAGTCTTGGATTGGTCACGAGGCTGACCGGCAGTTTCGGGGCAGGGGATGGCGCACTCATGATGTCGCCATCTCCGATACCGCCCGCAGCACGGCGCGCACCATGCGATTATGTGATCCGCAGCGGCACAGATTGCGATCGAGCGCCGCTTTCACCTCCGCCTCCGTCGGCGACGGATTGCGCTTCAGCAGCGCCGCCGCGCTGATCAGGATTCCCGATACGCAATAGCCGCATTGCATCGCCTGCTCGGCGATAAAGGCGCGTTGCAGCGGATGAGGTTGCTCCGCCGTGCCGAGGCCCTCGACTGTGACGACGTCCTTGTCCGCGACCGACCACATCGGCATCTCGCAGGAGGCCATCGCGCGGTCGCCGACCATGACATGGCAGGCGCCGCACTCGCCGGCCCCGCAGCCGAAATGCGGACTGGTGACGCCGAGCCGGCCGCGCAGCACGTCGAGCAGCGTCTGATCCGGATCGGCGTCCACGGCCATCGCCGCGCCGTTGAGCTGGAATTGAATGACGGGCATTTTCGGTCTGCGATCTCAGGACTTGTCGAACTTCTTGACGACATCGGCCCATTTCTCGATGTCGCCGCGCAGGAATTTGTCGAACGTTTCCGGCGTCATCGACATGGGCACGGCACCCTGCTCGGTCCAGAGCTTGACGATGTCGGGCCGTTTCACCATCGTGTTCACGGCGGCATTGAGCTTGTCGATAACAGGTTTTGGAGTGCCCGCCGGCGCCATCAGGCCGAGCCAGATCGTGGCCTCATAGCCTGCGACGCCCGCCTCGATCGCTGTCGGCACATTCGGCAACACCGCTGAGCGCTGCTTGCCGGTGGTCGCGAGCGCGCGGACCTGGTTCTCGCCGATGTTCGGCGCCATCGCCGGCACCGCGTCGATCATCATCTGCACCTGCCCGCCGATCACGCCGCTGCGTGCCTCGCCACTGTTGCGGTAGGGAACGTGGACGAGGTCGATGCCGGCCATCGCTTTGAACAGCTCGCCGGCCATGTGATAGGGCGTGCCCTGGCCGGAGGAGGCGTAGTTGAATTTGCCCGGCTGTGACCTGGCGAGCGCGACGAACTCCTGCAGTGTCTTCGTTGCGACCTGCGGGTTCACCACGATGACGAGATCGGAAGAGTTCACCGGCGCGATCGGCGCGAGGTCACGCATCAGCTCGTATTTGCGTTTGTCCGGCGTCAGCAGGGATTCGTTCGCGGTCTGGGTGTTGGACATCATCAACAGCGTATAGCCGTCGGGCGGCGACTTCGCCGCTTCGACCGTGCCGATGACGCCGCCCGCGCCGGTGCGGTTCTCGATCACGAAGGGCTGGCCAAAGCTCTCCTGGAGCGCATTGCCGATCAGCCGGGCTGCGACGTCGGCCGGCCCGCCGGCGCCGAAGGGCACGATGATCCGGACCGCGTGGTTGGGATATTCTTGCGCCAGGGACGGGGCTGCGGAGAATGCGCTGAGCAGGCTGGCGGCGAGCACCAGCATAAATTGTCGGGCCGTCATACCCACCTCCCTGATGTCGTTCTTGTTGGTCGGCACTGTAACGGCAGGGAATGCGGGCTGTCGACGCCTCACAAGGCCGATGGTGCCTGGAATATCGGGCGGTTTTCGGTGTGGCGGCGCCGCTCTTCGCGGCCGCGGCAGGAACCGGCGGCGCACGCGGTCTGAGCAAATCGCATGGGCATTGCCGGATAAATACCCTCGGCTGACAGGTATTTTGGTGTTACCAAATTGGACATGAATCAGCACGCCAAGATCGAAATCCGCCATTCGACCTGTCCGCATGATTGTCCTTCGGCCTGTGCCCTCGATATCGAGGTGGTCGAGGGACGCAGCATCGGTCGCGTCCGCGGTTCGAAAAAGCAGACCTATACGGCCGGCGTGGTCTGCGCCAAGGTCGCCCGTTATGCCGAGCGCATCCATCACCCCGAGCGGGTGACGTATCCGATGCGCCGCACCGGGCCGAAGGGCTCCGGCCAGTTCGCGCGGATCACCTGGGACGAGGCGCTGGGCGAGATCGGGCATCGCTTCAATCAAGCCGAGCGCGAATTCGGCGCGGAATCGATCTGGCCCTATTATTACGCCGGCACCATGGGGCTGGTGATGCGCGACGGCCTCAACCGCCTCACGCATGTGAAGAAATATTCGCGCTTCTATCAGACCATCTGCGCCAATGTCGGGCGCATCGGGTTCGCGATCGGCACCGGCAAGATCGCCGGCGTCGATCCGCGCGAGATGGCGCTCTCCGACCTCGTGGTGATCTGGGGCACCAATCCCGTCAGCACGCAGGTCAACGTGATGACGCACGCGGCGCGCGCGCGGAAGGAGCGCGGCGCCAAGATCGCGGCCGTCGACATCTACGACAACGAGACCATGAAGCAGGCTGACATCAAGATCATCCTGCGGCCCGGCACCGACGGCGCGTTCGCCTGCGGCGTGATGCACGTCCTGTTCCGCGACGGCTATGCCGACCGCGCCTATATGGACAAGTACACCGATTGCCCTGACGAGCTCGAGGCGCATCTGAAGACGCGCACGCCGGAATGGGCGTCCGCGATCTCGGGCGTCCCGGTGTCGGAGATCGAGGCCTTTGCCAAATTGGTCGGCGAAACCAGGCGGACCTTCTTCCGCCTCGGCTACGGCTTCACCCGCTCGCGCAACGGCGCGGCGCAGATGCATGCCGCGAACTGCATTCCCGCCGTGACCGGCGCCTGGCAATATGAAGGCGGCGGCGCCTTCTTCAACAATTACGCGCTGTGGCACTTCAACGAATCCATCATCGAAGGCCACGACGCCATCGACCAGACCATCCGCTCGCTCGACCAGTCGCAGATCGGCCGCATCCTCACCGGCGATTCCAGGGCCCTGCATGGCAAGGGGCCGGTCAAGGCGATGCTGATCCAGAACACCAACCCGATGACGGTGGCGCCGGAGCAGGCGCTGGTGCGCCAGGGTTTTGCGCGCGAGGATTTGTTCGTCGCAGTCCACGAGCAGTTCATGACCGAGACGGCCGAGATGGCCGACATCGTGCTGCCGGCGACGATGTTCATGGAGCATGACGATCTCTATTACGGCGGCGGCCACCAGCACATCTCGGTCGGCCCGAAGCTGATCGACCCGCCCGGCGAATGCCGCTCCAACCACGAGGTGCTGCAGGCGCTGGCGCCGCGGCTTGACGCCAGGCATCCGGGGTTCGAGCTGACGCCGCGCGAATTGATCGACGCGACGCTGAAGCTGAGCGACCACGGCGACATTGCCGGCCTCGAAGCTGACCTCTGGCGCGACCTGCAGCCGGACTTCCGCACCTCGCATTATCTCGACGGCTTTGCCCATGCCGACAGAAAATTCCATTTCAAGGCCGATTGGGCGCATCCGCCGTTCGGCCAGACGATGGGTGACTTCGACAAGATGCCGTCGCTGCCCGACCATTGGGCGGTGATCGAGCACACCGACCAGGCCCATCCGTTCCGGCTCGCCACGAGCCCGTCGCGCAGCTTCCTCAACACCACCTTCAACGAGACGCCGTCCTCTCAGGCGCGCGAGGGCAAGGCGAGCGTGATGATCCATCCCCTGGATGCGGCCGCGCTCGACATCGCCGATGGCGACGCGGTGACGCTCGGCAACACCCGCGGCGAAACCACGCTGATTGCCACACTGTTCGAGGGCGTGCGGCGCGGCGTGCTGATCGCGGAGTCCGTTCATCCCAACAAGAACCATATCGGTGATCGCGGCATCAACATGTTGACGGGCGCGGACACGATCGCGCCGATCGGCGGAGCCGCTTTCCACGACAACAAGGTCTGGATCAGGAAAGCGGTCGCGGCCTGAGCGCGCGCTTCGATCGCCTTACAAGTTTGTGTCGAGGCGCTAAACCGGCGCCGCGCCGCAGATTGCTCTTGCACCTTCCGCCCGAGCTGCCGCAAATGGCTGCAAAACGGAAAGCAAGGAAGCGAGCGTGCCATGACCGATACCACAGCCGTAATCATCGAGAAGCGCGGGCAGGCGCTCTGGATCACCATCAACCGGCCCGAGAAACGCAATGCGCTGAATGGCGACGTCATCGCCGGCATCGCACGCGGCTATCGCGACGCGCATGACGACAAGGACGTTCGCGTCATCGTGCTGACGGGTGCCGGCGACAAGGCGTTCTGCGCCGGCGCGGACTTGCAGAACTCCGGCGCGGCTTTCGCGATGGATCATTCCAGGCCGAATGTCGACTATGCCGATCTGTTGCGCTTGTCGCAGAACGCGACCAAGCCCGCGATTGCGCGCGTCGGCGGCGTCTGCATGGCCGGCGGCATGGGCCTGCTTTGCATGACCGACATGGCGATTGCGGCCGACCACGTCATCTTCGGCCTGCCTGAGGTGAAGGTCGGCGTGTTCCCGATGCAGGTGTTGAGCCTGTTGCAGTCCATCGCCCCACCTCGCCTCGTCAACGAATGGGCGCTGACCGGCGAGCCGTTCGACGCGAAGGCGGCGCAAGATGCGGGCCTGCTCAATTATGTCGTGCCCACAGCCGAGCTGGACGCCAAGGTCGACTGGCTGATCGGGCGCATCGTCGACAAATCCCCGACCGCGATTCGCCGCGGCAAGTACGCGATGCGCGCCATCGCCTCGATGTCGTTCGACGAGAGCATCGCCTACACCGAAAGCCAGATCGCGCTGCTCGCGATGACCGAGGACGCCAGGGAGGGGCTGAGGGCGTTCAGCGAGAAGCGCAGGCCGGTCTGGACGGGAAAATAGGCGATCATTTCGGTGCCTGCTTCGGGTGTTGCGGCCGGCCGACGCGCCTTTATTCCGAGGGAAAATTGGCATTTAGTCGAACAAGGAGTGATCTTGTCCGCTCCTCGCGACGCTTTTTAGTGGCTATGATCAACTGCTTGCCGGTGCGCTTGGCGTAGGTTGGCAGTTGGCGACTTGATCTATGACGGCCAGCGGCGCGCAACTCTGCATCCGTGAGATCGCTGTCGGCACCCTCAGTGAATCCTCCATGCCGGAAGGAAGTAAAGGAAAGTTCCTGGCGAAGGCCCGCCTCTGCGATTATCGTCTTTACCACACTGCGTAGATAGCGCAGGTCCTTGCGTGGGGTAATCCATGGAAGCGGGGTTGCCGACCGACGATGCGCATGGTCACGCCGGAATACCAGGCCGGAGAGCGCGGTCTTCTTAATCTCATCGAGCTCCTCCATAAGTTCAGGAAAGAGAGGGGCGCCCGTTTCGTCTGACAGCGGCCACCAGGCTTCCTCTCCATTCTTTGGATGTACGATTCTGACGCTATTTGGCCGCTCGCAGGGGCGATAATGCGAAATGTCGAAGGCGCCGAACACGTGCTGCTCTCGCTGCAACCACTCCCACGACAACAAAGCGGCAGTTGCGATCGAGCGATAATCAAGCCTTGTCGCGGCAGCTCTGAACGCGACGAGTTCATCCCAAGTTGCGGTCGGTGTGGGCCGTACCGGCCGTCCGGGCGCATGTGATTTTAAACCCATCCGGGAAAATGGATTGCTCGCTGGTACCATCTTTTCTTGAGCACGCTGACCAACGAACCAGGCGCGGCGGCAGGTTGCCATCGCCACATTTGCATAGCGACGACGCTCGCGAACGATTACCTCTCCGTTGCCACCTACTTTTGTTACTACTAGCAGCTTTCCATAAACTGCGTCGACGAAGGCCTTGGTGAAATCGAACAATTGCTTCGACCCAACTCGACTTCCATCTTTCAGCTCGAGATTGGCGAACAGTGCGAGACTTTTCTTGTACTGCCGCTGAGTGGTGCTTTCGATTTCGTCCCACTTCTGGTGAGCTTGGAAGATGCCGACTAGCCAATCGAACGTGCCGGGTTCGGGAGAGGCCGGCGTCATGTCACTTAAGCCCCGTGAGCGCCAACTGTCGAATGCGGGCAATAGGACCTTCTCCACCCGCTCGACGGCACTTGCGTAGTCGCATCCTAAAGCTTCGGGAGTTGAATCACAGCCCTGTCGGCGAGCCCAGGTTGGCGGTGCAAAATAATAAGCCGTGCTGTTGTTCGCCAATATTTTTTGGCGACAGTATCTGGGAAGTTTCAGTGCCGTATCAAACGATATCATACCAGACATAAGAGGTCCTCCGCTTCCTTTAGATCTCTTTTTCCGATGGGGGCTGCGAAGTGGTCCATAGTCGCCTTCGACCAAACTGGCTGCCGCAGCCGCCCTGTTCCGCGAAAGCCGGCCGGCGGCGGTGCATCTCCTCGACCGAGTGCGCGCGTGAGTTCGCCTGTGTCCTCAAAGTCCAGGTAGGCGGCGGCCATGTCCGCTCTCATCATCGCGGGCCAGGTTCCAGCGGGTGGGTAGCGGGCAGGCAGCGCGGTACGCCGTGACATTGGGCGGTCTGATCTCACTGCTGGTGCCCGCTCGGTGCAACAAGAGCTGAATTCACAGAAGAACGATGTCCGATCTGGAAGATCTAGATTGCTCTTTGCTCGTGGTCGGTGGAGCGAGAGTCGGGGTGGCTCATAAAGCGGACTTTTACGGTGAAAGATTTTTCTCCTCTACTGCGCAGTGCGGCCGGGCGGGGATAAGGCCAGATTAGCGCGTGAAAAGGCGGCCCTTGGCGTGCAGTTCTTGAGGAGAACCGATTTTGATTGGCGAGATCCCGAAAGGCGGCAACAGTTAGGTGTCTCGGTGCCCGGTCGGCGGGGCACCGCTAGCAGGCAGTCAACTGCTTTGGATGTATGATCAATGGCCTATCCGACAGATTGGAGGGTGGACTTGCATTGAAGCCATCGGATCGGTTTCCAGCGTCGGAATTTGGATGTGCGCGCTGCACCAGGTCGGGTCTTATCGCGATTGGCCGATCCAAAGCCGAATGCAACCAGAAACGCGCCAAGGCAGGTGGGGAAGAACTAAAGAAGCGTTTCCCTACGCTTCGGATTAGAATCTATGATGCGCAGACGAATGCGCGAGGAAATCTAGACCCTCCGATTTCGTGGTTTCTTCCGCTTGCGCGCGTGCGGCTTCCGCCGCAACGGGCTCTCGTGAACCGAGCCGCTTTGCGTCTCGGCCATCCGGCTTCGATCCCTCGCGCAACGGGATGCGGAGCTCCTCGCCGGGGGCACTCGGAAAAGGGGCTCGCCTGCGGCGATCGCTATCACTGCCCCGTTCCCGGGTGCCGCTATTGAACCGGTCTCGTCGCTGCACTCGGACCCGCGTGCCCCTTCGGGTCGCTATGCTCACGCTCTCCGGGTGCCATTTTCCGTTGAGGCGATGCGCCCCGGCGCACGCCTGGTCGGGCCTGCGGCCCCAGGTAGCTCAACGCAATTCCCATGAAGATCCGATGGGGGCTGCGTCGCAGATGTCGCATTCTCTCAGGTAGAGGCGAGAGTCAGAGTGTCGGCCGGGTTTTGCCGTGACGGGTTACAGGCTGCGAGAGAGGCTCGCGGTCCCCGTCGCGGAGATCCGCGATGTCCAGACAACATGATCCTCGGGCGCGCACCGGTGAGGACCGGACAAGCCTTTATGACGAAGTTACTAACAAGATCATCGCCGAGCTGGAGGCCGGCCGAGTGCCGTGGGTGCAGCCTTGGGGCACCGCGGCGGCAAAGGCGCATTTGGCGATACCGAAAAGCGCTGCGACCGGCCGCCAATACAGCGGCATAAACATTTTGATTCTCTGGGGTGCTGCCACCGAATATGGATTTACAGGGCAGAGCTGGCTTACATTTCGCCAGGCGCTGTCGCTTGGTGGCCACGTCCGCAAGGGCGAGCGCGGCACGACTGTCGTGTATGCCGACCGCTTTGTGCCGGCGGACGAAAAGCGCCGCGCACACGAGACCGGCGAGGAGGCACAAGCTGTTCCGTTCCTCAAGCGCTTCACGGTCTTCAACAGCGATCAATGCGAGGGCTTGCCTCCAGAGATCGCAACAACAGCGCCGCCTCCGCCGCCAGGCCTGATCGAGCCGCAGGTCGAATACCTGATCAAGGCGACCGGCATCGACTTCCGCATCGGCGGCAACCGCGCCTTCTACCTGCCGACGGATGATTATGTGCAGGTGCCCCCACCGCAAGCCTATTTCGAACCGATCAATTGGCATCGAACGGCCCTGCATGAATTGGCGCATGCCAGCGGCCATCCATCACGTCTCAACCGTGACCTGTCAGGCGCCTACGGTACCAGGAAGTATGCCTTTGAGGAGCTGGTTGCGGAAATCGCCTCTGCGTTCGGTTGCGCCTCGCTCGGTATCGTGCCCACGGTGCGGCACGCCGACTATATCGGCTCCTGGCTGGAGGTGCTGCGAGAGGATAATCGCGCGATTGTGCGAGCTGCTTCGCAAGCCAGCAAGGTCGCAGATTATCTCCTTGGCTTTCTCCCAGAACCCGCTGTCGATATGCCGGAGGACCAGCAGGCGGCCTGAGGAGGTTCTGCTTGGTGGCCGCGGGCACGAGAGTGAGAGGGCAGGGGTGTTTCCACGACGGGTTGGAGGCCGAGAGAGAGGCTCTCGGCTGCCCGTCGTGGAGAATCGATAATGACGAAGGCTGTCCAAAAGATCACCTTGTCCCCCTCACGTGACATTCCGTTCAACAGACTGGTCCTTAGCCAGTCCAACGTCCGGCATGTGAAGGCGGGCGTTTCCATCGAGCAACTCGCCGAAAGTATCGCGCAGCGTACGCTCCTGCAAAGTCTCAATGTGCGCGCGGTTGTGGACGCCGAAGGCAATGAGACCGGCATGTTCGAGGTGCCGGCCGGTGGCCGGCGCTATCGCGCGCTGGAACTTCTCGTAAAGCAGAAGCGCATGGCGAAAACGCAGGCCGTGCCCTGTGTCGTGCGCGAGGGGGGCATCGCTGAAGACGACTCACTTGCAGAGAATGACGAGCGCGTAGGGCTGCACCCGCTCGATCAGTTCCGGGCATTCCGGACCTTGAGTCGCGGTGGCATGTCCGACGAGGATATCGCTGCCCGGCACTTCGTGACGCCGGCTGTCGTGAAGCAACGACTCCGGCTGGCGTCCGTGTCGCCAAAGCTCCACGACGTCTATGCCGATGACGGCATGACTCTCGAGCAGCTTATGGCCTTCTCGGTCGCGGCGGATCACACGCGGCAGGAGCAGGTCTGGGAGAACGTCAGCCGATCCGGCTATGACGAACCCTATCAGATCCGGCGGATGCTGACGGAAAATACCGTGCGCGCCTCCGATCGCCGCGTTCAGTTCATTGGGCTGGATGCTTACGAGCAGGCTGGCGGCGGCATTTTGCGCGATCTGTTCGAGCACGATGATGGCGGCTGGCTCCAGGACGTTGCTTTGCTCGACCGTCTCGTGACAGAAAAGCTCAAAGCCGAAGCCGAGATGATTGCAGCCGAAGGCTGGAAGTGGATATCGCTCGCCGTCGAGTTCCCCTTCGGTCACAACGGGGGCCTGCGCGAGTTCGAGGGCAAGCCCGTCGATTTATCCCCCGAGGAGCAGGCCACCATCGACGCTCTGAACGCCGAGCAGGCCAAGCTTGAAGCCGATTACCAGGATGCCGACGAGCTGCCCGACGAGGTCGATCAGCGTCTCGGCGAAATCGAGGCGGCGCTGGTTGCGTTCGAAGACCGGTCGATGATTTACGATCCGGCCGAGATTGCCCGCGCTGGTGTCTTCGTCAGCATTGATTCCGAAGGGCGCCTCTCGGTGGACCGGGGATACGTCCGGCCGGAGGACGATTTGTCGGCAGCCGATCCTGATGTCGGGCAGGGCGCCGACACACAGTCGATCGAGGGGAAGGCGGCTGGTACTTCCGTCCAGCGCACGGTCATCGCGGTCGCAGGTAGCGCGGCTGATCCCGAAGAAGACGATGAGGACGCGACGAAACCTCTGCCGGATCGGCTGATTACCGAGCTGACGGCGCATCGCACGCTGGCGTTGCGGGATGCGCTGGCAGAAGATCCTGCGATCGCGTTCCAGGCGGTGCTGCACAACTTCGTGCTGACGGCCTTTTACCGGTTCGCTTCGTCCGGAAGCTGCCTTGAGATCGGACTTCGCACGCCGACCTTTCCGGCTCAAGCTCCTGGCTTGAGGGAAAGCGCGTCCGCGAAGGCTGTTGAGGCGCGGCATGAATCCTGGAAGGCACGTTTGCCGAAGGGTGAGAGCGATCTCTGGGATGCTCTTTCAGCCCTCGATGGCGACGCACCGGCATCCCTGTTCGCTCACTGTGCGTCATTTGCGGTCAACGCTCTCTACGAGCCGGCCAACCGGTACAATCAGGGTCGCGTCTCCGCCCACGGCGTCCGCACCCGGCTCGACCATGCTGACGTGCTGGCACGCGCGGTCGGTCTCGACATGGTTCAAGCGGGGTGGAAGCCCACCGTCGACAACTATCTCGGCCGGGTCACCAAGCCTCGCATCTTGGAGGCGGTGCGGGAAGCCAAGGGTGAATCCTCCGCGCAACTGATCGACCACCTGAAGAAGGCCGACATGGCCAAGGAGGCTGAGCGTCTTCTCGACGGTTCAGGCTGGTTGCCGGAGCCGCTGCGTCTGGTCGATCCAGATGCGGCGTCAGGGGAGCAGGAGAGTGAAGCGGGCCCGCTGCCCGAATTCCTCGCCGATGACGAGGATCGGGACAACGCGGGCGACGATGGTCCGCAACAGCTCGACGCGGCTGAGTGACATGTAGAACGGGATGGCTCCCGCCGTCCCACAGTTGCTTGGGGACCGGTGTGCCGCGCCGGTCCCCATTTTTATGCGGGAGGACTGAGAGGGAGAGCCGGGCCGGCAAGGGTTTGAGCCGTCGGGTCTTAAGGAGAGCGCCTGATGGTTCGACCCATTCCTGCTCTCCGAAAGAACCCTGTCATGACCGAATCTCTCGCCGGCGGCGCTGCCGCCGCGCCGCTCTCGATGCGCGCCGCTGCAACTCTCACCCCTGCCGCCGTTAGGGCAGCCCGACAGCTCGCGGTTGATCTTGAGCGCGGCCGTCGCATCGATGCCGCTGTCCTGCGTAGCGCCATGGAAGCTGCCTTCGGCGCTTCCGACGCCACTGGCGTCTGGAACTGGAAGACCGCCTATGATGTCTGCGAGGCGGCGACGGTCCTGTTCCTTCGCAAGTTCGGCCCGGCCATCCGGACCAAGGCTGGCTCAACGAGCGCGATGCTGCCGATGCTCGCGAAGATCGCGCGCTGCCTGCCGACCCACACACGGCGCTCCGAGGACAGCCAAGCCCTTCAACAATTCTCGACGCCGATCCCGCTTGGGCTTGCCGCATGCACCGCGGCCGGCATCACGCCGTCCGACCGGGTTTTGGAGCCCTCTGCGGGGACCGGCTTGCTCGCCATCTTTGCCGAGCTCGCCGGCGGTGCCTTGGTATTGAACGAGCTGGCCGAGACCCGCGCGGGGGTGCTCGACGAACTGTTTCCCAAAATTAAGCTCACGCGGTTCGACGCCGCCCAGATCGATGATCACCTCGATGCGCATGTCGTACCGAGCGTCGTCTTGATGAACCCGCCGTTCTCGGCACTGGCGAACGTCGATCGACGCATGGCGGACGCGGCTTTCCGGCACATCGCGTCGTCCTTGGCGCGTCTTTGCGACGGCGGACGTCTGGTCGCCATTGCCGGCGCGAGCTTTGCGCCGGACAATCCGGCGTGGCGAGACGCCTTCGTTCGCCTCCAGCAGCGCGGGCGGGTGGTGTTTTCTGCCGCCATCGATGGCGCGGTCTATGCGAAACACGGAACGCAGACCGACACACGACTGCTTGTGATCGACAAGCAGCCCGCCGCAGACCCGAACGTCCTTCCCGCTTCACTTGGCATGGCCGGCGATGTCGCCACCTTGCTTGACTGGGTGACCCAGTATGTGCCCCCCAGGCTGCCTGTTGTCACCCCCATCATGGTCGACGCCATCAGGCGCCCCGCGACGCTGCGGCCGGTCAGCGCCTTTGCGCCACGGGCGTCGTCCACTTCGAAAGGTTGTGCGCCAGAGGGCGTCGAACTTACCTATGAGACCGTCGAGTGGACGCCTCCGGAAGGCGTTCGACTGACCGACGCGCTTTATGAGGAATACGCGCTGCAGACGATCCGTATTCCGCACGCGCATGCGCATCCGACCAAACTCGTGCAGTCCGCCGCGATGGCCTCGGTCGCGCCGCCGAAGCCGTCTTACCGGCCACATCTGCCGGCCAAACTCGTGGCAGATGGCATCCTGTCCGACGCCCAGCTTGAGAGCGTCGTCTATGCCGGCCAGGCGCATTCCGAGTTTCTTGCGGGATGCTGGACGGTCGATGCGACCTTTGACGTGGTGGCGGCCGCGCGCGACGACGCAGAGAATGCCGTCCGCTTTCGCCGCGGCTGGTTTTTGGGCGACGGCACCGGCGCGGGCAAGGGACGGCAGGTCGCGGGCATCCTGCTCGATAACTGGCTGAAGGGCCGCCGCCGAGCGGTCTGGATCAGCAAATCCGACAAGCTGATCGAAGACGCGCAGCGCGACTGGTCCGCGCTCGGCATGGAGCGGCTGCTCGTGACGCCGCTGTCCCGTTTCCGGCAGGGCACACCGATCCGGCTCGCGGAAGGCGTCCTTTTCACCACCTACGCTACGCTGCGCACCGATGAGCGTGGCGAGAAGCTTTCGCGCGTGCGGCAGATCGTCGAATGGTTGGGCTCCGACTTCGACGGAGTGATCGTCTTCGACGAGAGCCACGCGATGCAGAACGCGGCAGGCCAGAAGGGCGAGCGCGGCGAGCAGGCGGCCTCCCAGCAGGGGCGTGCGGGCCTGAGGCTCCAGCACGCATTACCGAATGCCCGCGTCGTCTATGTCTCGGCGACGGGCGCCACGACCGTCCACAATCTGGCCTACGCCCAGCGGCTGGGATTGTGGGGCGGCGCTGATTTCCCGTTCGCCACCCGGGCCGAATTCGTCGAGGCGATCGAGGAGGGTGGAGTCGCGGCGATGGAGGTGCTCGCGCGCGACCTCAAGGCGCTCGGTCTCTACGCGGCCCGCTCGCTCTCTTACGAGGGCGTCGCGTACGAGCTCGTCGAGCACCAGCTCACGCCCGAGCAGGTTCGCATCTACGATGCCTACGCCGGAGCGTTCAGCGTCATCCATAACAATCTCGACGCGGCAATGCGGGCCGCCAACATCACCGGCGAGACCGGCACGCTGAACGGCCAGGCTAAATCGGCCGCGCGATCTGCCTTCGAGAGTGCCAAGCAGCGCTTTTTTGGCCACCTCCTGACCTCAATGAAAACGCCGTCATTGATCCGCTCGATCGAGCGTGATCTCGAAGCCGGCCATGCAGCCGTCATCCAGATCGTCTCGACCGGCGACGCGCTGATGGAGCGAAGGCTCGCCGAGATCCCGACGGAGGAGTGGGGCGACGTCCGGGTCGACATCACCCCGCGCGAGTACGTCCTCGACTATCTCGCCCATTCCTTTCCGGTCCAACTCTACGAGCCCTTCACCGACCAGGAAGGCAACCTCTGCTCCCGGCCTGTCTACCTCGACGGCCAACCGGTCGAGAGCCGGGAGGCCGTCGCTCGCCGCGACCGCCTCATCGAGAAGCTCGCCTCGCTGCCGCCGGTACCTGGCGCGCTGGACCAAGTCGTCCAGCGCTTCGGCACCGACATGGTCGCGGAAGTCACAGGCCGCTCGCGTCGTATCGTTCGCAAGGGCGACCGGCTGCTGGTCGAAAACCGAACTGGTTCGGCCAACCTCGCCGAGACGTCGGCCTTCATGGACGACGTCAAGCGGATCCTCGTATTCTCCGACGCGGGCGGCACGGGGAGGAGCTACCATGCCGAGTTGTCGGCGCGGAATCGCCGCCTGCGGGTCCACTATTTGCTCGAGCCCGGCTGGAAAGCGGACGCCGCGATCCAGGGGCTCGGCCGAACCAACCGGACCAACCAAGCGCAGCCGCCGCTGTTTCGCCCGATCGCGACCGACGTGAAGGCCGAAAAGCGTTTCTTGAGCACCATTGCGCGCCGGCTCGACACGTTGGGAGCCATCACCCGCGGCCAGCGCCAGACCGGAGGGCAGGGGTTGTTCCGCCCCGAGGACAATCTCGAAAGCCAGTACGGCCGCGATGCGTTGCGCCAGCTCTACACACTGTTGGCGCGCGGCAAGGTCGAGGGCTGCTCGCTCGAGAGGTTCGAGGATGCGACCGGTCTGAAGCTCACGGATGCTAATGGGCTCAGGGATGACCTGCCGCCGATCACGATTTTCCTGAACAGGTTGCTGGCGCTCACGATCGATCTTCAGAACATCCTGTTCACCGTCTTCGAGCAGCTGCTGACGGCTCGGATCGAGGGGGCGGTCGCATCGGGTAGCTATGACGTCGGGCTGGAAACGCTCCGCGCCGAGAGTTTTGTCGTCACCGATCGGCGGACGATCTATACCCATCCCGGCACTAACGCCGAGACCCGGCTGCTCACGATCACCCAGCGCCAGCGCAATCATCCTGTGAGCCTGGATGACGCTCTCGGTCGTCGTTCCGATCTTCGTGCCGGCCTGCTGATCAATGAACGCTCGGGACGAGCCGCCGTGCAGCTGCCGGCCCCGAGTTTCATGTTTGACGACGGCGAGATCGAGCGGCGCGTCCGCCTGATCCGGCCGATGGAGCAGCACAGCGTTTCCCTAGAGACGATGACGGAAAGCCATTGGCGCGACGCCGACCGCGAACGCTTCGCCGCGGCCTGGCTGGCGGAGCTTGCCGAGATCCCAGAGTTCACGGAAGGCACGATCCACGTCGTGGCCGGCGTGCTGCTGCCCATCTGGAAGCGGCTGCCGAACGAGTCGACACGGGTCTATCGGCTTCAGACCGATGCGGGCGAGCGGATCATCGGCCGCAGGGTCTCGACGACCTGGGTCGCGAATGCCCTTGCGGCTGACGCGCCGGCGTTGACGCCGGACGCTGCCTTTGCCGCGCTCGTGGAGGGACGGACCGTCCTCGAGCTTGCGGAGGGGCTCCAGCTTCGCCGTGTCCGCGTGATGGGCGCACACCGTATCGAACTGTCGGGCTTCAACGACACGATGCGCGATCGCTTGCGGGCTTATGGCCTCTTTGGAGAGATCATCTCCTGGAACTGCGCATGTTCGTGCCCACGGACGCGAGCGGTGCCGAGATCCTGTCGAAGGTGCTCGACCACTATCCGGTCGCGCGCATCAGCGAGCGGGAGGCCGCCTGATGCCCCGCGATGCCAGCGAACTGGCACGCTGGCTCGCGCGCGAGGCCGAGGCGGTGTGCCGACATTATCTCTCCCACGGCAAGCGGGCGGGGCGGTACTGGGTGGTCGGCGACGTCCACAACACGCCAGGCCGCTCACTGTTCGTGCGGCTCCAGGAATCGCCAAAGGGGCCGCCCGGCAAGTGGACCGATGCCGCGACCGGGGAACATGGCGACCTCCTCGACATCATCCGCGAAAGCCTGGGTTTGCGAGACTTCCGCGAGGTCGCCGAGGAAGCGAGGCGGTTTCTGAGGCTGCCTCGTTCAGCGCAGCAATCGGCCCCGAAACCCATTCGTTCGGTAGTTCCGACCGGGTCGCAGGAATCCGCCCGCCGGCTCTTTGCGATCTCTAACCCGATCGAGGAGACGGTGGTCGAGACGTATTTGCGGCGTCGCGGAATAGCCCGCATCCACCATGGTGGCAGCCTGCGCTTCCACCCACGTTGCTTCTATCGGCCCGACGACCATTTGCCGACTGAAACCTGGCCGGCGATGATCGCCCGCGTCACGGATCTCGATGGTCGGATCACCGGCGTGCACCGCACCTGGCTTGATCCGGACGGCTTCGATCGCGTCCGGCTCGGCAAGGCTCCGATCGATACGCCACGACGCGCCATGGGCGATCTGCTCGGCAATGCCGTTCGGTTCGGCGTGGTGGATGACGTGCTCGCTGCCGGCGAGGGCATCGAGACCATGCTGTCCATACGCTGCGTGTTCCCGACCATGCCGATGGCCGCTGCGCTTTCGGCCAATCACCTCTCGGCCATCATGCTGCCGTCTAGCCTACGTCGGCTCTATATCGCCCGCGATGCCGATGCCGCCGGGGATGCGGTGCAGGCCATTCTGACTCAGCGTGCAACGGACCTCGGCATTGAGGCGATCGCGCTGTCGCCTCGGTTAGGCGACTTCAACGAAGATCTGCATGTCTTCGGTCTCGAGACCCTTCAAGCGGCCTTGCGGTTCCAGCTCGTGCCAGAGGACGTCGTTCGCTTCCTGCATTCATCGACGGTGGCCGCGGAATAGCTCCCGGCCTTTGATCGACGCTGCCAGGCCGGTCATAGGTGAGACCAATACCGGAAGAGGACGCGACCTCGGCCTTCTAGAGGGCGATCGGACAGCAAGCGGCCCGGGCCGGCAATGGCTGCGTCCGACTATTTTCCGCCGCGCGCCAGCGATGTGAAGACACATCATGCGTTTGGCAGCGCGCTTTGCATCGCGAAGCAAAATAGCCGGCCTCCGCCATCCTCCGCTGTCGCTTCGGCCCTTTCGGGTTCTGGCCCGTTCCGCCTGCCGTCAGAGGATCGCCACGAAGGCCGCGATGGTCGCGGCCGATCCGGCAAAGGACCTCTACCCATGACCGACCATGACGACATCGAACCGCCGCACGCCACATCTCCGACCGACCACGTCCTCACCGAATTGCAGCTCTTCGGCTATCGTCCCTTCGACGACCAGCCCGATCCAAGACCGCTCCCCGAGGGCAGGATGATCGCCGGCGCTGTCGCCGATATCTTTGACTCCCTTGTTGCGACCCTCAACGACACGCGGCTTGAGCCGGACCTTGACGATCTGCTCTGGTCGACCGTCAATCTGTTCCATCGTGCCGTCGAGCGCATCGAAAGGCAGCTCGATGACAACGAACAAGCACAGCATAAGAGCCAACGTGAGCAGAACGGCTCGGAAGTGCGATCGGTCGAACTCGAGCGCCTGACGGCCGAAGGCATCACGCTGATCGAGCGCCGCAATTGCCTGGAACTGTTCCGGGATCAGGCCATCGAGCGATTTGAGGTCCACACCGGCTCAGCTTGGCGTCCTCGGTCGGGATCATTGGTCAACCACCGAACGCTCACCGCGGCAATGATCGACTCCCGCGACTTCATCGCGGCCAAGCGTCGTTCCGAGACTGAGGTCATGTTGCCACCAGGACCGAAGATCGCACTCACCGGTGGGCTCGATTTCAACGACCACCACCTCGTCTGGGATCGCCTCGACAAGGTTCATGCCAAGCACCCCGACATGGTCCTGCTCCATGGCGGCTCGCCCAAGGGTGCCGAACTGATCGCCTCCAGATGGGCGACCGCCCGCAAGGTACCTCAGATCGCCTTCAAGCCTGACTGGACGAAACATGCCAAAGCAGCCCCCTTCAAGCGCAACGACGCTATGCTCGAACTCCTGCCAATCGGCGTCATGCATTTCCCGGGCACGGGAATTCAGGACAATCTCGCTGACAAGGCGAAGCGGCTTGGCATTCCCGTTTGGAAGTTCGGCGGCGCATGAGCGCCGTCTTGCTCGCCTGTAAGACGAGGTGGAGTTGCACGCCGCAACTACGCCTCGTTTCGTTTTTACATCGCAAGACTGCGCCGTGGTGGTGGTGGAAGGCGCGATTGATAAATCCATACACATGGAGCCACCACCATGCTCGCCATTGGGCTTGTTCTCAACACACTCGGTATCGGTTTGTTTTGCTGGGCGATCTTTGCGCTCGCTGTGTATGCGCTACCATTTTTCGTCGCACTCAGTGTCGGGATGTTGGCATTTCGTCATGGCGCGGGCGTCTTCGGCGCACTGCTTATCGGAATTGCTTCTGGCACGCTGACGCTTGCCGCTGGTCAGGTCGCCGTCGCCGTTAGTCGGTCCTTGACCTTGCGCGTCGCGATCGCAACCGTATTCACGGTCCCCGCAGCGATCGCCGGCTATCAGGTGATTTTTGCCCTGTCGCAGATCGGGGTTCCTTCATTGGCTTGGCGCGAGGCGTTCGCATGCCTAGGAGCGGTTTGCATCGGCGGCACGGCATGGACACGCTTGACCGTGTTCGCGGGGACCCTCCCGTCGGAGTCGGCCGGGGTGGTGGAGAATGCGCCTGAACCAGTTCTCACAGCCGCCGCGCACGAGCGGTGAGGCTTCGTCGCCATCATCGGCCGAGCAAGACGGCACAGGGCGTCACGTTGAACGAGGGGTCGACGAGCTTGAGCGAGAGGTAATCTCGGCCCTCTTCGGGGCGCTTAAGCAAGCCGTACCGGTCTCTGTCTGGCCCACATAGCTGCGGTGGAACGGCGCGCTCCGTTCGATCATTCCTTCCGGGACGATACCGCCCTTTGCGGCAGATTGTTTCTCTTTCTGCGCCGAACCGTACCAACCCCTTGTTCAGCAGAACCGAGATTCGCCAGTCTTCTCCTCAAGATTGCGGTTCAGCACGCAGACCACGTGGCCTCTTTGATGGCTTGATCTGGCCGAAGACCGGCTGCGCCTCGATCGTCTGAGCCGCAACGCCTTTGATGCGATTTTCTTCCCCTGGGCTTCGCCCATTCCTCGCGAGGCAAGAAAGTCGCAACAACGGCGTCCTCCGCTGCGCTCCGGCCCGAGCGGGTGCGTCGCCGATCGTCCTCGGCCTTTAGATCGCCATCGAGGCCGCGGTGGTCGCGGGCTCGAAACACAACAGGAGAAGTGACATGGCTAACATCGGTTCTTTCAAGAAGGTCGGCAACGACTTCCAGGGCGAGATCGTCACCCTGAGCCTGCAAGCCAAGGGCGTCCGTATCGTCGCCGAGACCAACCGATCCAACGACAACGCTCCCAGCCACCGCATCTACGTGGGCCGGGCGGAGATCGGCGCAGCTTGGTCGAAGCGCTCCGAAGAGGGCCGAGATTACCTCTCGCTCAAGCTCGATGATCCCTCGTTCAACGCGCCGATCTACGCCAACCTGTTCGATGACGAAGGCGGCGAGGGCTACACCCTGCTCTGGTCGCGGCCCCGTAAGAACGGCGAGTAGACGCTCCGCCAAGCCCCGTCCGGTTCGCCGGGCGGGGCTTTCTCAAATCCTACCTCGGTCGATGGTAACGGCTGATTGTTTTTAGGTCGTTGCGTCAATTTGAGGAAAATTTCGTTTGATGGGCGCGCTCGGCGCGTCCCTGTGGGCGCCTGTTCGAGGCCTCACGCACGGCCGCCGATCCAGCAAGCCGGATCGGCGGCCGTGACGCGTGTCCAGGTCGGGCGCTCCCTGGCTACCGGCCCGGCTCGCGGAAGTTCATGATCGAACTTTGGACACCTTCTCCTCAAGCAGATCTGCAGGCCGGACCCCTAAAGCTTGGGCAATCTGCCAGATCGTTAGCAATGTAGCGTTTTGCAGCCCTCGCTCCATGCTACTCACGAAGGCTCGATCGACGCCCATGCGTTCCGCCACGGCCTCTTGGCTCAAGCCAAGGGCCAGTCGAAATCGACGCGCGTTCGCTCCGAAAACCTTGCGGATATCCATCCGCAGGATAGGAAGCAATCGCGTATTTTGGCGCTACGTGTTATAATACGCGGAGCTGGGTGTTGAAGGTCACGGACGGAGCCTCGATTGCTGAATATGTGGGGAACGCGGCTTCTTGAACGCTCGCCCGAGCTCGTGGCATGCCATATGCTACAGAACGGAACTGTTCGAGCCGGCAAGGCTTGCGCCTCGCAATTTTATTTTCAATCCCGCGCACATTGTAGCCTCTGATGTCGAAGCCGTCGCTAGATCCTGACGTCGCGGATGTCGCGCCGAACGAGCCGGCGCTGACAGCCTATGACGAACAGCATGTCGTCACGTACATTCGCCTTCTGCAGGCGGAGGGCGAGGGGGCGGACTGGCGCGAAGTGGCTCGAGTCGTCTTGCATATGGATCCAGAGCGAGAGCCGGACCGCGCGCGGGCCGCATATCAGAGCCATCTTGCGCGCGCCAAGTGGGTGACTGAGCAGGGACGCCTCTTACGCGGTACTGGCTCAAAATAGAAGAGAATTGCCGACTACAGACTTGCAGCAAGAACGATTTTCTCCCGCTAACCGGTGGTCATTCTCATGCACCACGTGGTGCCAAACTAGGGACTTCCTACAACCGCCTCGTTCATAACTATTGCGCCGCAATCCTTGTTAGCTGCATGCAATGGGGCGGAAGAAATGCCTGAATTCGACTGGCGATCGCCGGATTCGTTTAAGAGCCTAGAGAACGCTGAGATCACTGAAATCGCCTGGGTAGGCCTTCGTATGAACGTGGACTATCAGCGTGACTACGATGCGATCATCGCTAGCAGCTCAGATGGCGGGGTGACCGAGGAATTCAGGAGGAGGTGGGGCCTCTGCTTTCGCGCATGACCCGCAGAGGTCGTTCCACGAGCAGACAATCTTTTGGGCGCCCGAGGTTCTGCCGACCGTCGTCCCGGTCGCTGTAACCACTTCAACGCTTGGTCAAGGCCCAACGCCTCAGCCACCGCTTGATCTTGCATCTGGTCAGGTGCGCCGTGCCGCTGACGGCTGGCATGCCGTGCTGCAAATCGGTTCGGTGGAGCATCGCATCTGGTCGAAACAGCCACTGATTGCAGGCGCTCACTATGCCGCCGAGTTGCCGTTTAACGGCGATTTTCAGGCGCGCGCGCATGCCGCCACGCGGCTGTGGCGCGCGATGAATGGACGCGCGCCAGGACCTCCGTTTCATCGCGTGCCCAAACAGCGGCGCGAACGACTGTGCGCAGCCCTTCGCGCGGTCGCCGCGTATCTCCACGGCGCGACTTATCGCAGCATCGCAGAAGCTCTGTTTGGCAACGCTCGCATATCGGATCGTGCCTGGAAAACACACGATCTGCGCAGCCGAACCCGTCGCCTTGTACAAAGCGGCCTCGCATTTGTGCGCGGAGGCTATCGCAAGCTGCTTCGGCCCAGGCGCAGGGTCGAGTAGCGCCCTCCCTGGGGTGCCGAAAATCGTACCCCCAACATTCGGCATCCCCCTCCGAGATCCTGCTCCTCCATGATGACCGCACACACGCCGGCCTAGCCAGGCGTAGTGCGCTGTCACCCTGGAGTTCTCAAATGCCCGATCCGATGGCCGGTCTTCCCCCGCGCTTCCTGCGTACACCGGAGGCCGCGCGGTATCTTGGTCTCTCGGGACGCACGCTCGAGAAGCACCGCACGTACGGCACCGGGCCGACGTATCGGAAGATCGGCGGGCGCGTCGTCTACGCTCTGGATGATCTGAAAGCATGGGCTGATCTCGGCGCCAAGACGTCAACGTCGGATCCCGGCAAGGGCACTGTACTGCCGGCCAAGAAGCACCCGGTGCTGCGCCCGTATGCAGGCCAGGAACGTCGCTGATCGCGCGTGAAAGCAGTGACCATGCGACGCAAACAACATTCCGAGCGCGACCAGCTGGAGCTCTTTCGGGCGGTCCCCGGGGATCTCGCGCCACGCGATGCGCAGGATCTGATGGCTTACCCGTTCTTCTCGCTTGCAAAAACGAAGCGGATTGTACCGATCGATTTCCGTGCCGGCGCGATCGCAATTCGGGTCGAAGCCGTGGCGGAGCACGGCATGGCAACCATCTGGGATGCAGACGTTCTGATCTGGGCTGCTTCCCAGATCGTCGAAGCACGTGACGCCGGCCTGAAGACCTCGCGCCTGATGGCTGCAACGCCTTACGAAATTCTGACGTTTGTCGGCCGCGGCACCAGCGCGCGAGATTATGATCGCCTCAAGGCGGGTCTCGACAGACTTCAGTCAACGACCGTGCTGACCTCGATCCGTCAGCCGGCAGAGCGCCGGCGGCATCGCTTCTCCTGGATCAACGAGTGGAAGGAGACGGCCGATGCAAATGGTCGTCCATTTGGGCTCGAGCTGATCCTGCCGGATTGGTTCTATGCCGGCGTCATCGATGACGCACTCGTTCTGACGATCGACCGCGCCTATTTCGACCTCACGGGCGGGCTTGAGCGGTGGCTCTACAGGCTCGTGCGCAAGCACGGTGGCCGGCAGGACGGCGGCTGGAGCTTTGACCTTGTGCACCTCCATGCCAAGTCCGGCATCATCTCGCCGCTCAAGCACTTTGCTTACGACGTCCGCCAGATCGTCCAGCGCCAGACATTGCCCGGCTATCAGCTCGCGCTCACGCGCGATCCTGACGGCACCGAGCGACTGAACTTCGCACCTACGCCTGTTGATCCCTTAACGGCACGCTTGCGCCGCCGCGGTCTCATTCCAAATTCGGAGGACAACCTGTGAATCAGCTCGTGCTATCGGGGACCGCAACCCTCGTGCTATCGGGGACCCGATCCTCGTGCTATCGGGGACCGAAATCGAGCTTAAGGGCTTGTTTCTCCGCGCTTTCTAGCCGCTCTAACTTTACTAACCGGAAATCCTTCGGATTTCTTCTAACGGAACAGGCCGAAAGCCGCCGCATTGGGGCTGATTGGCGAGCGCGGGCCGCGAGTCGTACTTGCCTACACCAGCCGCATACGTACTTCGCCGAGCGCAAAGCTCACGTCTCTCAGCTCCAGCATCAAGGAGCCGCGGCATGAGTGACCTCACCGAAGTGGAAGTCCTGTGGCTCGAGAAGCGCATCGAAAACCGCATTCGGTTCGGTCGCATCGTCAAGGAACAGAAGCTTGATCGTCATCGCCGTGTTCTGTCATTTGCACCCGGCAGCATCTTTGCGTTCGTCCGTTGGACCTCCAACGACTTTGGAACGATCATTTCTCGGATCGACATCCTGCGCGCGGTCGCGCCTGGACAGCGTTGCTCGACCGTCCCTTACGTGACACCCGGCGGAGAGATTCTGCTGCGCCTGTCAGGCTGGCCGAAGGTCGAGCGCGTGCTGCAGATGACCGACGCCGTTGAGGCGCTCGGCATCGATCCGGCCGACGTTGCGCCCGATCATTGGCATCACGTTCATAACCGTCTGTCCGTCAACGAAAACCCGCGCCCCTATACGAAAGCGCGCCATCGGGCCTGGCTTCATCGCCAAAAGGTGATGCGATGACACGCCTCATGATGCTGGCCGCGACGATTGGGGTCGCTGCTGCGCTCGTCGCGACGATCGTCTTGGAGCCGCTTCCGCTCTACATCTGGAACGCATCCGCGAGCGTGCCGATCGGTCTCTACCGCCTCCGACCGGCGGACCAATTCCAGGTCACTGAATTGGTCGCCGTGCAGCCGCCGGAGCCGCTCGCGACCTTCCTCGACCTTAACGGCTATTTGCCCATTGGCGTCCCCATGCTGAAGCGCGTGCTCGCACTTCCGGGGCAGAGTGTTTGCAGAACCGGCCTCACGATTTCGGTCGACGACGTGGCGGTGGGTGAGGCGAAGGATCACGACAGACGAGGCAGGCCGCTGCCGAAATGGCAGGGCTGCCGCGTCGTCGGCGACGGCGAGCTGTTTCTGATGAACTGGCAGTCGGACGACTCTCTTGATGGCCGGTATTTTGGGTTTCTTCCGGCATCTAGCGTGATCGGCCGCGCGCTGCCGGTGTGGACCAGGGAGGAGTGAGCGTGCGTATTCGACGTGTTCTCCTCGCCATTCCCTTGTTCGATCGATTGCGGGATCATTCCTCGTTCTCAAGCGATGTCTGCAAAGCTGGCGCGAGCCCGACCGCGTACTTGGGTCGGTTGGGCACGCGCGTTTGTGCTGTCGTGCCCCTGATGTTTCTTCTGACCGGGTTCGGCAGTGCTGCTTTGGCCCAGAGCGGATCAGCCGACAAACCGGCGATCAACCAGACCGCTCACGCATTTGCCGGTTTCATCAACGAAGCCTCACAACGCTTTGCGATTGCGCCGAACTGGATCCGATCAGTCCAACGCATCGAGAGTGCTGGTGACGTGCACGCCAGATCGCCAAAAGGCGCAATGGGCCTGATGCAAATCATGCCGGCGACTTGGGCGGAACTTCGCGAGCGCTACAATCTCGGGAATGACCCCTACGACCCGCACGACAACATTCTGGCCGGCACGGCCTATCTGCGCGAACTGCTCGATCGCTATGGCTCGCCCGGCGCGTTTGCTGCGTACAATGCGGGACCGTCTCGCTATGAAGAGCATCTCGCAGGCGGCTCTCTGCCTGACGAGACGCGAGCATACGTCGCAAAGCTTGCAAATCTGCTTGCCATCGAACCGCCGCCGAGGTGGACCTCCAGCGGGCGGTCATCAGCAGCTGCGACGCTATTCGTCGCGCGATCCGATCTCATGAAAACGCGCGATCGGTTGCTGACGCTGGTGCCGTCGAGCGGTGTCACGACCGCAATCTCGGCGCCCGATGTTTCGCCCATGGTCCCCCGGCCTATTGGCGTGTTCATGCCTCGATCGGATTCGGGAGCATCGCAATGACCAAGTGTGCGGGTTCGCAAGCTGATGGCGTATGGGCGATGCCTTCGGCCCGCGCTCTACTCGTCGCTTCGCTCCTCACCGAGCCACCCTTCGGGTGTCTCGGCCCTTCGGGTAACGATCGCTATCGCAAGCGCTCGGAAGCAGTGGGGGCTTCGCGAGTTGGCTGCCAAGTCGCGGCGGCTCTTTCGGGAACCGGCGACCGGGAGACCACGACGTATGCGTCCGGTTCTTGCACGTCGGTCAGGTCTTGACATGAATCTCTGGTTTCCAAACCCACGGCAGCAGTTCGTCGAGACGGTTGATCGGATGTCCGTCGACCATGCGCGTGAGCACGTCGGTGAGATAAGCGTAGGGTTCGACGCCGTTGAGTTTGCAGGTTTCGATCAACGAACAGATAATCGCCCAACGCTCACCACCGCCGTCACTGCCTGCAAACAGGTGGTTCTTGCGACCGAGCGCCACCGGGCGGATCGCGCGCTCGACCGGGTTGGTGTCGAGTTCGATGCGTCCATCATGCAGGAAGCGCGTCAGGCCTTCCCAGCGCGAGAGCGCGTAACCGATCGCCTCGGCAAGCGTGCTGCGGCCGGCGACGCGGGGAAGCTGCGCTTCCAGCCACGTATGCAGCGCTTGCACGATCGGTCTGGAGAAGGAGCGCCGCTCGGCAAGCCGATGAGCGGACGACAGCCCGCGCACGCGCGCTTCGACGGCATAGAGTTCGCCGATCTGGCGCAACGCCTCAGCCGCCACCGGCGATCCGGTCGCCTCAGCGACCTCGTAGAACTTGCGTCTTGTGTGCGCCCAGCAGGCGGCGAGCACGATATCTCCATTGCCGGTCAACCGCTCGAATCCCGCGTAACCATCGACGTGCAGGACGCCCTTGAACCGTTCGAGATGCGCCACCGGTCGCTCCGCTTTCCGGTCCGGCGCGAACAGATAGACCGCCGCCGGCGGTTCCGGTCCATTCCAGGGGCGTTGTTCGCGAGCATAGACCCAGAGCCGTCCTGTTTTCGTTCGTCCACGGCCCGGATCGAGCACCGGGATCGGCGTGTCGTCCGCAAACAGATGTTCGGAGGCGAACACGCTTTTGCACAATCGCTCATGCAGGGCTTCCAGCCACCAGCATGCGCCGCCAACCCATCCGGCCAGCGTCGAGCATCCGAGATCGACGCCGTGGCGGGCGAAGATCTGCGACTGCCGATAAAGCGGCGTGTGATCACAATATTTACTGACCATCACCTGCGCGAGCAGCGCCGGTGTGGCCAGTCCACCAGCGATCAGCCGCTCCGGCGCCGCCGCTTGCACGACTTCGTTGCAGGCGCGGCAGGCGTATTTCGGGCGAGTGATGCGCACCACACGAAGCTGCGCCGGCACCCAGTCCAGCATCTCGCTGACGCTTTCGCCGATCGCATGGAGCGCGCCACCACAACAGCCGCAGGTATCAGCGGCGATCGCGAGCACAACGTCCTCGCGCGGCAGATGATCGGGCAGCGGTTTGCGTTTCGGGCGTCCGTCGCCGGTCTCGGCGACGACTATCGGGCGGCTCTCCCGGATGCGGCCAATGTCGCCGTCGAGGTCTTCAAGCGTGAGCGCCAGTTGATCGGCATCCAGGCGTTCGGAGCGACGCCCGAACTGCGCTCGCTGCAACTTCTTGATGATGAGTTGGAGGCGCTCGATCTCACCGTCACGGCTGTCGACGACAACAGCCATCTCGCGCACCAAACGGTGCAACAGCGCCGTATCGGACGGCAGATTGTTGAGATCGAGCTGCATGTCCGATTCTACTCGAACACGCTGATTCGAAGAAGAAATTTCGCCATATTCTATGCGGGTTTCTGCGATTCAGCCTGCGAGCGCCGGCTTCCACACGCGCTCGGGTGCGCGCCAGTCGATGCCTTCGATCAGCATCGCAAGCTGTGCCGGTGTCAATGTGATCGAACCGTCGTAACCCGGCATTATCGGCCAGGCAAATCGGCCCTGGTCGATCCGCTTGGTGAACAAGCAAAGCCCATTGCCGTCCCAGAACAGAATCTTCAGCATCGATGCTTTCTTACCGCGGAAGGCAAACAGGTGACCCGAGAACGGGTCCTTCTTCAGCGTCTCCTGTACCAGCATGGCAAGCCCGTCCATGCCCTTTCTCATGTCGGTGTAGCCCAGCGCCAGGTGCACTTTCACGCCCGCAGGAACGATCAGCATGGCGCCATTTCTCCGCTTTCGATCTGCGCTCGCACTGCATCCGGATCGCTGCCGACTGGAGCAAAGACGCGACGCCCGTCGGCGATGTCGACGGCCACCATCCCCTCCGGCGGGCGAACGAGACCGCGCAGAACATGCGCCGCTGGCGCGTCGTCGGGGATCGCGACACGGGCGAGCTTGGAGCGTTTCTTTTGGGCGATGCCAAATTGCGCACGCCAGCGGAACAGTAGCCCGGTGACGATCCCGTGCTTGCGGGCAACGGCAGAGACCTTGGCGCTCGGCTGCTCGGTTTCCTTTGCGATCGCGAACTTCTCCTCGTCGCTGAAGAAGCGTCGGACGGGTGCCGGGGCTGCCGTCGGATCTCCGATTTCCGCCGCTGTCAAGCGGCGTTCGGGAGCTGAGTTCCTAGCACTAGTGCTAACGGCAGGACGGGCGGAGGGATGAAGATGTACACGCCAGTCGATTACCACCTCGCCGGCGTCCAATCGGTCACGCCATTTGCGCAACGAATGCGGCGACAGTTGCATTGCGGCGGCGTAGGCGCGGAGACCCATTCCGCTCCAGTTCATTGCCTCCACGTGCATCGCCCAGAACGCTTGCATGGCGCGATTGCGCACGTCCGTGCTCACGCTAAAGCGTCGTCGCAGCCCTTTTTCTCGCTGTTCACGGCGCTTTTCGCGGCGCAATTCCGTCTGATATTCCGCGAGCTTGCGTGCAGATTCCTCGCCTGCAAGCGCCTTGAGCCAGCGCGCGAACGTCCCGTCGTCCAATCGATGCTGACGACAATACGCCTTGCGCGAAACGCCGCTGCGCTGCCAGGCCTCGATGTGAATCGACCACCATTCGCGCCTGGCTTTGTTCTGGAAATGTTTTGGACCCACCGGAGATTCTCCAATGCAGCAGAGAACCCGAAATGGAACGAGAACACACTATCGAAGAGTGGTGCAGGAGTAAGCGTCCGTTTGTTGCACGTCAGTCAGGTATTGACATGAATCTCTTGTTTCCAAGCCCACGGCAGCAGTTCGTCGAGATGGTTGACGGGATGTCCGTCGACCATCCGCTGCAGCACGTCGCGCAGGTAAGCATAGGGTTCGACGCCATTGAGCTTGCAGGTTTCAATCAACGAGCAGACGACTGCCCAGCGTTCGCCTCCACAGTCGCTACCGGCGAAGAGATGGTTCTTCCGGCCGAGTGCCACCGGACGGATCGCGCGCTCGACCGGATTGGTGTCCAGTTCAATGCGGCCATCGTGCAGGAAGCGCGTCAGACCTTCCCAACGGGAGAGCGCGTACCGGATCGCTTCCGCAAGCGTGCTGCTGCCGGACAGACGCGCAAGCTGCGCCTCGAGCCAGGTATGCAGGGCCTGCGCCACCGGCTTGGAGAAGGAGCGCCGCTCAGCGAGCCGATGTGCAGACGACTGCCCACGGACGCGGGCTTCAATGGCATAGAGTTCGCCGATCCGGCGCAACGCTTCCGCCGCTATGGGCGAACCGGTGGCCTCGGCAACGTCGTAGAACTTGCGTCTTGTATGGGACCAACATGCCGCGAGCATGACGTCGCCGTTGCTGGTCAGTTGCTCGAAGCCCGTATAGCCGTCGACATGCAGGACACCTTTGAAGCCCGCCAGGTGAGATACCGGACGTTCGGCCTTTCGGTCGGGTGCGAACAAATAGACCGCCGCTGGCGGTTCAGGTCCGCTCCAGGGCCGCTGCTCGCGGGCGTAGACCCACAGGCGTCCGGTCTTGGTGCGTCCTCTTCCCGGATCGAGCACCGGGATCGGCGTGTCGTCGGCGAACAGATGGTTGGAGGCAAACACGTTCTTGCACAATCGCTCGTGCAGAACTTCCAACCACCAGCATGCTCCGCCGACCCATCCGGCCAGCGTCGAGCGGCCGAGATCGACACCATGCCGGGCGAGGATTTGCGACTGCCGATAAAGCGGCGTGTGATCGCAATACTTGCTGACCAGCACGTGGGCGAGCAGGGTTGGAGTCGCCAATCCGCCGGCGATCGGCCGCTCCGGCGCAGGCGCCTGGACAACCTTACTGCAGGCTCGGCAGGCGTACTTCGGACGAGTGATGCGCACCACGCGAAGCTGCGCCGGAACCCAGTCCAGCATCTCGCTGACGCTCTCGCCGATCGAATGCAGCGCGCCACCGCAGCAGCTGCAGGCCTCACCATCGACGTCAAGCAGAATGTCCTCGCGCGGCAGGTGATCGGGCAGCGGTGCGCGCCGCGACGGTGCCTCTGGCGGCTCCGATACAATAACCGGCCGGCTTTCCTCAATGCGACCGATATCGCTGTTGATATCTTCCAGCGTGAGCGCCAGTTGGTCGGGATCAAGGCGCTCGGAACGACGCCCGAACTGCGCGCGCTGAAGCTGTTTGATGATTGCCTGAAGACGCCCGATCTCGCTGTCTCGATGCTCAATTGTCGCGGCGATGTCGCGCACCAAGCGATGCAGAAGTGTCGTGTCCGACGGCAGATTGTTGAGATCAAGCTGCATGACCGATTCTACTCGAACACGCTGATTCGAAGAAGCAACTTCGCTATATTCTATGAGGGTTTCTGCGATTCAGCCCGCGGCGGCGGGGCGCCATCGACGTTCGGGTGTGCGCCAATCGATGCCTTCGATCAGCATTGCAAGTTGCGCTGGAGACAGCGTCACGGTGCCACCTGGATCGCTCACTCTAGGCCAGATGAAGCCACCTTGATCGATGCGCTTGGTGAACAGACAGAGTCCATTGCCGTCCCAGAACAGGATTTTCAGTCTGCTCGCATTCCTGCCGCGGAAGGCAAACAGGTGGCCGGAGAATGGATCCTTCTTGAGGTGTTCCTGTACGAGCGTAGCGAGCCCGTCCAGGCCTTTGCGCATGTCGGTATATCCCTAGGCCAGATGCACCTTCACGCCGGCCGGCACGATCATCATCGTGCTATCTCCTGCTCGTTGACGTGTCGACGGACTGCATCCGGATCGCTGCCCATCGGTGCAAAGACACGTCGCCCGTCGTCCAGTTGGACAACCGTCATGCCGTCGGGCGGCTGCAACAGATCGTTCAGGACGAGCGTTCCCGGGTGCGCTCCGGTAACTTGCACGGCCACCAACTTCGCCCGCGCTCGCTTGCCGAACCCGAACTGTACCCGCCACCGAAACAGCATGCTGCTGACGATGCCGTGGCGCCGGCAAACCTCGGCGGCGGTGGCGCCGGGGTGTTCGGACTCGCGCACGATCTCCAGCTTTTCCTCGTCACTGAACCGACGTCGGTTGGCAAGTCCATCGCTCGGCGGATCAGCTGTCGGCGCATCTGTCAAGCGCGTTTCGGCGACGGACTCCTTAGCAGCGCTGCTAGCACTAGTGCTTATTGGCGGACGGGCACTCGGATGAAGGTGCGTTCGCCAGTCGATTTCCACTTCATTGGCGTCGATCAGATCGCGCCACCGCCTCAGGCTGTGCTGCGATATGCCATGTGCCCGGGAATATGCTTGCATGTTCATTCCGCACCATCTCATCGCTTCGACGTGCATCGCCCAGAACGCTTGCACGGCTCTGCAACGCTGGTCCGTCGACACCGGACGCCGCTTCTTGCGGAGCCGCTCCCGACGTTCCTCTCGACGCAATTCCGCACGTGTTTTCAGGGCTTCGGCGTCAATCAGATGCCGCAGCCAGCGATCGAATGTGCCGCCGGAGAGGCGATGCTGACGACAATATTTGCGTTTGCTGAGACCACTCCGTCGCCACGCTTCAACGTGCACCGACCAAAAAGAACGGCGCGCCTCGTTCTTGAAATATTCCGTACCCACCGGAGATCCTCCAATGCAGCAAGGAACCCGATATGGAACGACAACGCACTCTCGGAAAGTCGTGCAGGATTCGGACGCTTACGTGCAGGACTCGGACGCTTACACCACGACTGCAGGACGGCGAGATAAAAGGGGCTCGCCGGTCGAACCGCAAGCCATTGACATGGCTTGGGTTCCGGCGTGCCGGTCGGTCGGCGCGCGTGCCGCGCGTTGCATTTTGGCGAATGCAATCAAAGGCGTTTTCGGCACCGCATGCGCTTTTGCTCATTGGGAGGCCCTGCCGTGACCGCAGGCGACAGCGATCTGCGTATTCGGCCTGGGCGCATCCGCAACACCCGCGCGCCGAAGCCGAAGAACTTCATCAACCAGGTGCTACGTGCTGCGAAGAAAGCCGGACACACGTCGGGACAGGCTGCGGCTGGCAAGCGTTCGGCGGTTTATGGGCGCTCGACGTTTGGCCGCGGCAGGCTCGCGTTTAGCCGCAGCCGATTGTTCAGTCCGACGCGGCGCGTCCTGGTGAAAGCGCGCGTTGTCCGCCACAAAGGACGGGCGTTCCGCTCGGCGCCGCTGACGGCCCATCTTTCATACCTGAGGCGCGATGGCGTGACTCGGAGTGGTGAGCGGGCCGAGATGTTCGATGCCGGCAGCGACCGCGCCGATAGCGCGGCCTTTGCTGACCGGTGCAAGGACGACCGGCACCATTTTAGATTCATCGTCTCGCCAGAGGAAGCCGGCGACATGACCGACCTGAAGGCCTTCACCCGGGACCTCGCCCGGCAGATGGAGGGCGATCTGGGGACGCGGCTCGACTGGGTGGCCGTCGATCATTGGAATACCGACAACCCTCACGTCCATCTGCTCGTTCGGGGAGTAGAGGAGGATGGGGCGGATCTCGTCATCTCGCGCGACTACATCAGCCAGGGCCTGCGCTCGCGCGCCGAGGAACTGGTCGCCATCGAACTGGGTCCGAAACCGGAGCACGAGATCCGTAGTTCGCTAGAGAGGGAAGTAACGGTGGAGCGGTGGACGCGGCTCGATCAGGAGATCCGGCGGGGGGCCGATGAGACCGGCTACATCGACCTTCGCCCCGAGAAATCCGGCAAATCCGACCCCGAGATCCGGCGCCTGATGGTCGGTCGTCTTCAACACCTGGAAAAGATGGGCCTTGCCGCATCCAGCGCACCAAGGGAGTGGATGGTCGGGCTCGAGGCCGAGCGCAGCTTGCGCGACCTTGGGATGCGCGGCGACATCATCAAGACCATGCACCGTGCCTTTACCGAGCGTGGAGAAGCGCGCGGCGTTGCCGACTTCGTCATCGAAGGTGGACAGCCGACGTCCCAGATCATCGGACGGCTGGTCGATCGGGGGTTGCACAATGAACTGACGGGTGAGGCTTACGCCTTGATCGATGGAACTGACGGACGCGCGCACCACGTCCGCTTCCGAGGGATTGAGGCCTTCGAACATGCACCGCCGATCGGCGGAATCGTCGAAGTCCGACGCTTCGGGCAAGCCGGGGAAGCGCACCCCACCTTGGTCCTCGCAACCCGTTCCGATCTCGATCTCCGTGGGCAGGTCACGGCTAAAGGAGCGACTTGGCTCGACCACAGGCTGGTCGAACGCGACTCCATGCCGCTCGCCATGGGCGGATTCGGCCGCGAGACCCGCGACGCAATGGAAGCCCGTACTGAGCATCTGGTTCAGGAAGGTCTGGCGCGGCGGCAGGGCCAACGCATCATCTTGCAACGCGATCTCCTGAACACGTTGCGCCGACGTGAACTGGACGAGGTGGCTGCAAAAGTCTCGGCCGACACCGGCCTGCCTCACGTGAAGGCGGCTCCCGGCGAGCATGTGGCAGGTACGTATCGCCAGCGGCTGACGCTCGTCTCGGGGCGTTTTGCCGTGATCGATAACGGGCTCGGTTTCCAGCTAGTGCCTTGGTCGCGCGAGCTCGAGAAGAGGCTCGGCCAGCACGTCACCGGCGTCGTGAAGGACGGCGGCGGCATCGAATGGGGCTTTGGCCGCAAGCGCGACCTCGGCCTCTAGCATTCTCTCCAATGCAGTTGCGCAAAGGACTTTCGGGATGTCCGGAACCAAAATCCTCTGGGGACAGGTAATCGTTGTCGGCCTGATCGTCTTGCTGGCCATCTGGGGCGCGACCGAGTGGACGGCCTGGCGGCTCGCGTATCAGCCGGAGCTTGGGCCGCCATGGTTCGAACTGTTGGGCTTCAAGATCTATTACCCGCCGGTCTTCTTCTGGTGGTGGTTCGTCTACGATGCCTATGCGCCACAAGTCTTTGTCGAAGGTGCATTCATCGCGGCGTCGGGGACCTTCGTTTCGATCGCGGTTGCGATCGGCATGTCGGTGTGGCGGGCGCGTGAGGCCAAGAACGTTGAGACCTATGGTTCGGCGCGCTGGGCTGATGCAGAAGAGGTTCGAGCGGCCGGACTTCTCGGTCCGGATGGTGTGGTGCTCGGCAAGCTCGACCGCGACTACCTTCGGCACGACGGACCGGAGCATGTGCTGTGCTTTGCGCCCACCCGGTCCGGCAAAGGCGTCGGCCTCGTCGTTCCCTCGTTGCTGGCCTGGCCCGGCTCGGCCATCGTTCACGACATCAAGGGCGAGAACTGGCAACTGACCGCGGGCTTTCGCTCGCGGCACGGCCGCGTCCTGTTGTTCGACCCCACCAACCCGAAGTCCTCAGCCTACAATCCCCTCCTCGAAGTCCGGCGCGGGGAATGGGAGGTTCGCGACGTCCAGAACGTCGCCGACGTCCTGGTCGACCCCGAAGGCTCCCTCGATAAGCGGAACCATTGGGAGAAGACCAGTCATTCGCTCCTGGTCGGCGCCATACTCCACGTTCTCTATGCCGAGGCGGATAAGACCTTGGCTGGAGTCGCCGCCTTTCTGTCCGACCCAAAGCGGCCGATCGAGGCGACGCTGAAGGCGATGATGACCACCGCGCACCTTGGCGAGCAGGGCGCTCATCCCGTGGTCGCTTCGACTGCGAGAGAACTCCTCAACAAATCGGATAATGAACGTTCCGGCGTCCTATCCACAGCGATGTCGTTCCTCGGGTTATACCGCGATCCCGTGGTGGCCCAGGTAACCTGCCGGTGCGACTGGCGGATCGCGGACTTGATCTCCGATGCCAGTCCTTCGACGCTCTACCTCGTCGTGCCGCCCTCCGATATCTCACGGACCAAGCCGCTGATCCGCCTGGTGCTGAACCAGATTGGCCGGCGCTTGACCGAGGAGTTGCACGCCCGCGACCGCCGGCATCGGATCCTGATGATGCTCGACGAGTTCCCGGCACTTGGGCGGCTTGATTTCTTCGAGTCCGCCCTCGCTTTCATGGCGGGGTACGGCATCAAGAGTTTCTTGATCGCGCAGTCTCTCAACCAGATCGAAAAGGCCTACGGGCCCAACAACGCCATCCTCGATAACTGCCACGTCCGAGTCAGCTTTGCGACCAATGACGAGCGGACCGCGAAGCGCGTGTCCGATGCGCTCGGTACGGCGACCGAGATGAGGGCGATGAAGAATTATGCTGGTCACAGATTAAATCCCTGGCTAGGGCACCTCATGGTCTCACGGCAGGAGACGGCGAGACCGCTCTTGACACCCGGCGAGGTCATGCAGCTTCCGCCGGTGGACGAGATCGTCATGGTGGCGGGCACGCCGCCGATCCGGGCGAAGAAGGTGCGCTACTACGAGGATCCGCGTTTGGTTGAGCGGGTTCTGCCGCCGCCCGATCCTGCGGCCGCCGGCCAGTCGTCGCGAACGGACGGATGGTCAGCGCTCGGGTCGACGAAGCCGACGGGAGGTCCAACTGATAAAGCCGCGGAGGCCGAGGAAGACACAGCGAACAGCGGGCTGCGTCGTGAGCCCGAACTTCCCGATCACGTTGCGATCGTCAAGGAGACGACCGAGCCGACGCCGGCAGAGGAATTTGCTGTCGTTCTTGACGACGACGAAGATGCGGTCCGCCAGTCTCGACTTATTCGTCAGCAGATGCGTGGCGCTGCCCGCCAGGTCGCGCTTGATCCAAACGACGGCATGGAACTGTGAGGCAACATGCGCGACCGGATGAACGTGTATTTCCCACCAGAGCTTCTAAAGCAGATCACGGATCTGGCTGATCGCAAGAAGCTTTCCCGGTCTGCGATCGTGGAAGCGGCGGTTGCTTCATTTCTGTCACCCGACGGTGCCGACCGACGGGAGGCGGTGTTTACCCGTCGCCTGGACCGGCTGTCGCGTCAGATGCAGCGGTTGGAACGCGACGTCGGCTTGACCGCCGAGACCTTGGCTCTCTTCATACGCTTTTGGCTGACGATCACGCCGCCGTTGCCCAACGACGCGCAGCCGGCCGCGCAACTCAAGGGCCGGGAACGCTTTGAAGGATTTGTCGAAGCGCTCGGGCGCCGTTTACAGAAGGGGCAAAGCTTTCTGCGCGAGATTCCAGAAGACATCCGACGTCAGGAAACCGAGGACAAAAAAACTGGCGGAGTGTAGCGCTTCTTGTTCTGTTTCTAAGCGGAAGTCTACCAGCGCGACCGAGATCGGCTCCTCGTGACCCAAACTAACTGATGATCGCATCGCCAGGATCGTGGCAAAACACTCGCCACGATCCAGAAGCGAACGATAACTCACTGGGAACAGCTGATCCCTCGTCCTACCCAAGCTCTCACGAGTGGACCTGAATGATCGTCTTGCCCTGGCGTCGCTTCGCCGAGTTGAAGGTGGCGACAGCTTCGTCGAGTGAGGAGACCTTTCCGATGTTTGTCCGCAGTCTTCCGTCTCGCACCCTCTGGACGATCTCAGTCAATTGACCGCGATCGGCCTCCACAACAAAGTCGATGGCCAAACCGTCCAGCGGCCGAGCCTCCGGCGGGCCGACGACCGTTACCAGCGTCCCTCCGGCCCTAATAATGGCTGCAGACTGCTTCTGGATGTCGCCGCCGATGACGTCGAATACAAGATTCACGCCGCCGACATCTTTGAGCGCGTCGTTCTCCAGGTCGACGAATTCATTCGCGCCGAAGTCGAGCGCTTTCTGCCGGTCGGCTGCGCGTCCTGTCCCGATGACATAGGCGCCAGCCTCTCGTGCGAGTTGAATCACCATAGAGCCGACCGCGCCCGCGGCACCATGCGCAAGCACGCTCTGGCCTGCCTGAAGACGGCCGTGCTGGAAAAGGCCCTGCCACGCAGTTAAGCCCGAGATCGGCAGGCTCGCGCCTACCTTGAAATCGACGTCACCCGGCAATGGCGCGAGATTGCGCGCCTCGATGGCAACATATTCAGCGAGCGAGCCATCGCGGTACCAATCGGCAAGGCCGAATACGCGCTGTCCCACCGACAGTCCCGTCGTGCCGTAGCCAAGCGCCGTGACTATGCCGGCGAATTCGTGTCCAGGGATCGAAGGAGTTCTGTTCTGCTCGCGACGATCGGTCCACGTCGAGGGCCACTCCAATTCCGTCGGAACGAATCCCGATGCGTGAACCGCTACGATGACGTCGTTGATCGCTGGTTGAGGTTCGGGCCGATCCACCAGCTTCATCCCGCCAAATCCGGCAGCCTGATCCGTCACAATAATCGCTTTCATCTTCGACTCCTGTATGTGTGATGTTTTTTCAGATTCCGAGCTTCCCGGTCTGCGAACCGAGAGGACCGTGCTCAGATCGAGCCGGCCGGTGCCACCGCGGGAAAGTCCTTGTCGGGATTGAACACGTTGTTGAAGAAGTTCGTTAGCGAGTACATGGCCACGAGCGCGACGATCTCCATGATGTTCGCGTCCGTGTAGCCCGCATCGCGGACGGCTTGCAGATCGGCGTCTGTGACATGGCCGCGGCTCTCGATGATCTTACGTGCAAGCTGGACGGCGGCATCCCGCTTCGGGTCCCTGGCATGACCTTTTCGGGCGAGAATGACGTCGTCGGCCGGCAGCTTGGCCATATGCTCCGCCGTGAAGCTGTGCACCGTCAGGCAATAGTTGCAGCCGTTCACCTCGGAGACCGCAAGGCCGATGCTGTCGCGCGTCTTGACGTCGAGCGCCTTGCTCAACGAGCCGAGCAGAGTGGCCCATGCGTTGAATGCGATCGGGCTTTGCGCGAAGGTCATCAGCATGTTTGGAGTGAATCCGATATTCTTGGTGAACGCATCGAGGGTCGGTTTCGAAGCGGCCGGCACGTGTTCCGGCCTCAGAGCGGCAGCTCTGGCCATGATATTTCTCCTTGGATGATTGATTTCAGGTTGGCTAGGCGAAGTGCAGCACGTCGGCCACGGGCAGGCGCGGCTTCTGCGGCCAGTTGCCAGGCCGCTCCGGCCCGACGGTCAGCAGCATGACCGGGATTTCGTCGTCGGCCAGGCCGAACTCTCTGTGTACGGCCTCTGCATCGAAACCGATCATCGGTGTCGAACCCAGGCCCAGCGAGCGGGCTACATAGATGATGGCTGCGGCGCCGAAGGTCGCGGAGCGTACGGCTTCGTCGCGCTGGCGCTGCGGTTGATTGTCGTAGAGGCCGCGAGCAGGCCCCTCCCATTCCGGCACCAGATGTGCCGGCATGATTCCGGCTTCCACGACGGGTGCCAGGCGCTCAGGGACGGTGCTCGCATCGGCCAACTGGCCGATGATGATGAAGCTAACTGCTGCTTCGGTGATTGCGGGCTGATTCCAGGCGATCGGAAGCAGCCGCGCCTTTGCTTCGGGTGAGCGCACGGCGATGAAGCGCCAGTTCTGCAGATGGAACGATGTCGGCGCCGATGTGCCGATCCGCACGAGGTCACGTATCTGATCGTCGCTGAGGACGGCCGTCGAGTCGTAATACTTCGCAGCACTGCGGCTCAGAATGGTTTCGATCACAGCGTTCGTCGGCAGCGGCCGCGCCCGCGAACGGGAGGTTTCGGGATAGACAGCTGCAGCGGTTGTAGCGGTGTGTGATCCCTGGCTTTTTAAGCTCGTTGGCGGCCATACCCATGCGAAGATCGGTCAACAGGTCGAGGGCGGAGCGACCTAACTTGTCCTGAATCTGGCGCATGAATGTAGCGCGTGACATGCCGCATAAATCGGCCAGCTCGGGAAGCTTCCACTGCCGCGCCGGATCAGCGAACATCGCCGCAATGGCCGATGCCAATCTCGGATGGCCAGCAAGGGCCAACAAGCCTTCGGTGGATTTTCCGGCCTCGCTCGCGGCGCGTAGGACTAGCGTGAATAAGACCGAAGAGAGCGCGTTGAGAATGGCGCGTCCTCCCGCTCTGTCACCGGCGGACTCCATTCGCATCAGCCCGACCAGTCCGGAAAGTTGATTGGAGGCCGACGCGATGTCCTCTTCTCTATGGCTTTCCATAGACCGCACTACCAGATTTGCTGGCAGGTAGTTGCGGATTAGTCGATCATGAGGTGGCACGACGAAAAATCGTCCGCACAGCAGATCCAGTTGCTCACCCCGTCCATCGTTCTCGCTCAACATCCATCCTGCGGAGCCCCTGCTTTCGTGCGTGCTGACTGGCGTTTCGCCGCTGCCGTCGTGCAGCACATGCGCCGAACCGTGCGGGAGCAGCACGATGTCCCCGCTCCCAAGCTCCTGCACCGTTCTCGAATCAGGGTCCTCGAAAGTGGCCCGGCCCTTGACGATGACATGGTAGGGGATCTCGTTCGCCGCGGCCTTGGGCCAGATAAGACGCCACGGTGCGCCGTAGGCGCAGCGCACCTCGAGTTGGCCGGTAACGGTGATGATTTGCAGGAGATGACTCAACCAGTCGACTTGAGACATGAGACCTCGAGAGCTTGAATCGCCGACGCAGCATATCAATTTAGCGGCGCGTTCGGCGAAAGGCTTGTCGTTCCGTCCTGATTGATCGCCGCGACGAAAGCCAGGGCGCTCACTTACAGATAGTCTCTATCGAAGGCGAGTTCAGTCATCATGGATGCCACTTTGGATATGGGTGCTCAGAACTCGCAGGAGATCCGACGGCGCGCTGCGTGACGACCGGATCTTTCCCCAATGGGAGAAAACTGTCCCCTCCCGATGTTCAAGCTGCTTGAACTAGCCTATCGCAAACTCTGAAAGCCCTCTAATTTTGTTGACCGCGCGATCCATGTTGCGGGATGTGGCCATGCGGGTCATCGACATTTGCGGGCGCGGCACCAGCAACGCGATATCCATCATCAAGATCCTGCGCGGAGTGAAAGCGAGTGAACGTCGGCTTGTGGACTTGAGCCGGCATGCACAGCGTCCGCTTGATTGTCGACCTCTGAGGGTAGAGCGGACCTGATGAATTAATCAATTTGCGCCCAAGCCAAGAAATTCACATCGCCTTCCTTTTTCTACGCCAGCCTACCATGGCAACAATTTACCCAAGCCGACAAAAGGCTGGCCGCGCTATCGGCTCGCGCGAGTTGATAGCAAGAGAGGCCTGCATGCAAATGTCCGGGATACGGAATCTCACCGCGCGCGTATTTCTCCCGTTTGCTGCTGGATACTATCTTTCGTATCTGTTTCGAACGATCAACGCCCTGATCGCCGATCATCTCAGCTCGGATACCGGGCTTGGGACTGCCGCCCTCGGGCTGCTGACGTCACTCTATTTCCTTGTCTTCGCGGCGGCTCAGATCCCCGTCGGCATATTGTTGGACCGCTTTGGTCCGCGTCGCGTCCACAGTGCGTTGCTCTTGGTCGCCGCGGCGGGCGCTGGACTATTCGCAGTGTCCACGGGGTTAGTGTCTCTTTTGCTTGCGCGAGCAATGATCGGGTTCGGGTTGGCGGCGGCGCTCATGGCTGGACTGAAGTCCATCGTTCTTTGGTTTCCTAGAGAACGAGTGGCCTTGATGAACGGCTACATGATCATGCTGGGGTCGTTGGGGGCGGTGACCGCCACGGCTCCCGCTGAGCACCTAATCGCCTGGATGGGCTGGCGACAGCTCTTCGAAGTCTTGGCGGCTGCGACCGCTGCGACGGGCATGCTCATCTATGTCGTGGTTCCTGAACGAGTCGCTGTCCCATCTGTATCGTCAATCCCCGCGACCCTTAATTCCGTTTTCAGCGATAAGCGTTTCTGGCGTATTGCCCCGTTGTCAGCGACTTGCGTTGGATCGGCCTGGTCTTTGCAGGGATTGTGGGTATCGCCGTGGCTGATGGACGTAGAGGGTTTCGATCGCAAAACTGTGGTCGGACAGCTCTTCATAATGTCCATCGTATCGAGCGGCGGTGCCTGGTTGTTCGGGATGTCGGTTCACTACATCAAGCGAAGAGGAATCGGGGCGGAAACGATGTTCGCGATGGTTGCACTGCTGTTCATCGCGGCCGAGTTAGCTTTGATCCTGCGGGCGTCCCTGCCGTCCATCTTGCCCTTTTCCGTTGTCGCGATTGTCGGAACGGCAACGGTGGTCAGCTTCGCGGTGATAGCGGATTATTTTCCGCCGGAGCTTGCCGGGCGTGCCAATGGCGCCTTGAACGTGTTGCACTTTGGCTGGGCTTTTCTGGCCCAATACGCGACAGGACTGATCCTGGAGCAATGGTCCACAAATGAAGGCCACAGGTCCGTCCACGCCTATCAAGTCGCGTTCGGCCTCAACGTAGCCTTGCAGATCGCGGCGTTGGTCTGGTTCGCGCGGCCTTGGTGTCGATCCTTCGCTTCATGGATGAGCGCAATTCCCTTCTTTATGCCGGCAGAGATTTCCGAAGCCATCGAGTCAGTTGGCATGTATGAAAATTTCGTCATTCTCCTGCCCGAGGATGACGATGCGGAGTGGTGAGCAGTCGCAGCGAATCGATACGACTGAGTAGGCCTCAATTGCCAATTCTCGGTTCTTTCTTTTTCTACGCTGCTCTACGATCACCGGAAGCGCTTGTTGCGCCAAGTCCATTGGCCTTTTCTAATCATCCCCGTCTGAGGGCCTCTGTGGGCTCCTCATTAGGGGGGCGGCGGTGGCAATCCATTCCATTCAATCGGAGGCGAATTCGCGCGGCGCGCGAATGCTGCGAAGCGCACTTGGGGCGGCGATCGCCGGCTACCTGGAAGACGACGCTATCATCGAGGTTATGCTCAATCCCGATGGGCGGCTTTGGATTGATCGACTGTCGAGTGGCTTGGTTGACACCGGCGAAACGTTGTCTGCGGCGGATGGCGAGCGCATCGTTCGTCTGGTGGCGCATCATGTAGGCGCGGAGGTGCATGCCAGCTCACCACGCGTCTCGGCCGAACTTCCTGGAACCGGCGAGCGCTTCGAGGGCCTGTTGCCTCCGGTCGTTGCTGCCCCTGCTTTCGCCATCCGCAAGCCAGCGGTCGCCGTCTTCACGCTCGACGATTACGTCACCGCCGGCACCATGACCTCCCGGCATGCCGACGTCCTGAGGAGTGCGGTTGCCACTCGCAAGAATATCCTGGTGGCCGGTGGCACATCGACCGGCAAGACCACCTTGACCAACGCGCTTCTGGCCGAAGTGGCAAAGACCTCCGATCGTGTTGTCCTGATCGAAGATACTCGCGAGCTTCAATGCAAGGCGCCCAATCTCGTCGCGCTACGGACCAAGGACGGCGTAGCCACTTTATCCGACCTTGTCCGCTCCTCGCTTCGACTGCGTCCTGACCGCATCCCGATCGGCGAGGTCCGCGGGGCCGAAGCTCTCGACCTGCTCAAGGCGTGGGGCACCGGTCACCCCGGCGGCATTGGTACCATTCATTCGGGCAGTGCGCTCGGCGCTCTGCGGCGTCTCGAGCAACTGATCCAGGAAGCAGTCATCACGGTTCCGCGCGCCCTGATCGCCGAGACCATCAACCTCGTCGCTGTGCTCGTAGGTCGCGGCGCCGATCGTCGCCTCGCTGAACTCGCCCTTGTCACGGGGCTTGGCGCCGCCGGCGATTACAGCCTTTCACCAGCAGGAGACTGACATGCGTCCACGATTTCGTATTCTTCGGGAAGCTGCTTTGTTGGCGATTGCCAGCCCGGTTGTTCTGACGACAGCGCCCGCATGGGCGGCCGGCTCGAACATGCCATGGGAGCAGCCACTCAATCAGATCCTGCAGTCCGTCGAGGGGCCGGTCGCGAAGATCATCGCCGTCATCATCATCGTCGTGACCGGGCTCACGCTCGCGTTCGGGGATTCGTCCGGCGGTTTCCGCAGGCTGATCCAGATCGTGTTCGGTCTGTCGATCGCGTTCGCCGCCTCGAGTTTCTTCCTGTCGTTCTTCTCCTTCGGCGGCGGCGTGGTGATCTGATGGACGAGGCGGTCGCAGGTTTTGTCGTGCCTGTTCACCGCGCGCTTACCGAGCCGATTCTGATGGGTGGTGCGCCGCGGGCGGTCGCGATCGTCAACGGCACGTTGGCGGCGGCGCTTGGACTTGGCTTGCGGCTCTGGATCGCAGGTCTCGTCCTCTGGTTCATCGGCCACATGGCAGCCGTCTGGGCCGCCAGGCGCGATCCCGCCTTCGTCGATGTGGTGCGCCGACATCTGCGCATTCCCGGTCATCTCAACCTCTGAGTTCTCGGTCATGATGAACCTTGCCGAATATCGCCATTCGAATGACCGTCTTGCCGACTTCCTGCCTTGGGCAGCCCTCGTCGACCAGGGCATTATCCTGAACAAGGACGGCTCGCTACAGCGGACAGCCAAGTTCCGCGGACCCGACCTCGACAGTGCGGTGCCGGCTGAGCTTGTCGGTGTCGCAGGTCGTCTGAACAACGCACTTCGTCGCCTGGGGTCCGGCTGGGCCGTGTTCGTTGAGGCGCAGCGCCATTTTGCCGGCAGCTATCCTCCGAGCACATTTCCGGATGTCGCATCCGCGCTGGTCGACGCCGAGCGCGGGGCCCAGTTCGAGGAGGCCGGCGCCCACTACGAGTCCAGCTACTTCCTGACCTTCCTTTATCTTCCACCGGAGGAGGGCGCAGCCAAGGCAGAGCGACTGCTCTATGAAGGGCGCGATCGGGCCGTTGGAGCCGATGCTCGCGAGGTACTTCGCGGCTTTGTCGATCAAACCAGCCGCGTACTCGGGCTTCTGGAAGGATTCATGCCCGAATGCGCATGGCTCGATGATCAGGCCACGCTGACCTACCTGCACTCGACGATCTCGACCAAGCGCCATCGGGTTCGCGTGCCCGAAATTCCCATGTACATCGATGCGCTGTTGGCGGACCAGCCGCTGACCGGCGGTCTCGAGCCGATGCTCGGCTCAGCCAATCTGCGAGTTCTCACCATCGTCGGCTTTCCGGGAGCGACGACGCCTGGAATTCTGGACGACCTCAATCGCCTGCCATTTTCTTACCGTTGGTCGACGCGCGCGATCATGCTCGACAAGATGGATGCCACCAAGCTGTTGACCAAAATCCGCCGACAGTGGTTTGCCAAACGAAAATCGATTGGCGCCATCCTCAAGGAGGTCATGACCAATGAGGCATCGACGTTGCTGGATACCGATGCCAACAACAAGGCGCTTGACGCCGACGCTGCCCTGCAGGAACTGGGTTCGGACCAGATCGGACAGGCCTTTGTCACCGCGACCATCACGGTGTGGGACTCCGATCGCGGCGCTGCCGACGAAAAGCTCCGCCTCGTCGAGAAGGTCATTCAGGGCCGCGATTTCACCTGCATGATCGAGACGGTGAACGCCGTCGAAGCCTGGCTCGGCAGTCTGCCCGGGCATGTCTATGCCAATGTGCGGCAGCCGCCGGTTTCGACCCTCAACCTCGCTCATATGATTCCGATGTCGGCTGTATGGGCGGGCGAGGCGAGGGATCTGCATTTTGGCGCTCCGCCGCTCCTGTTCGGCAAGACGGAGGGATCGACCCCGTTCCGGTTTTCGCTCCACGTCGGCGACGTCGGCCATACTCTCGTGGTGGGGCCGACAGGTGCGGGCAAGTCGGTCCTGCTCGCGCTCATGGCAATGCAGTTCCGCCGTTACCCGAACTCCCAGGTGTTTGCGTTCGACTTCGGTGGTTCGATCCGGGCGGCCGCGCTCGCCATGGGCGGCGATTGGCATGATCTCGGCGGTGCCTTGTCCGACGAAGGCGACCGAGCGGTCGCATTGCAGCCGCTGGCCTGGATCGACGACGCTTCCGAGCGCGGATGGGCCACCGAATGGGTCGGTGCAATCCTGGCACGCGAAAAGGTCGAGATCACCCCAGAGGTCAAGGACCATCTCTGGTCGGCGCTGACGTCTCTCGCCTCGGCGCCAATACAGGAGCGTACCCTGACCGGCCTGTCAGTCCTCCTGCAATCGAACTCCTTAAAGCGTGCTCTTCAACCCTATTGCCTTGGCGGTTCGTCCGGACGCCTGCTTGATGCTGAATTCGAGCGGCTTGGCGAGTCCTCCGTCCAGGCGTTCGAGACCGAAGGGTTGATCGGAACGAGCGCGGCCCCGGCCGTGCTGGCCTACCTCTTTCATCGCATTGGAGACCGTCTCGACGGCCGTCCCACGCTTCTCATTGTCGATGAAGGCTGGCTTGCCCTCGATGACGAGGATTTTGCCGGCCAGCTCCGGGAATGGCTGAAGACTCTTCGCAAGAAGAATGCGTCCGTCATTTTTGCCACCCAATCGCTTTCGGACATCGATGGCTCGGCGATCGCGCCGGCGATCATCGAAAGCTGTCCAACGCGCTTGTTGCTGCCGAATGAACGGGCGATCGAACCGCAGATCACGGCCATCTATCGCCGTTTCGGCCTGAATGACCGCCAGATCGAACTACTGAACCGGGCAACGCCCAAGCGCGACTATTACTGCCAGTCCCGCCGCGGCAACCGGATGTTCGAACTCGGCCTTGGTGAGGTCGCACTCGCCTTTACAGCGGCCTCGTCCAAGACCGACCAGGCGACCATCGAGCGGCTTCTCGCCGAGCATGGAGCGGACGGCTTCGTGCCTGCCTGGCTCCAGCATCGCGGCGCCGCCTGGGCCACGGACCTGATTCCCAGTCTCGTCAATCTGGAGAAGTCGCAATGAGGCGCCTTGGTCTATTTGCCGCCGCTGGCATGATCGCCCTCACGTTTTGCATCACGGCGCCCGCACCAGCGCAGTGGGTCGTCTTTGATCCCAACAACTACGTCCAGAACGTGCTGACTGCCGCGCGTGAACTGCAGCAGATCAGCAACCAGATCACCTCATTGCAAAACGAAGCGCAGATGCTGATCAACCAGGCCAGGAATCTGGCAAGCTTGCCGTATTCTTCGCTCCAGCAACTGCAATCCTCGATCCAGCGAACCCAGCAATTGCTGGCGCAGGCCCAGCGCGTTGCCTACGACGTCCAGCAGATCGATCGCGCGTTCTCGACCAGCTATGCGCCGGCGAGCGGCGGCCAGTCCAGCCAATTGCTGATCAGCAACGCTCAATCGCGGTGGCAGAATTCTGTCGCAGCGTTGCAGGACGCGCTCCGGGTCCAGGCCGGCGTTGTTGGCAACCTCGACACCAATCGCGTCCAGACGTCGGCGCTCGTGACGTCCAGCCAGGGTGCGAGCGGCGCCCTGCAGGCGACGCAGGCTGGCAATCAGATCCTCGCGCTTCAGGCGCAGCAGCTTGCAGATCTCACCGCCACTGTCGCGGCACAGGGCAGGGCGCAGAGCCTTGAGGCGGCGCAGCGGGCGGCAGCCCAAGACCAGGGGCGAGAACAGCTCCGGCGGTTTCTGACGCCGGGGCAGGGCTATCAATCCCAGGACGTGCGGATGTTCCACTAATGACTTCAGGCCCATTCAAGGCGCTATCGCTACTCATCTCTGTCGGGGTGGCGGTCGTCGCAGGCTGCGCGATCCAGCTTCGTGGCGGCGAAGAGACGTCGTCGCCGCCCAAGACAGAGCAGACCAACGGCGCTGACCGTTCCGAGCTTGCACGCTGCCGCACCGTCTCTTCGGAAGATGCAGCGGACTATCAGCATTGCCAGAGGGTCTGGGCCGAAAACCGCCGTCGCTTCTTTGTCAGGCGGGACGGTGCTGCCGCTGCAGAAACCGGCGCGACCGCCGCGCCAAAGGATCAGAGCCGGATGCCGCAAGGATATCCGTCGGCCGGGGTGCCCGGGGAAGATAAGCCATGACCGGCACCGGCATCATCGACCAGTTCCTTGAGACATTCACCCGCTACATCGACAACGGCTTCGGGCTTTTGGGTGGCGAGGTCGGATATCTCGCGATAACGCTGGCGGCCATCGATATCACGCTTGCCGCGCTATTCTGGAGTTGGGGCACGGACGAGGACATCATCGCGCGTCTGGTCAAGAAAACGCTGTTCGTTGGGGTCTTTGCGTATCTGATTGGCAATTGGAACAACCTCGCGCGGATCGTCTTCGAGAGCTTTGCCGGTCTCGGGCTGAAGGCATCTGGTTCAAGCCTCTCCGCGTCAGACCTCCCGCGGCCGGGAAAGATCGCCCAGGTCGGGCTCGATGCCGGCCGGCCGATGCTCGATTCAATCTCGAACCTGATGGGCTACATCAGCTTCTTCGAGAACTTCGTGCAGATCGTCGTTCTCCTGTTCGCGTGGGTCGTGGTGCTGCTGGCCTTCTTCATTCTGGCGATCCAGCTCTTCGTTACGCTGATCGAGTTCAAGCTGACGACGTTGGCCGGCTTCGTGCTCATTCCCTTTGGCCTGTTTGGCAAGACGGCATTCGCGGCGGAGCGGGTCCTGGGCAACGTCATATCCTCCGGGATCAAGGTTTTGGTCCTGGCCGTCATCGTCGGCATTGGCTCAACCTTGTTCTCGCAGTTCACCTTGGGTTTCGGTGGCGCGCAGCCGACGATCGAAGATGCGATGACGCTGGTGTTGGCGGCCCTCTCCTTGCTGGGCCTCGGCATCTTCGGTCCGGGTATCGCAAACGGACTGGTATCGGGCGGACCCCAGCTCGGCGCCGGCGCCGCGATTGGGACGGGCCTTGCTGCCGGCGGCGTTGTTGCGGCGGGTGCCGGCCTTGCCGCCGGCGGCGCTGGTTTCGCTGGTGGCGCGCTCGCAGGTGCGGGGCGCGGTGGAGCTGCCATGGTGAGTGGCGCATCCGCGGCGTATCGAAGCGGCGGCCTTGCTGGCGTCGCGGAGGCGGGTGGGTCGGCTGCGATGAGCCCGTTACGTCGAGCCACGGCCGCATTCGCCAGCAGCGGGCAAGCGAGCGAGCCGGCTGCGACCACGCCCACGGAGGGTCAACCCGATTGGGCGCGCCGCATGAAACGCGCCCAGACCATTCGGCATGGCGCCTCGGCGGCCGGTCATGCGGTGCGCTCCGGCGATCATGGCGGCAGCGGCTCTTCTGTCGATCTCTCGGAAGGAGAGCGCTGACAGCCAGCCACCCGCAGGCTCGCCGCGCGCCAGCAGCGGCGTCAAACGGCACGCCGCGACACTCGAAACCAATCACTGATCTCAGGGGCAACTATCCATGTTCAGACGACCCTCCGTTCACTACGGGCGCATGCCCGAGCCGGTCACGCCCTACCAAAAAGCAGCGCAAGTCTGGGACGAGCGCATTGGATCTGCGCGCGTGCAGGCCAGGAATTGGCGCTTGATGGCCTTCGGTTGCCTCATGCTCTCGGGCGGCCTGGCCGGTGGACTTGTTTGGCAGTCAGCACAAGGATCGATCACGCCATGGGTCGTCGAGGTCGATCGCCTGGGCCAGGCCCAGCGGGTTGCGCCAGCCAACATCGATTATCAGCCTACAGATGCTCAGATCGCCTATCACCTGGCGCGCTTTATCGAGGACGTCAGAGGCTTGCCGGCTGATGGCATCGTTCTGCGCCAGAATTGGCTTAGGGCGTATGACTTTACGACCGATCGTGGCGCGGCCGCGCTCAACGATTTTGCGCGTAACAATGACCCCTTTGCCAGGCTGGGCAAGGCGCAGATCTCTGTCGATGTGTCCAGCGTCATCCGTGCGTCGTCAGAGAGCTTCCGGGTCGCATGGACCCAACGCATCTACGAGAACGGCTCATTGAGCGCGACCGAGCGCTGGACCGCGATTCTCACGGTCACAATCGAGACGCCGCGCGATGCCGAACGCCTGCGCAAGAATCCCCTTGGCGTCTACGTCCGCGCCATCAACTGGTCGAAGGAGTTGGGTCAGTGATCAAGACGACGCGTGACATGTGTTCAAAAGGTCCGATCCGATACCGCAGGTTAAGCTCGAGTAGGTGCAAGCTCGCCGCTTTGAGGCGAGCCCTTTTACCAGCTCTGCTGCTTGGCACTTCGGCACTCGGCGGTTGCGCGACCTACATTCCGCCAGAAATCAGCTATGATGCCGAGGTCCCGCCGTTGCCGGCACCTCCAGCGCCGCTTGATGACCGAGCTAAGCCGCTTCACGTTCCACCGCTCTGGAAACCGGTTCTCGGCGGCAAGTCGGGAGCGAAGGAAGACGCTGAACCCGTAACCCGGGTTGAGAGCGCGAACAGCGCCGCGCGAGTCGAGCCGCGCAAAAAAGGATACTTTAATGCGGCGCAGATTTACGCCTTCAGCCCCGGTGCGCTGTACCAGGTCTACGCTGCTCCCGGACAGATCACGGATATTGCGCTGGAAGAAGGAGAGCAACTGACGGGATCCGGACCGATCGCGGCCGGGGATACCGTGCGATGGGTCGTCGGAGATACGGAGAGCGGGAGCGGGGACACGCGCCGGGTCCACATCTTGGTGAAGCCGACCCGGGCCTCAATCGAGACGAATCTTGTCATCAACACGGACCGGCGCACCTACCTGATCGAGCTCCGCTCCCGCGAACGACCGTACATGCCATCCGTAGCCTGGTACTACCCGGAAACGGTTCGCGAACGATCGCGCTCAGTCGCCCTCAGACCGGTCATTCCAGATCCAGCGCAGCGTGTCTTTCGTTACGCGATCGAGGGCGACAGTCCACCCTGGCGGCCGCTCGCAGCGTATGACGACGGCCGAAAGGTCTATATCGAATTCCCGCAAGGGATTGTCCAGGGCGAGATGCCGCCGCTGTTCGTCATTGGGCCCGATGGCAAGGCCGAGCTCGTCAACTATCGCGCCTACGGCAATGTGTTGATCGTCGATCGGCTGTTTGCAGCCGCAGAACTGCGGCTCGGCGGTGAGCATCAGCAGAAGGTCAGAATTGTCCGGACTGACGGGAGGCCGTCGTCATGAACACGCAGAACGAAAACAGTTCTAACGGGGTCATTCCGCCGCAAACACCGGAGGAGCAATCCAGGAGCTTTCGCCTGCGAGCCGAACCCCCGCGGGTCACCCGATTGTCCCGCAAGGTTCTGGCGGGGGGCAGCGCAGTTGCTCTGCTTGTTATCGGCGGTGCTGTGCTGTGGTCGCTGCAGAGCAATCGCTCCGGTAACCGCGCGGCCGACGAACTCTATAGCACTGATCATCACAATCTCGCTGACGGGATTGAGGCGCTGCCGAAGGACTATACTGGCGTTTCACGCCAAACCGTACCGCAGCTTGGTCCGCCACTCCCAGGCGACCTCGGTCGACCGATCCTGGCCGCGCAAGGCCAGTCGCCGATAACCGGCGGAGATCCGGAACAGCAACGCCGGGATCAAGAGAGCGAGGCAGCCCGTATCAGCCATCTGTTCGCTTCGACCAATGGGAGAGAGGTGCGTCCGCCCGCCGCTGCGGCGGTTGGAGGCGAGCGCGTGGCGCCGCCGAACGCCACGAGCGCCGGCGATGATGGATCTACCCAAAACGCGCAGGACCGAAAACTTGCTTTTGTGAACGCTTCCGTGGACCGTCGCACGGTGAGCCCTGACCGCGTCGCCAGGCCCGCTTCACCATACATCGTGCAGGCCGGGACGGTCATTCCAGGAGCGCTGATCACGGGGATCAGGTCAGACCTTCCCGGCCAAGTCACGGCGCAAGTGACGGAGAATTTATACGACACTCCGACCGGTCGCTTTTTGCTCGTGCCCCAAGGAGCGAGGCTGATCGGCGGTTATGATAGTCAGGTTTCGTTCGGGCAGTCGCGGGTGCTGCTGGTCTGGACCCGGCTGATCATGCCGAACGGCCGCTCGATCGTTCTGGAGCGGCAGCCCGGTGCTGACAGCGCAGGCTACGCGGGGCTCGAAGACCAGGTCGACAATCATTGGGGTGAGCTATTCAAGGCCGCCGCGCTGTCGACGTTCTTGGCTGTCGGGACCGAACTAGGTGCGGGGTCCGACACCAATAGCAACGACAGCGCCATCGTTCAGGCGTTGCGTCATGGCGCCTCCGATTCACTAAACCAAACTGGACAGCAGGTGGTTCGGCGCAGCCTCAATATTCAACCTACTTTGACCGTACGACCTGGTTTCCCAGTTCGCGTCATCGTCAATCGCGACCTCGTTCTCGAGCCATACAGAGGGTAACTCGATGCCCAAGTTAAAGATTGGAACGCTGACCGACGATAAGCCCGTCCGACTCAGCGTCGAACTGCCGAATACTGTGCATCGAGATCTGCTCGCTTACGCGAAAGCTCTTGCAGGTGAAACTGGTCAGACCATTAACGACCCAAGCAAGCTGATCGCTCCCATGCTGGCGCGGTTCATGGCGACTGACAGAGGTTTCGCTCGGCTGAGGCGCAAGATTCACTCACCGTTAGCGGGTGGTGACGGATAGCGCTCGGAAAGAAGCGCCAAAAACCGCTGAAGAGCAGGATTCTCGTTGTCCTTTTGCCAATGAGCATAGAAGCCCATACGACTTGGACCGGTACCGTCCTGTATCTCGCGATAAGTCAAACCTGCAAAGGTGGCACCAACGTCCGATTCCATAACAAGACTGACTCCGAGACCCATACTGATGAGACTCTTTACGATACCGCGGCTCACGTCATGCCGTTCGATCCTGGGGCGTTTATTCTCTGCCACCAGATTAGAGATCAGTAGATCCTCTACATCTGTTCCTGGGTCATATTGGCTCAAGAGAACCGTTTCATTGCGAAGATCGGTCCAATGAATAACGTCCTGCGCAGCGAGCGGATGGTCTTTCGGCAGCAAGATCATGATGCGCTCGCTCCAGATCGGGAGACGCATGCTATCGGATAATGGGCTTTGTCCCGGAACAATCGCTATGTCAATGGTACCATTTCGAAGCGCGTTCATGAGACGGATGCGAGATCGTTCTACAGTTGCTAGGTCGACCTGGGGTGCGTGTCGTTTGAATTCAACTAGGCTTACCCTCAAGTTTCCGGCGGAAATTGACGTGCAGAAACCTATGGAGAGACGCCCAAGGTCGCCATTGCCGCTAGACCGGCCCGTCATAACAAGCATGTCGACTTGTTCGAGAATAATTCGCGATATTCGCAGAATGCGTCGTCCCGCAAAAGTCGGGACGACTCCTCCGCGCGATCGCGTGAATAGCGTTGCTCCGACAAAATGCTCGAGTTGACCAATCGAGCGGCTCAGCAAAGAATGGCGCATACCAAGCGTCTCCGCTGCTTGTCTGAAGCTTCCACAATCGGATGCGGCGATCGCTGCGCGGAGATGATGCAGATCAATATTGTTTGCTCCGGCAATTGGCATATCTTTGCGCGCCTCGTCACCATGTTGATTCTCGTCTCACCAACGATAGAGCCGCTGTCTCATTCTTAAAGCGGCTCCGTTGAAGATTGTGGTCGTACTTAGCTCCATCTAAGCCGCTGCAAGCGCAACTGGTACCCAGAGCACCGGGCCCCGAAGGCTACCGGCGGCACGGACGCGCGCTAGGCTCTCAATAGAGACCTCCAGATATCCCGCAACCGCGAGGGCGCTGCCAAGTGCGCGAGGTTCGCTGAGCCGCCGCAACGGCCATCCTGCGCGGCGCAAGATCCGCTCCATTCGAGCGTCGGTCACCGTCACGATATCGGTGAGCTGCCGCGACAAGCCAAATTCAATCATACCGGCAAGCAGTTCATAGGTTGCCGTTGCTAGACCATGGATGACCTTCGGCGCTTCATGATGAATGTCCAGTGCAAAGCGGCTGCTCTCCCAGATCGTCAAGCTCGAAGGGGCCGCGGAACCGTCCAAAAGAATGGGAAAGGCGTCGCGCAGCATGGTTGGCCCTGTGGAGGGGAGTAGGCGCACGCAGCCTTGGATGCGGCCGTTGTTTGCCCGTTGAATTAGGTAAGCAGGATGTAAGGAGTCGAATTTGTCCACCTCTAACTCGCCGCAAACGTCGACATCCCAGTCGAGCCTGTCCTTGAATACCCGGTATCGTAGGCGGTGCATCTCAGAAATCTCGTCAACAAAGTCGCCGTAGTAGTCGGCCGTGATCAGCTGCATCATCATCGCCTCCTCGTGCTGAAGTGTCAGCAAAGGAAGCCAAATCTCCGCAAAAAATATCCTGTGCAGCTGCACAGGGTGTCAGCGTAAATTGACGCGGCACTGGACAACTATGTCGTCGACCTGGACGCGACCAAGCAAGCGACAGCTTGGCAGATCGAATGAACGCGAAGCTTCGCTTTGGCATTGTCCAGATGAAAAGCAGCTGTACGACGCGAAATGCCGAGTATGTGTCCGATCTCCCATGCGGACTTACCCTGGCTGGCCCATTCGAGGCATTCGAATTCGCGAGGTGACAGCGATATGCCATTGATCTGTCGCTCGGGAGCAAGCTTGCGACGGGCGTGCGAATGAAAATACATTGCCATGAGTTGCAGCACCCGCGCGTGCTCGCCGATAATTCTCTCAAACTGCGGACGACGCTCGTCCGACGCGAAAGTTACCGCCGCGGTCGGGCCGCGACCATCGTGAATGGGAATTGTGAACCCGCAGCGGATGCCAAATCGCGAGGCTTCATCGAATAATTCTTGGCGCAAGTTTGAAGCAGTGAATGAGGCGACCCCGATGCCCCATTCAAATGGTTCAGTATGATTGATCACACGTTCAATCACGGGATCACAGCGCTCATAGTGGCGCTCCAAATAGTGCTCCGTCCAGCTCGCAGGATACGTCGAGATCAAACGTGGCTGGGCGCCCAACTCACCTGGTATGGATAGATATGCGAAGCACGGGAGGTCGAGAGCGGCGATCGCTTCTGCCATAGCTTCGCGAAGGGCCTCTGGGTTTCGGGCGCTCAGCAGGTGGTCGATAAAGCTTTGGAAAATGCGATGCATCGTTGCAACGGAGTGTTCTGGACCGTTTGACCCGCCGCGCCGTGTAGCTTTTCCAAAACGCAAGCGTTCGGTTGTGGTCGGGAGGAAAGGGGCCGTCGGCTTTGAAGCCGACGGCCAAGTCAGGGAGGAAACGCCCCGAAGGGCTGCAGCAGGATAAACCTACCGCAAGCAACCGCCGATCGCTCGGCGGATTCGTATTAGAGACCAGATTCTAGCTCGCATAGTGCGCCATCATCTTCGGCGACGACACAATATCGCTGATCGGAAATCGCTTTAAAGAGCGAGCTGCCTGCACGCGTGGCTATTGTATTCAATCGTGTCTGTAGCGCGTCAGTTTCGTACGTGTCGTACCGACCATTCGAGTTGTCGTTGACGAAATTAAAAAGCGTTGGCCGTCCTATTAATCTCACCCAAAAGGTGGGTGTTGGTAAGGGCCTCATCGTTGGCAATGGAGTGGAGCACAGGCGCCTCGACTGTCGATTCTTCAAAATGAGCTCCGATGGATCTAGGCAGCACCTCACTTTCAATGCGCCTCGTCTGCTTCGGGTAATTGTGACGTTTTGCATCCTGTCTCAACTCTCAGACTAGAAAGTACGGCGTTTGCGGGAAGCCTCCGAAATGGGTGCAGGTGACGGCGGCGGCGTCTCTTCCGGCTGCGAGACATTCCTGCAGGTTTCCTCCGGCGAGCCGTCGGGCGATGAAGCCCGCGATGAACGTGTCTCCAGCTCCCGTCGTGTCGCAAACGTCGACGGGCAAGATTCCGGCCTCGACCACGACCGAGCCATCAGTCGCGATGCTTCCCATGGATCCTCGCGTGACAACCGCGAGCGCGGCGCCCTGTGTCAGATATCCGTTCGCGGTGTCGATCGCTGCATGCGGATCGGCACCGGCGGAGCCGAAAGCGATCGTCAATCCGTCCGCACCGGGATTGACGGTGATGTCCTGAGATACACTCACGCCGGCGCTCGCGAGGCGGCGCTTCAACTCGCCGCCGTCGTCTAGCCAGCCGATATGGACATGGCGCATCGAGAGCAGAACCTTGAAATCCGCCTCGGATGGACGATAGGTGCGGCAAACGCCGAATTCCTCGAATGCGATGATGCGATCGCCGCTTTTGTCGATATCGATGTTGGTATAGGCAGTCACGCCCTCTTTGACCTGGACATGAGCAATATTGAGGTCGTTATCTTTGAAGCAGTCGAGCATGCGGCGGCCGTCGTCGTCCGGTCCAACGGCGCCGAAATAAGCGGTGCGCAGGCCCTGCTTTCGGAGATGAATTGCGACGTTAACGGCGTTGCCGCCGATCGCCGCGAGTCCGACTGGCGGCAGGTATCGATCCATGCAGTTGTCGCCCACTGTCGCTACGTCGAAATCTGGCATATTGTTACCCGGAAGATGGAGTGTCCGCCGTCTACCCCGACGGCGGACACGAAATGGCTCAGTATGCGACGCGCTTGTAATAGCGGCGCGTGATCAACGGATGATCGCGCATGACCTCAAGATGAGCGCTGACGCGTTCAAGGACGGTTGCCAGGACGATCGGCGATGCCATGGCGCGCACTTCATCCGAAATCCCGGGAAGCGCGAATTCCTTGCTGTCGAGAATGGTCAGCTTGTCGGTGTAATTCGGCGCAAAGCTCTCCACCCGTTCGGCGAGCGGGCGGTAGGCATCTTCGCCCTTGAACAACATGAGGCTGACGTTTTTGTCCACGAGCTCCAGAGTGCCGTGGAAGAAATCCGAAGCGTGGACCGGCCGGGTGCGGATCCACTGCATTTCTTCCAGAATGCAGGTGGCGTAGTAGAGCGCCGAAGGCCAGGTGTTCCCGCCGCCGGTGAAGATATGATAGTCGGCCCCCGCAATGCGAGCGGCGAACGCCTCGGCTCTCGGCTCGAACGCGCGCTTCACTTCCAATAGCAGTTCCGGCAGGCGCTTCAGTTCGGAAACAACCGAGTGGTAATTGTCGATATCGTTCCGCGCCTTCATGATCGACAGAGCGATTAGCAAGGATTGAACATAAAAGGATTCGCAGGACGTATCGTCTTGGGCGAAGTTAACGAATACTTGGTCGCCGCCCTTGCCCAACGGCGTTTCCTCATGTCCCACGAAGGTGAGAACGGTCGCGCCGATCTCCTTGAGCTTGGCAAGCATCGCCACGCTTTCCTTCGTCGTACCCGAAAGCGATGGCATCACGACAATCGAGTTTTTTGTTAGGTTCGCAGACCCCGTAAGCACAAGCTCAGCCGGATAGTCGAGAAAGACCGGGAACGTCGAACGTCGCTGCAGAAGCTGATAGGCCGGCTGCATCAGATAAGCGACACCGCCGGTCCCGAGGAAGAACAGGTTTGTCGCACCAGCATTGAGAGCGGAAGCGATGGTCGTATCGATGCGCTCGGCAAGGGCAACGGCACCCGACTGGATCCGCAGGAAGCGGGGTTCATCAAAGTTCAGCAAGGTAGGCTCCTTCAAGTTGAGGGTTGAGCTCGGAATGGGAGGGTCAGGCGGCGATCGATTGAACCGCCTGATGGAGGCGTGCATCTGCTAGATTGACTTTGTGCCGAAGGGTCGCGACGAGGCTGACATCCAGGGCGCGCTTTGCTGCCAATGCTGCAAGCATGCGCCGGACCTCCGACGGTGCAGTGCCGCCGGAAGTCGTTCGTGCATGGACGGATCGAACCGGATCGAGGCAATCGCGAACGAATTGCGGCGTGATCGACAATGGCCGGCCGAGTTCCTTTTCGGCGGAGTCATTGATAGTCTCGACCGTCATACCGGTGGCATCCAGACCGGCATCGATCGCACGCTGCACGGCGCCGCCTACAACGTGATGTGCTTCACGGAAGGATAGGCCGCACTCACGAACCAGGCCGTCCGCGAGGTCGGTTGCGGTGGAGAAGTTCTCATAGCATCTCTGCTCAAGCCGGCTCGCGTTCACGTTCACGCATTCGAACACCAGCCTGAGAAGCTCCATGGAGTCCACGAAATGCGCCAACGACGGCCATGCATCCGTGATGCCTTCACGCGTGGAGTCAAGGCCGATGGAATAGTTGCTGCCCTTGATGTTCGTGAGCGCGCCAGTCAACGCGCCGATGCTCCGCCCGGCCGCCGCCCGGAAGTATTCGAGGGCGAACATGTTCTTCTTTTGCGGCATGATGCTGGATGTGCCGGCGATCCGATCTGGGAAAGAAATAATCGCGAACTCGTGGGTGCAGAACACGTACATATCCTGTGCCACCCGGCTCAATACCGACAATGCGCTAGTCGCAGTCCACAGAAGTTCGGTGACAAAGTCGCGCGACGCCACCGCCTCTAGGCACGGCTCCGCAATACCGTCAAATCCTAGCAGTTCTGCCGTGCGGTTCCGGTCGACATTGAAGCTGGTGCCGGCCAACGCCGCCGCACCAAGGCTCGACCTGTTGATGCGGGTGTAAACGGCGGCGATCTTGTCGTGCTCGCGAGAGAGCGCAGATGCGACATTGGTCAGAAAGTAGCCGAAGGTGATCGGCTGCGCTGGCTGGAGATGCGTGTAGCCAGGCATGATACTTTCGGCGTGCTCGGCGGCCTTGGCTTCGCAGGCGGCGCGAGCCTGGTTCAACCCTTCCATCATCCGCAGGCACAACGTGCGGGTTCTCATCCTGTCGAGCGTTGCGCCAAGGTCGTTGCGGCTGCGGCCGGTGTGAAGATAGCCCGCATCGTTTTCCGCGATCACGGCGAGCCTGTTCTCGAAAGCGAAATAGCTGTCCTCGAACTGCGGGTCGAGATCGATCGCCTTAACTCCTTCGGAGCGTATCCGTGCCATCGCCCTCAGAAGCGACTGGCCAGCGGAACGGGCAATCAGACCCTGCTCGACGAGCATGACAGTATGGGCTTCGTTCAACTGACATAGCGCATCCAGCGCCGGGTGGTCGAAACCCGCCATTCCGGGTTGGTATATAACATCCGCCAGTTCCTTCGCAGTACGTTCGGAAAGGCGAGAACTCACGGCGTTTGTCGTCGCATCACTCATGGTAGGGAACTCCGCTGTGGCGCGCTGCGAGCGCGTGCCGGTAAGGCTTATTCGCCAACGGTCTGTTCGAACGCGCGACTACCAGCAGGTGTAGCCGCCATCGACCACGAGGATGCTGCCGGTCACGTAGCTTGCCGCGTCGCTGGCGAGGTAGAGCATCGCGAAAGCGATTTCGTCGGGCCGGGCGAGGCGGCCCATCGGCGTGTTGTGCTCCCAGATCTCCAGCCAGCCCGACTTAGTGATTGCGTCCTTTGTCATGTCCGTCATGACGAAACCGGGAGCGACGGCGTTGACGCGAATCTTGTGCGGCGCGAGTTCGACCGCCATCGACTTGACCATCTGATGAACGGCGGCCTTGCTCGCATTGTAATGCGCCTGCGGCTGGGGCCGGTCGACGATGAGGCCGGAGTTCGACCCGATCGAAACGATACTGCCGCCACCCTTCACGACCATTTCTTTCGCCACGGCCTGGGCGATGAAGAACTGCGCATTGACGTTAACGTTCATGACGTTCTGCCATTCTTGGGGCGAGATCTTTAGAACGTCGGTATTTGGACCGATACCGATGCAGTTCATCAGTACGTGCGTTGGGCCGAAGTCTTGGCTGATCTCCTGAACCACCTGACCGGCTTTCATCGCGTCGCGCAGATCGGCGCCGTAGAACCGGACCTTCTTTCCGGAAGCTTTGGCTAGCCGCTGGGCGGAGGCCTTTCCCTGTTCCTCGAGGATATCGATGATGGCGACATTCGCGCCCGCGTGCAGGCAGAGTTCCGCCACCGCAAGGCCAATGCCCCGTGCCGCACCCGTAACGATGACGGTTTGGCCATCGAGCCGAAATCTATCCATGGGGTTCATCGTAGTACCTCGCTAAGTCGGTAAGTTCATAAGGTCGCCCGAGATCAGGCGTGGTGGCAGTAGAAGGCTGCTCCCGAAGCAGGTCTCCTGCTCGGGAAGATAAAGTTGGTTCACCGTTACCGGCACCCTTGAGTGATAGCTTCGCTGCAGAAGCTTCAGCTTACACGGTGATCACATTCGTCAATCCCCGGAGAGACGCCAAAGCCGATGAGTTGGCTTCCTCGCCGGTTATCAATGCCGTCACGGAGCCGAGGCCACCGATGACGCCGAGTGAATTGCGCCGGAGCTTGCTATGGTCGGCGAGAACAAACACCTCGCGGGCTGCGCGCATCATTACCTGCTTCACCAAAGCCTCATCGACATCCGGCACGGTCATCGTGCCGGTGTCGTCTATTCCTTCCACGCCCATAAAGAGGCGGTCGCAGCGAATAGATTCAAAGAACTTTGCGGCCACCTGACCGACCGCAGCTACAGGTCCCCGGCGCAGTGCCCCTCCGCAAAAATGCAGATCGATTTGTCGACCATCGATCAGATCGGTTGCGACATTCAACGCGTTGGACACGACGGTCAGGCGGCGATCCTTTAGCAGGCGGGCGAAATGACCGGTCGTCGTTCCTGAATCGATGATGATCCTATCTCCGTCTTGCACAAACTCGGCTGCACGTTCGGCGATCCGCTTTTTTTCAGCGACGAACTGGGTCGCCTTGGCTGCAAACGACACCTCGAAGAATGCCGTTTCCTTCAGCCTGGCGCCGCCGTGGGTGCGAATGAGCAGGCCCTCTCTTTCGAGCTCTGAAAGGTCGCGCCGGATCGTCATCTCGGAGACGTCGAACCGCTTGCAAAGTTCTTCGATGCTGCCCGTCCCGGCTTCGCCGAGATATTCGAGCAACGTTTTTTGACGGTCGTTGCGTCCGCTACTCATGTTCGCCTCAAACTGTGTGATGTTCGTTTCAAACAAAAACAGCACAGATACTCCGAAAGCACAACGATCGTTTTCGGGAATGTTTATTTGATGTTTGAAATTGACATAAATCGAACATCGTGTCAAGTGGGAGCAACGGCTCGCGCCCTTGCTGGCATGCAGGCCGCGCTGCCTCGACATGAGGCGTTGTCGCGAGCGATGCGACGACGTCGAAGGAATTGGGAAGGACGATGCGTCGAAGACCGTTGAGCGATCATTTTGCAGTGGTTAAGGGCGCAGGCGAAGGCGTTGGACGGGCCACCGCGGCGCATCTGGACGAATTTAGCGCCCTTATCGTCGTCGCCGATCGCGACGAAGTCCTACATTCCTCGCCTACCGCGCTATTCTTGTTGTCTCCTTCGTGCGTGGCTGGATCGTCTCGTCCTGTGGGCGAAGTCTGGAGCATGCCATCGCCCGGCCGCACTCAACGTCTGCCGCCTCCACTTCGCGCCGATCGATTGATCCCGCAGGCGCCACAGCGCCCCTAATAGCTCCAGCGAACGGAAAGCCCTAATGAGCATCGTTTCGTCAAATACCCTAGAGCTTCGTCTCGCAGAACTTATCGTCCAGGACACACCAAAAGTGTCCGAAACAGAGACGTGCCAGGCTTCCCGACATGTTGCCGATCTCGTCGGCGTAGCTCTTGCGGGTACAAAACTGCCCGCTTTCGACCGCTTGGTGTCACTTTCCGCAGATCTTCCTGAACAGGGCCGGCTCTCGGCTCGCATCTGGGGTAGCAACAGACGCGTCTCGTTACGGGAAGCCGGTTTGATCAACGCGTTTGCCGGCCACATTCACGATTTCGACGACGACGAGGTCGAATACTCCTTGGCCCATTTGACGGTGACTGCCGCCACTGCAGCGATCGTGGCGGCCGATGCGTGCCCCGGAGTGTCGGGTGCGGAGGTCATGAAGGCGTACCTCGTAGCTTCCGAAGCGGCAATGAGATTAGGCGAGATCATCAATCCGGATCACTATCGTCGTGGATGGCATTCCTCCGCAACATTGGGGAGTTTTGCTGCTTGCGCTGCAGCAGGCCGCATCCTCGGTCTGACCCCTCTTCAGATGCGTCAAGCGCTCGGAATGTGCGCTTCATTAGCATCCGGTATTCGAGCCAACTTCGGCAGTGATACGAAACCGCTTCAAGTTGGCCACGCTGTTCGCAATGGCATCTTTGCCGTTGAAGCTGCGAAGGCCGGTTTGACAGCCGCGGCGGGCGCGCTGTTCGGAGAAGCGGGCTTTGGATCTCTGTTCCAAAAAGGACGCGACCTTGAAACCATCATCGACGGCTTCGGCGAGCCCTACCGCTTGCTCGGAGGAAGTATGGTCATCAAGGCTTATCCCTGCTGTACAGCCTCGCATACCGCCATCTACTCAATGCTTACCCTCAAAGCCGAGCACCGTTTCAGCGGCAGCGATATCGCCAAGATAACCTGCCATATCGATCCAGTCGTTCCGGGTATCCTGATCTACGACAGGCCGACCAACGGAACCGAGGCAAAGTTCAGCATGCCATATTGCCTGGCCGTCGCTGCACAGGTCGGCAAGGTCGGTGTCGCCGAGTTCACATTGGAAAACGGTCTCGACGCGAACATTCGGTCCGTCATGGAGCGAACCACTATGCTGACCGACGCAACGTTGCCAAAGGGTCCGAGCGGAGCCTCGGTATCCTCGCGCATTGAGATCGAACTGAGGGATGGGCGTCGTTTCGAGAGATTTCAGGAATTCGCACCCGGAAGCGCCGGTGCGCCACTGTCGGATGACGCCCTGGAGAAGAAGTTCCGCGAGTGTCTATCCTCTGAATCGTCAAACTCAGTGAGCGCTCTCTTCCACTTGCTTCTCGGAGCTGGATCGATTGCCTCTTTCTCTGACTGCATCGACCGCTTTGTCATGCAAACAAGAGAGTTAGCGGACAAGGTTGTTATCTGACTCCGGATAGACATGCGGCGCCATTGCGAGCAATGCGACTACATGGAGGAAATTGGAAATGACGATGGGGTCACTATCACTGGACAATCAACTCGCGGTGGTTACGGGTGCAGGTGAAGGCATCGGGCGGGCCATCGCGGTGCGTCTGGGCGAGCTTGGCGCGCATGTTGTCGTCACCGATCGCGATGCGGCCAAGGCTGAGCGCGCTGCCGCTGAAATCAGGAAATCAGCCATCGAGACTTCGGCGGAGGCTCTGGATGTGACCGACGTTGCTTCGATTGATTTGGCGCTCGCGCGAGTCCTGTCCAAGCATGGCCGGATTGACATCTGGTGCAACAATGCCGGTGTCAGCACAATGCAGCGATTTATCGACATTAGCGAGGAAGAGTGGGATTTCAATTTCGAGGTAAATTCCAAGGGCACTTTTCTCTGCAGCAGGGCAATAGCAAGGCAAATGCTCAAACAAGATAGGCTCGCGGACGGTCTGCGTGGCAAGATCATCAACGTTGCGAGCGTAGCCGGCAAGACTGGTAAGGCCTCGTACCTTGCCCACTACATCGCCTCCAAGTTCGCCGTTGTCGGTCTGACGCAGGCAATGGCCAGCGAACTGTCTCCCGAGGGCATTACGGTCAATGCCGTCTGCCCCGGATATGTGCGCACAGCGATGCAGGAGCGCGAAATCGCCTGGGAGGCGAACTTGCGGGGCCTGACGAGCGAACAAGTGCAGGAACTTTACATTAAGGACACGCCCCTTGGTCGGCTGGAAACCCCGGAAGACGTCGCAGGTGTCATCGGCTTTCTCGCGTCGCCCCAAGGAAACTTCATGACGGGCATCTCGCTGACTGTCAGCGGTGGCGCCTGGATGGAGTAAGCGTCCGTCGCCACACCAAACGCAGATGCCGATACGGATCAGAGACCTACCGAAGAGTGCTCGACGCTGCTGGCACAGCATAGATCAGCACGGACACTTCACCGCGGCGTACCTCTACATCTTCATGCGCAAACAGCGCATCGAACGGTCGGCGCCGTCCGCCAACGAGCCGGCGTGAGCGCGCGATGACGGTCCAACTCTCACAACGCCAGGCCAACACGATCCTGCTCGGCATCGGGTTGATGCTGCTGAGCGTCCTAATCTACACCGTTAGCAACGGGTTCGGAAAATATCTGATCGGGGTCATGCCGGTTGGCGAAGTACTGGTGCTGCGCGGCGCGACCGCTATAGTGCTGATGACGCCGCTCTATTGGCGGGCCGGTGTCGCGGTCTTCCGCAACGCCCCGAATAAAAAGCTCCACTTCATCCGCATGGCTATCTCGGCCCTTGAGATCGCGGCGTTCTATGGCGCTATCACCTATCTGCCGCTGGCCAACGCGATGACCTTCTGGATGGCGACACCGATCTACGTCACTGCGCTATCGGTGATCTTCCTCGGCGAGCGGGTCGGTTGGCGACGCTGGACCGCTGTTGTGGTCGGATTCGTCGGCGTCGCGTTCGCCATGCATCCGTCGGCCGAGATGCTCACTGGACCGGTCCTGATCGGATTGTTCGGCGGCATGATCTACGCGTGCGTGCTGCTGGCAACGCGGTCGCTGCGTCAGTCCGCCGACGTCGTGCTGATCTCGTCATCGCTCGTCGGCTCCATGTTCATCGGACTGATGATGATGCTGATCCTGCGGACCGAATGGGTTACGCCGCGCCCTTTCGATCTCGCAATCTTCGTCGTGATGGCGATGTTCTTCATCGGCGGTGCGTTGTGCACGAACCGGTCGCTCAAGCTTGCGCCCGCGAGCGTCGTGGTGCCGTTCCAATATACGCAGATCATCTGGGGTATGTTGGTCGGTTACATCTTCTTCAACGAAGTTCCGGAGCCGCTGACGCTCGTCGGCGCCGCACTGATAATCGGTGCCGGCATCTACATCTTCATGCGCGAGCAGGCGGTCGCCAAGCGTGCGCCTCTTCCGGCCGAGCCGCAATGACGGCCCTCCGCTTCGCGTCCAGCGTCAGCCGTCCGGTACGGATCGGCATTGGGCGGCCAGCAAGCCACCCCGCCCGCTTTCGGTATGTTGTCTGAGATCAGGCGGCGAGCGATGCAGTGTCGATGACGAAGCGGTAGCGGACGTCGCTCTTCAGGACGCGTTCGTAGGCTTCGTTGACGTCCTGTATGTTAATCTTCTCGATTTCCGACACGATGTTGTGCTCTCCGCAGAAATCCAGCATTTCCTGAGTTTCCTTGATGGAGCCAATCATCGAGCCGGAAAGGCTCCTGCGGCCAGGGATTAGCGAGAAGGCGTGAACCGGGATCATGTGCTCCGGGGCTCCGACGATGACCATGGTGCCGTCGAGCCTGAGCAGGCAAAGATATGTATTCCAGTCGATCGCTACGCCGGCCGTGCAAATGATGAGGTCGAAGGTGCCGGCGAGTTTATCGAATGTCGAGGCGTCGCTGGTGGCGTAATATTCCTTAGCGCCGAGTTTCAGGCCGTCTTCCTTCTTCGATAGCGTCTGCGAGAGCACGGTGATATCCGCGCCCATGGCCGCGCCGAGTTTGACGCCCATGTGGCCTAGCCCGCCCATCCCGACAATGGCTACCTTCTTGCCGGGGCCGGCTTTCCAGTGGCGGAGCGGCGAATAGAGCGTGATGCCGGCGCAGAGCAGCGGTGCGGAGGCGTCGAGCGGCAGGTTGTCCGGGATCGACAGGACATAGCCTTCCTTAACGACGATATGGTCGGAATAGCCCCCCTGTGTGGCCGTCTTTCCGTCTGCTTCGACGCTGTTGTAGGTATCCACAAGGCCCGGCATATATTGTTCGTTATCGAGATCGCGGCAGGCGCAGCCGACGCAACTGTCCACGAAAACGCCGACGCCGACCCGATCACCAACTTTGAACTTGGTAACAGCGGAACCGACTGCAGAAACGATACCGGCGATCTCGTGACCTGGAACAATCGGATAGACCGCGTTCTTCCATTCGTTGCGAACGGTATGGATGTCCGAATGACAGATGCCTGAAAACTTGATGTCGATCACCACGTCATCAGGGTTCGGCTCGCGGCGCTCGAAGGTAAAGGGCGTCAGCGGTTTCGACGCGTCGGTCGCAGCATAACCTCTAGCAATAGTCATGGATCGTCCCAGAGTTAGCCGTGCGGCTGTGCCGTAGCGGCGAGTGAGGGTGTCTGATCGATCGTGCGAGCCTTCTTGCACGACCCTTCAAAAGTGAAGTCGTCCCGGCCGAGGCTCACGCTCGCTGACTCTTTCAGTGTTCGTTTCAAACAAAAATAGAACAAATCTCCTTGGCGCGCAATAAACTTCCAAAAAAATGATTGGTTCATGTTTGATATTGACAAAAATCAAACAGATGTGAAATGTACGTGACGGGGGTCGCCTCTTGGCCGGCAAGGGAAGTAGGTCCGGTGCCGCTGCAGCAATGTGTGGCGTTATCGCGAGCCCCGCTGTGGCGCTGAAACGCCATCAGGTTGTTAGGGTTGGACAGTGACTGCTCCGGATACGCTTTCGATAGAACAGGCTGCGGCTCCGCATTCGGCGCTTCTGAATATGGAGCGATGAAATGAGGGAGCCAGTCGTGGCGGCCAGGTTGACGAGAGTTCGTTCGCCTACAGGGGAGGCCGCTATTGGCAAAGCGGACGCCCTGCCGCGGATTACGAACGACGCAATTCATGATCGATGGAGTGCCGTGCCGACAGAGAAGCGGCGCGAAAAAACGAGAGAAGAGCCGCCACCGGTTGCATGTCTTGTCACGAGTTCCGGCACGAGATGGCTCTGGGATTTCCTTGAATGCCCGCAGGTTTCATTTGGCGAAAGGTTTGGCTCTCCAAACTCATTAGCGACCGAAGGCTGCGGTGTTGCGCCGGGACTTTATCAACAACGGGAGCGAGTACATGACTTTTAGAAATTATCATCTCGGCCTGGTTTCCGCAGTGGCCTTCGCGCTGAGCGGCGTCTTCGCGTCGGCGCACGCAGTTGACGTCGTGATCGCTGGGGCCGGGGGCGTTTCTCAAGAAGCTCGACGTACCGCGCTTTGGAATCCTGCCGCGAAGACGTTGGGCATGACTTTGTCCGAAGATACTTCCCAGAATTGGGGAGAGGTCAGAGCTCAGGTCGAGGCCGGTGCGGTGACCTGGGACATCGTGCAACTCTCCATGACTGAAGTCGGACGCGCCGCAGCCGCCGGCGTTATCATCAAGCTACCTGCCGACATCGTAAACCGTAATGATTATGTTCCAGGCTCGGTGAACGACTACTGCGTCGGCTACGACGTGTACTCCCAGGCGATCGGCTACAGCACTGAGGCTTACGGCGGTCAAGGTCCGCAGAACATGAAGGATTTCTGGGACGTCAAGAAGTTTCCCGGCAAGCGCGGAATGTACCGCGATCCGCGCGGCAATCTCGAAGCGGCCGTTCTGGCTATGGGGCATCCGAAGAGCGAGATATACAAGTTTCTCAGCACACCGGAGGGACGCAAAGCTGCAATGACTAAGCTTGCCGAACTGAAGCCTTACGTCATTTGGTGGACCAGCGGGGCTCAGGCAATGCAACTCGTCAAGAGCGGCGAGGTGCCGCTGATTTACACTTGGAACGGCCGTACGCAGGCTGCCATCGACGCCGGAGCCAAGTATAAGATTACGTTCAATGACGGCGTCCTTCAAATCGACTGCGATGCGATCGTCAAGGGAGCTCCGCATCCTGAAAACGCATTGAAGTTTCTCAAGGAAATCAGCAAGCCGCAATACGCTAAGGATCTACCCAAGTATATCTCCTACGGTTCGGCGAACCTAAAGGCCTATGAAGGCTATGATGAAGCCACACTGGCTCGGTTAGCCTCGTCGCCGGAGAACATCCAAAAACAATATACGGTCGATTTCGACTTCTGGAATAAGTTTGGGGCCGAGTTGTCGGAAGCCTTTGACGCGATGCTCATCTCGAACTGAGAAAAGTCGCATGAAGTCCGACGCTCCATGCTGTCGGCTCCCTGTCGGGCGGTTCGAAGCATTAAGTCGGCCGCCCGGCCAAACTGATCGCGACTACCTGTTCAATCGTGGTGCATTGGATGTGCGTGACAATATGGAACAACCAAGAAACTTGACTTCCGCCTCGATGCAGTCGCTACCGATTGGCATCGCAGATATCAGCAAGGTCTATGGCGCGGTAGCCGCTCTCAAGAACGTGTCGCTGGATATTCGCAGCGGTGAGTTCATGACCCTTCTGGGACCGTCTGGTTCCGGAAAGACGACTCTGCTGATGGTCCTTGCCGGCTTCATTCGACCGGATCATGGCTCCCTCAAATTCGGCGCCGAAGAGGTGATCTTGAAACCTCCGCATCAGCGCGGCGTCGGAATGATGTTCCAGAACTATGCTCTCTTCCCGCATATGAACGTCTTTGCGAACATCGCCTATCCGTTGAAGGTCAGGAAGTGGTCGAAAAGGGAGATCGACGAAGCGGTGGCCCAGGTCCTCGAGACCGTGCAACTGCCCGGCTACGAGAATCGACGAATCTCCGAACTATCCGGCGGCCAAAAACAGCGTATTGCACTCGCGCGCGCGGTGGTCGCCAAGCCCAAGATCCTCCTCATGGACGAGCCGCTTTCGGCTTTAGACAAGAACTTGAGGGAGCGCATGCAGGTCGAGTTGCGAGCGATGCATGAGCGCCTAGGAATGACGACCGTTCTGGTGACGCACGACCAGCGCGAGGCACTTACAATGTCGGACCGCATTGCGGTAATGCGGGCGGGAGAGATCGCCCAGATAGATGCAGCGGAAGATCTCTACAATGCACCAAAGACGGCTTTCATCGCGGAATTCATGGGTGAATCCAACTTCCTGCCGACTAAGACATCCGGCGGCCAATCCCTTTACCGCGATCAGACGCTTAAGCTAGCTTATGGCTCAACTCCGCCAGAGGGGGAGGGATTGTTAGTGATCCGTCCGGAGAAGATGGAGGTCATCACACCTTCCGTAGATCCGAGCGCTTTCAATGTGTTCGACGGTATTCTTGAAAGAATTCTCTTTCAGGGCGAAAGCTGCCTCGCTTTCGTTCTGCTTCCAACGGGTGAAACCATCTCGGTGAGGAGAAACCTACGCGAAGGCACTAAGTCGCTTTTCCCCCAGCGTGGCGAGCCGATTTCAGTTGGCCTGCATATCAACGAAAGCCGTGTCGTGGGCAGAGACATCAAGCGATGAACATGGCGCCGATCACATTGACCCAAAGTTCGGACGGGAATGCCGAGGCGCTCCGGAGTTCTGCGAATTCGGAAAACGCATGGCTTCTGTCCCTTTCCGCGCCAGGCGCAGCGGTCATTTTTCTGGCTGTTATCCTGCCGCTCGGTGTCATGCTCTACTTCTCCTTTCTCGGAGACAGAGGCGGATTCAGCTTAGAGAATTATCAGCGGCTCTGGAGCCAGCCGGTCTATGCGGAGGTCTTGGCCATTACCTTCAGAGTGTCGCTCTACACGACACTGTTAGTAGCGCTGATCGGCTATCCGCTCACGTATTTTATGGTCCAACTGCCGGAAAAAACCCTGAAATACATGCTTCTCTTCATTCTTCTCCCGTTCTGGACGGCCGTTCTGGTTCGCACCTATGCTTGGGTCGTGCTCTTGCAGAACAAGGGTCTTGTCAACAAGGCTCTGATCGGCATTGGACTGATCAGCGAGCCATTGCAACTCGCGCACAATTTGACCGGCGCGCTGATCGGCATGGTTCACGTCATGATTCCCTTTATGGTGCTTCCTCTTTACGCATCGATGCGATCGATCGATCAGAATCTCGTTGCCGCGGCGTGCAATCTGGGAGCCAAGCCGTCGAGGGCGTTTTGGGACGTGTTCTTCCCGTTGTCATTGCCCGGATTCTTCTCAGGTCTCCTGATGGTGTTCGTCATGTGCCTCGGCTTCTACACGACACCCGCAGTGCTTGGAGGCGGTCAGGTCGTCATGGCGGCCATGCGGATTGACGCTAACGTGCGGCTGTATTCCAGTTGGGGCGCTGCGAGTTCACTCGGGATCGTATTGCTGACCAGTACAATGACGCTGATCGCGATTGCAGCAGTTCTTGCACGGAAGACAGGACGGAGGACGTTATGATGACTTGGTTAAATCGTCCCGCCTCCATTACACAAGTGACTCACCGGCAGCGCATTTGGCTCTATGCCTTTGCGGTTCTTACCTTGATTTTCCTTATATTGCCGACCCTTATCGTTGTGCCGATGAGTTTCTCCGGCGCACCGGATCTCGAATTCCCGCCACGGGACTTTTCCTTGAGATGGTACGAGCACTATTTCTACTCCACTGAATGGATGACATCGACGTTGATTTCCTTTCGTGTGGCGATCATCACAATGGTGGCAGCGACGTCCATCGGGACTGCTGCGGCCTACGGTATTTGGGCCGGCAGTACAGTGTGGCGGTCGTTCCTTCTCGGCCTTTTCGCATTGCCTATGACCGTGCCAGTCATCCTTGTAGCCGTTGGCTCGCTCTTCGTGTTGGCACGGCTCGGCCTGGTGAATACCACTCTCGGGCTCTCTGTCGTCCACACCGCTTTGGCGCTGCCCATCGTAGTCATCATCGTGACGGCAGGACTGGCGTCTTATGATGGCAATCAAGAACAGGCGGCCCGGAGCCTGGGCGCGACGCGCTTGCGTGCGTTCTTCACGGTGACGCTGCCGCAGATCAGGGCGTCGGTGCTGTCGGCGACTCTCTTTTCCTTCTTTACTTCTTTCGACGAGGTAGTCGTTGCTATGTTCATCTCCAACGGTTCTGCCGCTACACTGAACCGTCGTATGTTCAACGCTCTTCGGGATCAGGTCGATCCTACGATTGCCGCCATTTCTAGCTGCCTTATCGGCGTGACGATCGTGCTTATTTTCCTCAGCCAGGCCTTTAAGGCGCCGGTCGTCAGGTAATCAATTCTGTGGTTGCGTTGATGTCGAGAGGATGGCGCAGTGGCCGATGCAGCCTCATGAGTGATGCCTGGCAGGCTGATTCACGTTGCTGGGGCGGGCCATCTCTCAAGCAAGTGCCGAGCGATATGACCCTCGTCGAAGCGTTTTCGATCGGCTTGCCAAGCGCGGATAAAAGTCCCTTGCTGGACGTCCCCCGCAGAAACTGCGTCGAGACGAATTTGAATCCGCTTTGGGCTTGGGTCGACCCAATCCGCGAACCTAGACCTACCAGCTGGGGCTCAATCGCTGCCACCCTGACGGACTGGACGGATAGTCCATAAGAAACAAGTGGTTATAGGGCGACGTGCACACGCCGTGCACAAGATACTTACCTTTTCTTTTGTTTCTATTTCGCTGAAATACCGCGCCAGAGCGCGACGAGCACCCGTTGATTGATGCAGGAGTACCCACGCGCGCTCCTTCCTGCGCGGGCCTAGCTCTGCGGTCTTCCAACTTGCCATCAACATCTGATTGGAGCCGCCTTACCAGTGCTGCATCCCACACTCCCGTTACAAGAGCCGGTCCCGGAAATCTGCACAGGACGCTAAGTGGAGTTTCTGCCTGACGGCGGGCACGATAGGCCCCGCGAATCAGGAGAGACCATGAGCAGACGACCCCGCCGGAACCACTCACCGGCCTTCAAGGCGAAGGTGGCTCTGGCCGCCGTCAAAGGCGATCGGACGATAGCCCAGTTGGCCGAGCATTTCGATGTACACCCCAATCAGATCACAGCATGGAAATCGCAGCTTGAAGGCAGCGCTTCCGACGTTTTCGGATCGGGAGGCGGGACGCCGGCCACGCCGACGGTCGATGTGAAGTCGCTCCACGCCAAGATCGGAGAACTGACGCTGGAGAATGATTTTTTAGAAGGAGCGCTCACCAAGGCGGGATTGCTGAGCGCAAAGCGATGATCGACCGTGAACACGATCTGTCGATCACGAAACAGGCGGAGATTTTGAGGATTAGCCGCGGCAGCGTGTACTATC